>NZ_JBNDLE010000007.1:0-331630 GCF_050435905.1 Pseudomonas sp. 2835 | reverse complement strand
CTCTTTTTGATCTTTTTCTGGTCTTCGTCCCCCCCGCCCCCGGCCCCGGCGCGCCGCCCCGCGTTGCTCTGCCGCTGTGGGGGGCGGGCCCCCCCCCCCCCCCCCCCCCCATTCCCCCCGCGATAAGGCCCTCAAGCATCACACGGTATGCAGATACCAGTTGTACTCAAGGTCGGAGATGGAGTGTTCGAACTCCTCCAGCTCGCTCTCTTTACAGGCCACGAAGATATCGATGTATTTCGGATCGATGTACTTGGCCAGGATCTCGCTGTCGTCCAGCTCGCGCAGGGCATCACGCAGGTTGTTCGGCAAGCTCTGCTCGTTCTGCTCGTAGGAGTTGCCTTCAACCGGTTCGCCCGGGTCGACCTTGTTGGTCAGGCCATGGTGAACACCGGCCAGTACGGCGGCCATCAGCAGGTACGGGTTGGCGTCGGCACCGGCTACGCGGTGTTCGATGCGCACGGCGTCCGGGGTGCCGGTTGGCACGCGCAGGGCCACGGTACGGTTGTCCAGGCCCCAGCTTGGCGAATTCGGTACGTAGAACTGGGCACCAAAACGGCGGTACGAGTTGACGTTCGGGCACAGGAACGCCATCGACGCCGGTAGGGTCTCGAGCACACCGCCGATCGCGTGACGCAGTGCGGCGTTCTGCTCGGGATCCTCGCTGGTGAAGATGTTCTTGCCATCTTTGTCCAGCACCGAGATATGGACATGCAGACCATTACCCGCCTGGCCCGGGTAGGGCTTGGCCATGAAGGTGGTATCCATCTCATGGTCGTAGGCGATGTTCTTGATCAGGCGCTTGAGCAGTACCGCGTAGTCGCAGGCCTTCATCGGGTCGGCAACATGGTGCAGGTTGACTTCGAACTGCGCCGGGGCGCTTTCCTTGACGATGGCGTCGGCAGGAATGCCTTGTTCCTTGGCGCCTTCGAGGATGTCCTGGAGGCAGTCGACGTACTCGTCGAGGTCGTCGATCAGGTAGACCTGGGTCGAGATCGGACGTTTGCCGGAGATCGGCGAGCGCGGCGGCTGCGGACGGCCGTTCACGTTCTCCTGGTCGATCAGGTAGAACTCAAGCTCGAACGCGGCGCAAATGGTCAGGCCCAGCTCGTCGAACTTGCTCACCACCTGGCGCAGGACTTCCCGCGGGTCGGCGAAAAACGGTTCGCCTTCGAGCTCGTGCATGGTCATCAGCAGTTGCGCGGTCGGGCGCTTTTGCCAAGGCTCGTTGGACAGGGTGTCCGGGATTGGATAGCAGATGCGGTCGGCATCGCCGATGTCCAGGCCAAGGCCGGTGCTTTCGACGGTCGAGCCGTTGATATCCAGGGCGAAGAGGGAGGCCGGCAGGTTGATGCCTTTCTCGTAAACCTTGTGGAGGCTGGTGCGCTCGATGCGCTTGCCGCGCACCACACCATTCATATCTGCAATCAGAAGGTCAACGTAGAGAACCTCAGGATGTTCCTTAAGGAACGCGTTCGCTTCGTTAAGCTGAACGGCACGCGGGGGTACCGACATGATGCAACACCTTTGTTGTTAAAAATATCAATCAATGGGGGCTTGCAGGTTCAGTCAATCGGAAAGCCATGCTGAAGTCAAGCCAGCCCCATGATGCCCTAAAATGGCCCTCAAGCGGCATTTTTGCTGCAATTGGGGGCGCCGACAAGGGCTGCTTTCGTACGGTAACGGCGATCTTGAGCGGACCGTGTTCTATTTTTTACGGGGGTGTTGTGTAAAAAAATGAACAAGGCTAAGCTCGGTGGCAACCCATAACACCAATAATACCGGGGGTTACATGTCACGCCTGCCGACAACCGGCATCATCGCCCGCCGTTCACAGAACGGTTTGCACGCGTTCCTCGCGGGTGGCTTGCGCCACGCGCCAGCACCTTGCGCCCCGGCTGAAATAATTGACGGCCCAGGCGCCCTGCCTGCTGCCGACGCTACTTCGAATGACCTCTGCCATCACTATAGCGGGCTCGTCAGCCTTGCGGGAACTGCCCGTTGCGGTCTCCCTGCGCCTGACTTTTGCTTTAGCCCCGTAGGGCATCCAGAATGTCTGGGACGGCCCACTCCGGGTCTCGTCCTGACGTCTGTCCAGACATTTACCTCCTGAGGTATTTATGAGTAGCAACCTCGACCAGCTCACCGATTGGTTGAAAGAACACAAGATCACCGAAGTCGAGTGTCTGATCAGCGACCTCACCGGTATCACCCGTGGCAAGATCTCGCCGACCAACAAGTTCATCGCCGAAAAAGGCATGCGCCTGCCCGAGAGCGTGTTGCTGCAGACCGTGACCGGCGACTATGTCGATGACGACATCTATTACGAACTGCTCGACCCGGCCGACATCGACATGATCTGCCGCCCCGACGAGAACGCGGTGTTTCTCGTGCCTTGGGCCATCGAGCCGACTGCCCAGGTGATCCACGACACCTATGACAAGCAGGGCAACCCGGTCGAGCTGTCGCCGCGCAACGTGCTCAAGAAGGTCTTGAAACTCTACGCCGACCGGGGCTGGCAGCCGATCGTGGCGCCCGAGATGGAGTTCTACCTGACCAAGCGCTGCGAAGACCCGGACTTCCCGCTGCAGCCGCCGATTGGCCGCTCCGGGCGCCCGGAAACCGGCCGCCAGTCGTTCTCGATCGAAGCGGCCAACGAATTCGACCCGCTGTTCGAGGACGTCTACGACTGGTGCGAGCTGCAGAACCTGGACCTCGACACGCTGATCCACGAAGACGGCACGGCGCAGATGGAAATCAACTTCCGTCACGGCAACGCGCTGTCGCTGGCCGACCAGATCCTGGTGTTCAAACGCACCATGCGCGAGGCCGCGCTCAAGCACAACGTTGCCGCCACCTTCATGGCCAAGCCGATGACCGGCGAGCCGGGCAGCGCCATGCACCTGCACCAGAGCATCATCGACGTGCACACCGGCAAGAACATCTTCTCGGATGAAGACGGGCGCATGAGCGAACTGTTCCTCAACCACGTCGGCGGCCTGCAGAAGTTCATCCCGGTGGTGCTGCCGCTGTTCGCACCCAACGTCAACTCGTTCCGCCGCTTCCTGCCCGATACCTCGGCACCGGTGAACGTCGAGTGGGGCGAAGAGAACCGTACCGTTGGCCTGCGTGTACCGGATGCCGGCCCGCAGAACCGCCGGGTCGAGAACCGTCTGCCAGGCGCCGACGCCAACCCGTACCTGGCGATCGCCGCCAGCCTGCTGTGTGGCTTCATCGGCATGGTCGAAGGCATCAAGCCGAGCGCGCCGGTACAGGGCCGTGGTTACGAGCGGCGCAACCTGCGCTTGCCGCTGACCATCGAGGACGCCCTCGAGCGCATGGAAAACTGCAAGGCGCTGGAACCGTACCTGGGCAAGAAATTCATTACCGGCTACGTCGCCACCAAACGCGCCGAGCATGAAAACTTCAAACGCGTAATCAGCTCCTGGGAACGTGAGTTCCTGCTGTTTGCGGTCTGATCAACCCGGAGCCGCAGGACCGCGGCCGTCAACAAACGGAGAAGCACATGAGCGTCAACAACCCGCAAACCCGTGAGTGGCAAACCCTTAGCAGTGAGCATCACCTGGCACCTTTCAGTGACTATCAACAGCTGAAAGAGAAGGGGCCGCGGATTATCACCAAAGCCGAGGGTGTGCACCTGTGGGACAGCGAGGGCAACAAGATCCTCGATGGCATGGCGGGCCTGTGGTGCGTGGCGGTCGGTTACGGCCGTGAAGAGCTGGTTGAAGTGGCCGCCAAGCAGATGCGCGAGCTGCCGTACTACAACCTGTTCTTCCAGACTGCCCACCCACCGGCACTGGAGCTGGCCAAGGCGGTTACCGCTGTGGCGCCCAAGGGCATGACCCATGTGTTCTTCACCGGTTCCGGTTCTGAAGGCAACGACACCAACCTGCGCATGGTCCGCCACTACTGGGCGCTCAAGGGCAAGCCGCAGAAGCAGGTAATCATCGGCCGCATCAACGGCTATCACGGTTCCACCGTGGCCGGTGCTGCCCTGGGCGGCATGAGCGGCATGCATGCCCAGGGCGGCACGCTGCCGGGCATCGAGCACATCCCGCAGCCGTACTGGTTCGGTGAAGGCGGCGACATGACCCCGGACGAGTTCGGGGTCTGGGCTGCCGAGCAGCTGGAAAAGAAAATCCTCGAAGTCGGCGAAGACAAGGTCGCCGCCTTTATTGCCGAGCCGATCCAGGGCGCAGGCGGAGTGATCATTCCGCCAGAAACCTACTGGCCGAAGATCAAGGAAATCCTCGCCAAGTACGACATCCTGTTTATTGCAGACGAAGTGATCTGTGGCTTCGGTCGCACTGGCGAGTGGTTCGGCTCCGATTACTACGACCTCAAGCCCGACCTGATGACCATCGCCAAGGGCCTCACCTCCGGTTACATCCCTATGGGCGGTGTGATCGTGCGTGACGAAGTGGCCAAGGTGCTCAGCGAAGGCGGCGATTTCAATCACGGCTTTACTTACTCCGGCCACCCGGTGGCGGCGGCGGTAGGCCTGGAAAGCCTGCGGATCCTGCGCGACGAGAAGATCATCGAGCGCGTTCAGGCAGAAACGGCACCGTATTTGCAGAAACGTCTGCGTGAGCTCAACGATCACCCGCTGGTGGGCGAAGTGCGTGGCCTGGGCATGCTCGGTGCCATCGAGCTGGTCAAGGACAAGGCCACCCGCGCCCGTTACGAAGGCCAGGGTGCCGGCATGATCTGCCGTCAGTTCTGCTTCGACAACGGCCTGATCATGCGCGCCGTGGGTGACACCATGATCATCGCGCCGCCGCTGGTAATCAGCCACGCCGAGATCGACGAGCTGGTGGAAAAGGCGCGCAAATGCCTGGACCTGACGCTCGAAGCGCTGAAATAGCCAGGTGCTAGGCTAGCGTAATGGCATCAATGGGTTTCAAGGTGCCTCTTTTGTTGAAAGAGCGCCTTGTAACTTGCCAGACTAGCGGCTGTTTCAGTCGCTCGGGGCTTGCGCCGAATAAGCCGGCCGCTGAACAGATGGCTAAATAAAAATTCTGGAGCATTACGCATGAAGAAATTGGGCAAGACGTTGTTGGCCGTGTCCCTGATGGGCGCCATGGCCAGTGCTGTTCAGGCGGATGACAAAGTACTGCACGTCTATAACTGGTCCGATTACATCGCACCAGACACCGTCGCCAAGTTCGAAAAACAGTCCGGTATCAAGGTCGTCTACGACGTGTTCGACAGCAACGAAACCCTTGAGGCCAAGTTGCTGGCAGGCAAGTCCGGCTACGACGTGGTCGTACCGTCGAACAACTTCCTGGCCAAACAGATCAAGGCCGGCGTCTACCAGGAGCTGGACCGCTCCAAGCTGCCAAACTGGAAGAACCTCGACGAAGACCTGCTCAAGGCCGTTGGCGATGCCAGCGACCTGGGCAACAAGCATGCGTTCCCGTACATGTGGGGCTCCATCGGCATCGGCTACAACCCGGAGAAGGTCAAGGCGGCGCTTGGCATCGACAAGATCGATTCCTGGGACGTGGTGTTCAAGCCGGAAAACATCGCCAAGCTCAAGAGCTGCGGCGTGAGCTTCCTCGATGCGCCGACCGAAATGATCCCGGCCGCGCTGCACTACCTGGGCAAGCCAACCAACAGCACCAGCAAGGAAGACCTCAAAGCCGCTGAAGACCTGTTCCTCAGCGTGCGTCCGTCGATCGGTTACTTCCACTCCTCCAAGTACATCTCGGACCTGGCCAACGGCAACATCTGCGTCGCCGTGGGTTACTCGGGTGACCTGGAGCAGTCCAAGGCCCGTGCCCACGAAGCCGGTGACAAGGTCAAGCTGGACTACGTCATTCCGAAAGAAGGCGCCGGTACTTTCTACGACATGGTTGCCATCCCTAAAGATGCCGTCAACGTCGAAGCCGCCTACAAGTTCATGGACTTCCTGATGCAGCCGGAAGTCATGGCCGAGATCACCAACGCCGTACGTTTCCCGAACGGCAACAAGGCGGCTACCGCGCTGGTAGACAAGGACATCTCGGGCGATCCGAGTATTTACCCACCAGCTGATGTGAAGAAGCAGCTGTATGCAATTGCTGACCCGGGTGCCAAGGCCCAGCGCGAAATCACTCGCAGCTGGACCAAGATCAAATCGGGCAAGTAAAGCTGGTTACCTCCCTGGACGCGGTGTAAATCCCGTCCAGGGAGCATGAAAGCACAAATTTTTTTTGCGGCACGAGTGCATCGAAGGTAAGTTGCGCGCCGGTTTGCTTATCCGGCAGGTATTTCTGTCGTTTGCCACTGGCACATTTGTGAGGACCTCCCACTTGTCTATTTCTGTATTTCGCAAGGCCTTGTTGGCTGGAGCGGGTCTGACGCTGGCGATCAGCGTCCAAGCGGCGCCCACGGTGCACATTTATAACTGGTCCGACTACATCGGTCAGACCACCCTCGCAGACTTCGAAAAAGCTACTGGCATCAAGCCGGTGCAGGATGTCTTCGATTCCAACGAAACCCTGGAAGGCAAGCTGCTGGCCGGTCGCACCGGCTATGACGTGGTGGTGCCGTCCAACCATTTCCTCGGCAAGCAGATCAAGGCGGGTGCGTTCCAGAAGCTCGACAAGGCGCTGCTGCCCAATTACGCGAACCTCGACCCGGCGCTGATGAAGCGTCTGGAAAAGAACGACCCGGGCAACCAGTACGCCGTCCCCTACCTGTGGGGCACCAATGGCATCGGCTATAACGTCGAGAAGGTCAAGGCGGCGCTGGGCACCGACAAGATCGATTCCTGGGCTGTGCTGCTCGAACCGGAGAACATCAAGAAGCTCTCCAAGTGCGGGGTCGCCTTCCTCGACTCGGCCGACGAGATGCTCCCGGCAGTGCTCAACTACATGGGGCGCGATCCCAACAGCACCAACCCCAAGGACTACGCCGACGCCGAGAAGAAGCTGTTGGCCGTGCGTCCTTACGTGACCTACTTCCATTCCTCCAAATACATCTCGGACCTGGCCAACGGCGACATCTGCGTGGCTGCCGGTTTTTCCGGCGATGTATTCCAGGCCAAGTCCCGCGCCGAAGAAGCCGGCAAGGGCGTCAAGGTGGCCTATGCGATTCCCAAGGAAGGCGGCAACCTCTGGTTCGACATGCTGGCGATCCCCAAGGACTCCAAGAATGTCAAAGAGGCCCATGCCTTCATCAACTATTTGCTGCAGCCTGAGGTCATTGCCCAGGTCAGTGATTACGTCGGTTACGCCAACCCGAACCCCAAGGCTGGCGATCTGATGGACCAGAGCGTGCGAACCGACGCAGCGGTTTACCCACCGCAAGAAGTGCTGGACAAGTTGTACGTCAACTCCGAGCTACCTCCCAAGGTGCAACGGTTGATGACCCGTAGCTGGACCAAGGTCAAGTCGGGCAAGTAAAAATCCAGGGTCCGTCACGGCAGGGGCGGACGCAAAAAATCTTGTTGGGAGTTTCACAAATGGCAGTTGCCTCCGGTGCCTATAAGAAAGCCCTCGAGGGCGACCAGCAACCTAAACAGGTGCTGGTCAAAATCGACCGGGTCACGAAAAAGTTCGACGAAACGGTCGCCGTGGACGATGTGTCCCTGGAAATCAAGAAGGGCGAGATTTTCGCCCTGCTCGGTGGCTCGGGTTCCGGCAAATCCACTTTGCTGCGCATGCTCGCCGGCTTCGAACGGCCAACCGAGGGGCGTATCTTCCTCGATGGTGTAGACATTACCGATATGCCGCCCTACGAGCGGCCGATCAACATGATGTTCCAGTCGTACGCATTGTTCCCGCACATGACCGTGGCCCAGAACATCGCCTTCGGCCTGCAGCAGGACCGCATGCCCAAGTCGGAGATCGACGCCCGCGTGGCCGAGATGCTCAAGCTGGTACACATGACCCAGTACGCCAAGCGCAAGCCGCACCAGCTCTCCGGTGGCCAGCGTCAGCGTGTGGCCCTGGCCCGTTCGCTGGCCAAGCGGCCGAAACTGCTGTTGCTCGATGAGCCGATGGGCGCGCTGGACAAGAAGCTGCGCTCGCAGATGCAACTGGAGCTGGTGGAAATCATCGAGCGGGTCGGCGTGACCTGCGTGATGGTGACCCACGACCAGGAAGAGGCCATGACCATGGCCCAGCGCATCGCCATCATGCACCTGGGCTGGATCGCCCAGATCGGCAGCCCGATCGACATCTATGAAACCCCGACCAGCCGCCTGGTCTGCGAATTCATCGGTAACGTCAACCTGTTCGAAGGCGAAGTGGTCGACGACGCCGAAGGCCACGCGGTGATCGCCAGCCCCGAGCTTGAGCGCAAGATCTACGTCGGCCACGGTGTCACCACTTCGGTGGAAGACAAGCGCATCACCTACGCCCTGCGTCCGGAAAAACTGCTGGTGACCACCGAGCAGCCAACCTGCGAGCACAACTGGTCGCGAGGCAAGGTTCACGACATCGCCTACCTGGGCGGCCACTCGGTGTTCTACGTCGAGCTGCCTGGCGGCAAGATCGTCCAGTCGTTCGTCGCCAACGCCGAGCGCCAGGGCACCCGGCCGACCTGGGACGACCAGGTCTACGTCTGGTGGGAGGATGACAGCGGCGTGGTACTGCGCTCATGAATGCCCGCAAGCTCAAGCGAGCCTTCAACCGAATAAAACCCGAGGGGCGCCATGTGGTGATCGGCGTGCCGTTCATCTGGCTGTTCCTGTTCTTCATGCTGCCGTTCTTCATCGTCCTGAAGATCAGCTTCGCTGAAGCCGACGTGGCGATCCCGCCGTACACCGAGATCTACAGCTACGTCGAAGACAAGGTGCAACTGGTGCTCAACCTGGCCAACTATGGCCTGTTGACCGAAGACGAACTGTACATCTCGGCGTACCTGGGTTCGTTGAAGATGGCCTTCGTCAGCACGCTGCTGTGCCTGCTGATCGGCTATCCGATGGCCTATGCCATTGCCAACGCGCGCAAGGAAACCCAGACGGTACTGTTGCTGCTGATCATGATGCCGACCTGGACCGCGATCCTGATTCGCGTCTATGCCTGGATGGGCATCCTCAGCAACAACGGCCTGCTCAACGCCTTCCTGATGTGGCTGGGGTTGATCGATCAGCCGTTGCAGATCCTCAACACCAACCTTGCGGTGTACATCGGTGTGGTCTATTCGTACCTGCCGTTCATGATCCTGCCGCTCTACGCCAACCTGGTGAAGCACGACCAGAGCCTGCTTGAGGCGGCCTCTGACCTCGGTTCGAGCACCTTCAACAGCTTCTGGAAGATCACCGTGCCGTTGTCGAAGAACGGCATCATCGCCGGCTGCATGCTGGTGTTCATTCCGGTGGTGGGTGAGTTCGTCATTCCTGAACTGCTCGGCGGCCCGGAAACCCTGATGATCGGTAAAGTGCTCTGGCAAGAGTTCTTCAACAACCGTGACTGGCCGGTGGCCTCTGCCCTGGCGGTAGTGATGCTGGCGATCCTGATCGTACCGATCCTGCTCTTCAACCGTAGTCAGGCCAAAGAGATGGAGGGCAGGGCATGAAACGTTTCAGTTTCTCCAAATTGATGTTGGTCCTGGGCCTGCTGTTCATCTATCTGCCCATGCTGATCCTGGTGATCTACTCGTTCAACGCCTCCAAGCTGGTGACGGTGTGGGGCGGCTGGTCGGTGAAGTGGTACGTCGGCCTGCTCGACAACACCCAGTTGATGGGCTCGGTGATGCGCTCGCTGGAGATCGCCTGCTATACCGCGATCGCCGCCGTGGCGCTGGGTACCCTGGCAGCCTTCGTGCTGACCCGGGTTACCCGCTTCAAGGGCCGTACCCTGTTCGGTGGCCTGGTCACCGCGCCACTGGTAATGCCCGAAGTGATCACCGGTCTGTCGCTGTTGCTGCTGTTCGTGGCCATGGCGCAGATGATCGGCTGGCCGCAGGAACGTGGCATCGTCACCATCTGGATCGCCCACACCACCTTCTGCGCAGCCTATGTGGCGGTAGTGGTGTCGGCGCGCCTGCGTGAGCTCGACCTGTCGATCGAAGAAGCGGCCATGGACCTTGGTGCACGGCCGTGGAAGGTGTTCTTCCTGATCACCATCCCGATGATCGCACCGTCGCTGGCTGCGGGCGGGATGATGTCCTTCGCCCTGTCGCTGGACGACCTGGTACTGGCCAGCTTTGTGTCCGGCCCGGGCTCGACCACCTTGCCGATGGAAGTCTTCTCTGCCGTGCGTCTGGGCGTGAAGCCGGAAATCAACGCCGTGGCCAGCCTGATCCTGCTCAGTGTGTCGCTGGTGACCTTCATGGTCTGGTACTTCAGCCGCCAGGCCGAAGAGCGTCGTCGTCGGGCGATCCAGCAGGCGATCGAAGAAAGCGCTGCCGACTCGTGGAAGCAACCGGACGTGCGCCGCGCGCCGGCGCCGGTTTCGGCGTGATCTGAAACCCTTCGCGGGGCAAGCCCGCTCCTACAAATGGGTAGGAGCGGGCTTGCCCCGCGATTGGTTTTTACTCCGGCCAGTGCCAGGCCGGCTCATCCAGCATCCCCTGACCGGCAACACGGGTCTGTCCCAGCACCTTCTCCAGCACGATCGAATTGCAGCTCACATCCTGTTCCAGCGCCGCCACCAGGCGCCGTGCATGTGACACTACCCATACCTGACACTGCTCCGATGCGCGGATGATCAAGCGCGCCAACGCCGGCAACAAGTCCGGGTGCAAGCTGGTTTCCGGCTCGTTCAGCACCATCATGGTTGGCGGCCTTGGGGTCAGCAGTGCAGCGACCAGCAGCAAGTAGCGCAAGGTGCCGTCCGACAGTTCGGCGGCGGTCAGCGGTCGCAACAAGCCTTCTTGATAGAACAACACCCCGAACGCCCCACCCGGCACGGCATCGATTTCCAGGCGTGCGCCGGGGAAGGCATCGGCGATGGTTGCCTGCAAGGCGTGCGGGTCGCCGATCTCGATGATGGTCTGCAGCGCAGCAGCCAGGTCGCGGCCGTCGTGGTGCAGCACCGGCGTGCGCGTCCCCAGTTGCTGGCGACGGGCCGGGGCGTCACGGTCGGTGCGAAAGTGATCGTAGAAGCGCCAGCCGCGAATGCGCTCGCGCAGCAGCAACACTTCCGGCGATGAGCGCAGGTTGCCGACCTGGTCGAACAGGCTGTCGAAACTCGGCGTGTGCTGCGCCTGCAGCTCCCATTGGCGGCCTTCACGGGCCTTGACCATCGGCCCCTGGCGTTCCACCAGCAGGCTGGCCGGACGGTACAGCGCTCCGGCCCAGATGCTTTCGCGCTTGATCTGCGGGTCGAGGGCGAAGCGTGAGTCGCTCGGCTCTGGCAGGCCCAGGCCGATGGCGTAACCGAACTCTTCGTCGGCAAAACCCAGGCGCAAGCGCCGGGCGTGCTGGCGCGGGCCGCCCTGGATGGCGACTTCACCGTTGCTCATGCGCCGGCTGATCTGCTCGGGGCCGGCCCAGAACGTCGACTCCAGCCCGCCTTCGACCGCCAGGGCATTGACCACGCCACCCTGGGCCGTCTCGGCGAGTAGGCGCAGGGCCTTGTACAGGTTGGACTTGCCGCTGCCGTTGGGCCCGGTAATGACGTTAAGGCGTGCCAGCGGCATCACCAGGTGATTGATCGAGCGGTAGTTGGCGACAGCCAGGGTGGTCAGCATGGCAGCGTCCATTCAGGCAAAGATGCAGTATCGCCGATTCCACAGGGTGAACGAATTGTGTATGCCGACAAGCGATCAAGGGAACCCTGATCTACGCTAACACTCGCATTCCTAAATAGATCTGGCACATGCAAGGAGCCTGCATGACGGTGTTGCGTCCTTTATCGCTCGTCTGCCTGGGGGTGTTGCTGGTGCTGACGGGATGCGGGGAGAAAAAAGCCGCTGAAGCCGAACTGCCCAGGGTCGGTGTTCAACGTGTTCAACCCAGTGATTTCGCGGCATCCGTGACCCTGACCGGTGATGTTCAGGCGCGGGTGCAGACTGACCTTTCGTTTCGCGTGGGCGGCAAGATCATTGCCCGCAGCGTCGATGTCGGTGATCACATCAAGGCTAACCAGGTACTGGCCAGGCTTGACCCCAAGGACCTGCAGACCAACGTCGACTCGGCCAAGGCCGAGGTCTTTGCCGAACAGGCCCGCGTGACCCAGACCGCCGCGGCTTTTGTCCGCCAGCAAAAGCTGTTGCCCAAGGGCTACACCAGCCAGAGCGAGTACGACTCTGCCGAAGCCGCCTTGCGCAGCAGCCAGAGCGCCCTCAAGGCTGCCCAGGCGCAACTGGCCAATGCCCGTGAACAACTGAGCTACACCGCGCTGGTCGCCGAGGCGGACGGGGTAATTACCGAGCGCCAGGCCGAAGTCGGCCAAGTGGTTCAGGCCACGGTGCCGATCTTCAGCCTGGCCCGCGATGGCGACCGCGATGCGGTGTTCAACGTCTATGAATCCTTGCTGGTAGCGCCGCCGAGTGAGCGTGCCATTACCGTGCGCCTGGTGGATGACCCGAAGATCCAGACCGAGGGCCACGTGCGCGAAATCACCCCGACGGTGTCGGCGCAAAGCGGCACGGTGCAGGTCAAGGTAGCCCTGAAGAACGTGCCGGCGGGCATGGAACTGGGCTCGCCGGTCACCGCCACCGCCAATGCCCAGGGCAGGCCGAGTATCGAACTGCCCTGGTCGGCACTGACCAAGGACCTGCACGACCCGGCCGTGTGGCTGGTGGGTGAGGGCGACAAGGTCAGCCTGCAAAAGGTCAAGGTCATCCGTTACCTCACCGGCAAGGTGGTGGTCGGTGAAGGCCTCAAGGGTGGCGAGACCGTCGTCGTCGCCGGAGGTCAGTTGCTCAACCCGGGCATGCAGGTACAAGTGGCACCGACCGCCGACAGCGGGGTGGCGCAATGAACAGGCTGACACTGATCTTGTGCAGTGCCCTGCTGCTGGCCGGCTGCGGCAAAGAAGCAGAAGCCCCGGAGCCGGTACGCCCGGTGTTGTCGGTGCTGGTTGAACCGCAGATCCAGGCCAACCTCGGTCGCTTTGCCGGGAGCATTCAGGCGCGTTTTGAAAGTACTCTGGGCTTTCGCGTAGGCGGGCGTATCGCCCGGCGCTGGGTGGATGTCGGCAGTTCGGTGCAGCCGGGCGACGTGCTCGCCAGCCTTGATCCCACCGACCAGCGCAACCAGTTGCGCGCTGCCGAAGGTGACCTGGCCAAGGTCCAGGCGCAATGGATCAACGCCCAGGCCAATGCCCGCCGTCAGCAGCAACTGTTCGACCGTGGCGTGGGCGCCCAGGCGCAACTGGACATCGCCCAGACCGACCTGAAAACCACTGGCGCTTCCCTGGAGCAGGCGCGCGCGGCAGTCGACCAGGCCCGCGACCAGCTCGGCTACAGCGAGCTGAAGGCCGATCACGCTGCCGTGGTCACCAACTGGCAGGCCGAAGCCGGGCAGACCGTCAGCGCCGGGCAGGCCGTGGTGACCCTGGCCCGCCCGGATATCAAAGAAGCGGTCATCGACCTGCCCACCAGCCTGGCCGAGCAGATGTCCGGCGAGCTGAAGTTCCTGGTCGCTTCACAACTGGACTCAAGCATCAGCACCACCGCCACCCTGCGTGAACTCGAACCCCAGGCCGACGCCACCACCCGTACCCGGCGTGCGCGCCTGACCCTGGCCGAAACACCGCTGGCATTCCACCTGGGTACGGCGATCAGCGTCACCCTGAGCTCGGCGGTGTCGCCGCGCAGCGAGCTGCCGGCATCGGCGCTGCTCGAGAGCGAGGGCAAGACCCGGGTGTGGGTCGTCGATCCGCAGCAAAAAACGGTGTCTACCCGTGAAGTGAAGTTGCTTGAACGCAGCGCCAGCACCGTGGTGCTGAGCGCCGGCGTACAGGCCGGCGAGCGGGTGGTGACGGCGGGTGTGAACAGTCTCAAACCGGGCCAGAAGGTCATAGTCGACGAGGAAGACCCGCAATGAAAGGAAGCTTCAACCTGTCGGAGTGGGCGCTGAAGCACCAATCCTTTGTCTGGTACCTGATGTTCGTCGGCTTGCTGATGGGCGTGTTTTCCTACATGAACCTGGGCCGTGAAGAAGACCCTTCGTTCACCATCAAGACCATGGTCATTCAGACCCGCTGGCCTGGAGCGACCCAGGATGAAACCCTGTACCAGGTCACCGACCGCATCGAAAAGAAGCTCGAAGAGCTGGACTCCCTCGACTATGTGAAAAGCTACACCCGCCCGGGCGAGTCGACCGTATATGTCAACTTGCGCGACACCACCAAAGCGGCGGACATTCCGCAGATCTGGTACCAGGTGCGCAAGAAGATCCAGGACATCCGCGGCGAGTTTCCCCAGGGCATCCAGGGCCCGGGCTTCAACGACGAGTTCGGTGATGTGTTCGGCTCGATCTACGCCTTTACCGCCGACGGCCTGACCATGCGCCAGTTGCGCGACTACGTCGAGCAGGTGCGGGCCGAGGTGCGCGAAGTACCCAACCTGGGCAAGGTCGAGATGATCGGCACCCAGGACGAAGTGCTCTACCTGAACTTCTCCACGCGCAAGCTGGCCTCCTTCGGCATCGACCAGCGTCAGGTCCTGCAAGCCCTGCAGAGCCAGAACGCGGTGACCCCGGCCGGGGTGATCGAAGCCGGCCCCGAGCGCATATCGGTGCGTACCACTGGCCAGTTCGCTTCGGAGAAAGACCTCGAGGCGGTCAACCTGCGTATCAACGACCGCTTCTTCCGCCTCGCTGACATCGCTGATATCCAGCGCGGTTATGTCGACCCGCCGACCTCGATGTTTCGCTACAACGGCCAGACCGCCATTGGCCTTGCCATCGGTATGAAGGCCGGCGGCAACATCCAGGCGTTCGGTGCCGACCTGCACAAGAAAATGACCAGTGTGGTCGCCGAACTGCCGGTGGGCGTTGGCGTACACACGGTGTCGGACCAGGCGGTGGTGGTCGAGGAAGCGGTGGGCGGCTTTACCAGTGCCCTGTTCGAGGCGGTGGTGATCGTCCTGGTGGTGAGTTTCATTAGCCTCGGGGTACGCGCCGGGCTGGTGGTGGCCTGCTCGATTCCGCTGGTGCTGGCCATGGTGTTCATCTTCATGGAATACAGCGGCATCACCATGCAGCGGATCTCCCTGGGCGCGCTGATCATTGCCCTGGGCCTGTTGGTGGACGATGCGATGATCACTGTCGAGGTGATGGTCACGCGCCTGGAAATGGGCGAGAGCAAAGAGCAGGCGGCGACCTTCGCCTATACCTCGACCGCCTTCCCGATGCTCACCGGTACCCTGGTGACCGTCGCCGGTTTCGTGCCGATCGGCCTCAACGCCAGCTCCGCGGGTGAGTACACCTATACGCTGTTTGCGGTAATTGCCGCGGCGCTGCTGGTGTCCTGGGTGGTGGCGGTACTGTTTGCCCCGGTGCTTGGCGTGCATATCCTCAGCACCAAGGTCAAACCGCACAGCGAAGAGCCGGGGCGTATCGGCAAGGCCTTTGGCAACAGCCTGCTGTGGTGCATGCGTCATCGCTGGCTGACCATCATCGGCACCGTGTTGCTGTTCGTGCTGGCGGTGTTCTGCATGCGTTTTGTACAGAACCAGTTCTTCCCGTCCTCGGACCGCCCGGAAATCCTCGTCGACCTCAACCTGCCGCAAAACGCCTCGATCGAGGAAACCCGCAAGGCGGTGGATCGCCTTGAAGCCACGCTCAAGGGCGATCCGGATATCGTCCGCTGGAGCACTTACATCGGCCAGGGCGCGATCCGTTTCTACCTGCCGCTGGACCAGCAACTGCAGAACCCGTACTACGCCCAGCTGGTAATCGTCAGCAAGGGCCTGGAGTCGCGCGAGGCATTGATGGCGCGCCTGCAAAAGCGCCTGCGTGAAGACTTCGTCGGCATCGGCAGCAACGTCCAGTCACTGGAAATGGGCCCGCCGGTCGGGCGGCCGATCCAGTATCGGGTCAGCGGCAAGGACATCGACGAAGTACGCAAGCACGCCATCGCCCTGGCTTCGTTGCTCGACCAGAACGAGCATATCGGCGAGATGATTTACGACTGGAACGAGCCAGGCAAGGTGCTGCGGGTCGAAATCGCCCAGGACAAAGCACGCCAGCTCGGGCTGTCGTCCGAAGACGTGGCCAACGTGATGAACAGCATCGTCAGCGGCGCGCCGGTCACCGAGGTCAACGACAACATCTACCTGATCGACGTCATCGCCCGCGCCGAAGACAGCGAGCGCGGCACACCGCAGACCCTGCAAAACCTGCAGATCGTCACCCCCAACGGCACCTCGATCCCGCTGCTGGCCTTCGCCACTGTGCGCTATGAGCTGGAACAGCCGCTGGTGTGGCGCCGCGACCGCAAACCGACCATCACCATCAAGGCCTCGGTGCGCGGCGAAATCCAGCCGACCGACCTGGTCGCCGAGCTCAAGCCGCAAATCGACGAGTTCGCCAGCAAGCTGCCGGTGGGTTACGGCGTCGCCACCGGCGGTACCGTGGAAGAAAGCGGCAAGGCCCAGGGCCCGATCGCCAAGGTGGTGCCGTTGATGCTGTTCATGATGGGCACCTTCCTGATGATCCAGCTGCACAGCGTGCAGAAGCTGTTCCTGGTCGCCAGTGTGGCGCCGCTGGGCTTGATCGGCGTGGTCCTGGCGCTGGTGCCGACCGGCACGCCGATGGGCTTTGTGGCGATCCTGGGGATTCTCGCGCTGATCGGTATCATCATCCGCAATTCGGTGATCCTGGTGACCCAGATCGACGAGTACGAAGCCCAGGGTTATTCACCCTGGGATGCGGTGCTAGAAGCCACTAACCACAGGCGCCGGCCGATTTTGCTGACTGCGGCAGCGGCGAGCCTGGGCATGATCCCGATCGCCCGGGAAGTGTTCTGGGGGCCGATGGCCTACGCCATGATCGGCGGGATCATCGTCGCCACCTTGCTGACCCTGCTGTTTTTGCCGGCGCTGTACGTGGCCTGGTACAAGATCCGCGAGCCGCAGCGTCAGTGATTACGCCATCGCGGGTCCAGCCCGCTCCCACAGAATGAGCTGCCCCCAAGAAGCTGGACACCTTGGGGTAAGTCCAGAACTACCTCTGGACCTGTGGGAGCGGGCTTGACCCGCGATAGATTCAGCGCTTGTTCAAGCCCTTTGCCAACCGATCCCCACCCAGCTGGATCAACGCCACCAGCACCACCAGCATGACGATCACCGTCAGCATGATCTGGCTGTCGAAGCGCTGGTAGCCATAGCGATAGGCGATGTCGCCCAAGCCTCCGGCACCGATGGCGCCGGCCATGGCCGAGGAGTTGATCATGGTCACCAGGGTGATGGTAAAGCCGCCAACGATGCCCGGCAGGGCTTCGGGCAGCAGCACATGCCAGACGATGTGCCAGCGCCGGCAGCCCATGGCCTGGGCCGCTTCGATCAGGCCGTGGTCGACCTCGCGCAGGCTGACTTCGGCGATGCGCGCAAAGAACGGTGTGGCGGCGATGGTCAGCGGCACTACCGCAGCCCAGACGCCATAGGTGGTGCCGACGATCAGGCGGGTAAAGGGAATCAAGGCCACCATCAGGATCAGGAACGGAATCGAGCGGAACAGGTTGACGAAGGCGCCGAGCACGCGGTTCAGGGTGGGCGCTTCGAAGATCCCGCCCTTGCCACTGGTGACCAGGATCACCGCCAGCGGTACGCCGGCGAGCAGGGCGATCAGCGACGAGACGCCAACCATCAGCAGGGTGTCGAGCACACCTTGGAGCAAGCGATCAAACCACATAACCCAATACCTCCACCTGCGCAGCCCACTGCCGGGCGCGCTCAATCACTTGCTCGTGGCTGTGCGGCGAGTTGGCCACCGATACCACGAGTTGCCCCAGCGCGCGGCCCTGGATCGGTTCGATGCCGCCTTGCAGCAGGCTGATCCGGCCGCCGAGCAAGGCGAATAGTGAAGACAACTCCGGCGCCTGTTTGTCTTTGCCACTCACTCGCAAGCTCAACACCAGCGCTGCGTCCGGGCTCGCCGGTTGCGGCTGCAAGCGTGCCTGCAACGCCGCTGGCAAAGCAGGCTGCAAGGGCGCGAGCAGGGTCTTGCTGACCTCATGCTGCGGATCGCCGAACACCTGCCAGACCGCGCCTTGTTCAACGATGCGCCCACGCTCGAGCACCACCACCCGATGACAGATATCGCGGATCACCGCCATCTCGTGGGTGATCAGCACGATGGTCAGGCCCAGGCGCTGGTTGATATCGCGCAGCAGGCCGAGGATCGACTCGGTGGTTTCCGGGTCGAGTGCCGACGTAGCCTCGTCACACAACAGGATCTCGGGGTCATGTACCAGCGCCCGGGCAATGCCGACCCGCTGCTTCTGCCCGCCGGACAACTGCGCCGGGTAGACGTGATGCTTCTCCTGCAGGCCGACCAGCTCAAGCAATTCGGCAACCTTGCGCTGGCGCTCGGCCTTGGGCACGCCGGCGACCTTGAGCGGCAACTCGACGTTCTGCCAGACGGTCTTGGCCGACATCAGGTTGAAGTGCTGGAAGATCATGCCGATACGCCGGCGCAGGCGTACCAGGCGGTCTTCGTCGTACTCGCCGATGTCCACCTGGTCGATCAGCACCCGGCCATGGCTCGGTTGCTCCAGGCGGTTGATGGTACGGATCAGCGACGACTTGCCGGCGCCGCTGCGGCCGATGATGCCGAAGATCTCACCGTGCTGGATGTTCAGGTCGATGCCGTCCAGCGCCGGAGCCTGTTGGCCAGGGTACGTCTTGCCGAGGCCAATGAAACGGACATGGGCGTTGCCCAGCTCCGGGTGCAAGGCCCGTTGCCGGGCCTGTTGCAGGGGCGCGAAGGGCGACTGCTGCTCTTGCGCCACGCGGGCGCTGACGGCGTTCATCTCAGCTCTCCCAGCCGGCTTGGTAGAGCTTGCCGTGGGCCTGGTCGAGGGCGGCACGCACCACCGGTGAGTGCTGGTAGATGTCGATGAACCTGGCCAGGCGCGGGTCATCCTTGCTCTGCGGGCGGATGACGAACTGAATCACGTATTCCTTGTGGTCCAGGCCGTCGAACAGCAGCGCCGAGGTGGCGTCGAAGGTTTTGGCCAGGCGGATATAGGCCGGGTAGCCCTGGACCAGGTCGGCGTCGTCGTAGGCACGCACCAGTTGTACTGCTTCAACCTGGAGGATCTTCAGCTTCTTCGGGTTGGCGACGATGTCTTCTTCGCTGGCCTTGTAGCCGACACCGGGCTTGAGGGTGATCAGGCCGGCTTTGGCCAGCAACTGCAAACCGCGGCCGCTGTTGATCGGGTCGTTGGCGATGGCCACGCTGGCGCCTTCGGGCAACTCGGCGAAGCTCTTGTACTTTTTCGAGTACAGGCCGACGTTGTTGATGATCCCCGGGGCGAAGGGCACCAGGTCGAAACCGGCGGCGGCCTTGGCGTTTTCCAGGAACGGGATGTGCTGGAAGTAGTTCACGTCGATGTCGCCGGCCGCCAGGCTGACATTGGGGGCGATCCAGTCGCTGAACTCGATCAGTTCGACGTCCAGGCCCTGTTTCTTGGCCTCGCTGACGGCGGCTTCAAGCGGGATCGAGAAGGCCGCGGTGGTGCCGACTTTCAAGGCATCGGCGGCCTGGGCGGCGCCGAACAGGCCGAGGGTCAAGGCCAGGGCTGCGACCGGGCGGGCAATAAAGGTCTTAAGCATGCTGTAGCGCTCCCGTCGGGGTCGTGGTGGTGTGGCGATAGCTGGCGCCAGGATGGTCTGCCGGCAGGTGAGGCTGATCGCTGGCGAAGAGTTTTTCGCGCAGGCTGCCCTGTTCGTAGGCGGTCTTGTACGAACCGCGGCGTTGCAGTTCGGGGATGACCAGGTCGATGAAGTCGACATAGCTTTCCGGGGTGACTGTGCGCGCCAGGTTGAAGCCGTCCAGACCGGTTTCAGCGATCCAGCTTTCCAGCTCATCGGCGACCTGGGTCGGCGAGCCGATCAGGGTGATATAGCGCCCGCCCAGGGCGTGCTGTTCGAGCAGCTTGCGCCGGGTCCAGTCGTTGTTCTGCAGGTTCTTGGTGGCAGACTGGATGGCGTTGCTTTTCACGTACTGGATCGGCTCGTCCAGTTCGTACTCGGAGAAATCGATAGCGGTGGAACTGGCAAAGTGCGCAACACCGGCTTCGGGGCTGGCATAGCGCAGGTACTCGGCGTGCTTGGCCTTGGCCTGTTCTTCAGTGCGGGCGACGATCACCGTCAGGCCCATGAACACCTTGATCGCCTGCGGGTCACGCCCGGCCGCCACGGCGGCAGCGCGGACCTTGTCGACCTGGGCACGGGTGGCGGCCTTGTTCTGGCCGCTGATGAACACGCACTCGGCATGGTTGCCGGCAAAGCCCAGGCCGCGCTCGGAGCTGCCGGCCTGAAACAGCACCGGCGTGCGCTGCGGCGACGGCTCGCAGAGGTGATAGCCTTCGACCCGGTAGAACTCGCCCTGGTGCTTGACCTTGTGCACCTTGTCGGGCTGGGCATAGACCCGCTGCTGGCGGTCGTTGAGCACCGCGCCGTCTTCCCAGCTGCCTTCCCAGAGCTTGTACAGCACTTGCAGGTATTCGTCGGCCTGGTCATAGCGGCGGTCGTGCTCGGGCTGCTGATCCAGGCCCATGGCCTTGGCCGCGCTGTCGAGGTAGCCGGTGACAATGTTCCAGCCGACCCGGCCACGGCTCAGGTGGTCGAGGGTGGAAAGGCGCCGGGCAAACAGGTACGGCGGCTCGTAGGTGAGGTTGGCGGTCAGGCCGAAACCCAGGTTGCGGGTGACTGCGGCCATGGCCGAGACCAGCAGCAGCGGGTCGTTGACCGGCAACTGGATCGACTCTTTCAGCGGTACATCGACCGACTGCTGGTAGACGTCATAGACGCCGACGATATCGGCGATGAACAGCCCGTCGAACAGCCCGCGCTCGAGCAACTGGGCAAGCTCGGTCCAGTATTCGAGGGTTTTGTACTGGCTCGAGTTGTCCCGCGGGTGGGTCCACAGGCCGTGGTTGATATGGCCGACGCAGTTCATGTTGAAGGCGTTGAGCAGGATCTTCTTCTTGGCCATCAGATGGTGCCCCGCAACGGTGGATTTTCATCGTTGAGGTAGTAGTTGCCGATGGCGTGGTATTTCCAGCGCACCGGGTCGTGCAGGGTGTGCACCCGGGCGTTGCGCCAGTGCCGATCGAGACCATGCTCGGCCAGGGTCGCCTGGCTGCCAGACAGCTCGAACAGGGTGGTGCCCGCGGCGAGGGAAATCTCGGTGCTGATCGCCCGTGCTTCGGCCACGGCGATGGAGGCGGCAGCGACAGTTGCGGCATTGGGCTCGGCCTGGGCGCGGTCGAGGTATTCGCCGGCGCGTTCGAGCAGGGCTTCAGTGGCGTGCAAACGGATCGCCAGGTGGCCGAAGGATTTCAGCGTCAGCGGATCTTCGCTGGCCTGCTCGACCCCGGAGTCGACCCATGGCCGGCTGCGGGTGCGCACGAAGTGCAGGGCATCTTCGTAGGCGGCGCGGGCGATGCCGGTGTCGATGGCGGCGTGGAGGATCTGCGCCAGCGGGCCGACCGTGGTCGGACGCTCGAAGGCGCTCTGGAACGGCAGCACGTCTTCGGCGGCGACCTGGACGTTGTCGAACAGCACCGAACCGCTACCGGTGGTGCGCTGGCCGAAGCCGCTCCAGTCGTCGATGACTTTCAGCCCGGCGCTGTCTGCCGGGACGAAGGCCAGGCGCTGCACGCCGTCCTCATCGACAACCGAGGTGGGAATGCGCTGGGCATAGATTGCGCCGGTGGCGTAGAACTTGCGGCCATTGATGCGATAAGCGTCGCCGTCTCGGGTCAGGGCCGTGGTGCGGTCGTGGGCAGTCTTGGTACCCAGCTCGGCCAGGGCATTGCCGAAGCGCTGGCCGGCCAGTACTTCGGCGTACAGGCGCTGCTGTTGCTGCGGGCTGCCGTTGACCCGCAGCACTTCCAGGGCATAGAAGTGGTTCTGCGGGATCTGTCCCAGCGAGGCGTCGGCCTGGGCGATGCGGGCGATGACCTGGGCCAGGGTGACGTTCGACACGCCAGCGCCACCAAAGGCCTTGGGTACGCTGATGCCCCACAGGCCGGAGCGCGAGAACAGTTCGAGTTCAGGGTGCGGCAGGCGTCGCTCGCGGTCGCGCAGGGCGCTGTCGCGGCGCAGCTGGACGGCGATTTCCTCGGCGACTTGCAAAGCCTGGGCGTCAGTGTGGATGACCGCGACGTTGGCGTGCGGTTGCGGCAAAAGGCTCATAAACAGGGCTCCAGTGGTCTGGTCAAATCCAGGAGTGCCGGGCAGGCAAAGTACCGTTGAGGTGATAGGCGCCGACGGCGTGGTATTTCCAGCGCACCGGGTCGTGCAAGGTGTGCACGCGGGCATTGCGCCAGTGCCGGTCGAGGTTGAACTCGGCCAGGGTGGCGCGGCTGCCGGAGAGCTCGAAGAGCTTCTCGCTGGCCAGCAGCGAAATCTCGGTGGTCAGCACCTTGGCTTCGGCCACGGCAATCGAAGCGCGGGCGGCCGCGGCGGCATCGACCGGCGCGGCGCTGACTTCGTCAAGCACGCGCGCAGCCTTGCTCAGCAGTGCCTGGGCAGCATGCAGCTCAAGCTGCAGGCGGCCGACGTCGGCGATCACATAGAGGTCGTCGCTGGCACGATCGACCTTGGCGTCGATCCATGGCCGGGCTTTGTCACGAACAAAGGCGATGGTGTCGGCAATCGCCGCTTCGGCGATACCGGCATCGATGGCCGCCTGGATCAACTGCGAAGCCGCGCCCTGGATGTTCGCTACTTCACCCTGTTTCCAGGTGTCGATCACCAGTTCGGCATCGACCTGCACCTTGTCCAGCAGCACGGTGCCGCTGGCGGTGGTGCGCTGGCCGAAACCGGACCAGTCATCAACGATGCGCAGGCCCGGTGTGCCGCGGCGAACAAACGCCATGACCTGACGGCCGTCATCGTTCAGCGCCTTGACCGCGACCCAATGGGCAAACAGGGCGCCGGTGGAATAGAACTTCTGGCCGCTGAGCACATAGTGATCGCCCTCGCGGGTGATCCGTGCCTTGAGATCCAGGGTGTGCTTGGTGCCGCGTTCCGGCCCGGCATTGCCGATGCGCCAGCCGTCGAGCACCGAGGTGAACAGCAGCTCTTTCTGCCGCTCTGTGGCGGTGCCTTTGAGCAGTTGCAGGATGCCGAACTGGTTTTGCGGGATCTGCCCCAGCGCCGGGTCGGCGGCGCTGATGATGCGAAAGACTTCGGCGATGGTGACAAACGACACCTGCGCGCCACCAAAGGCGCGGGGGATGCTGATGCTGCCAAGGCCGCTGCGGGTGAACTGTTCGATTTCTGCCCAGGGCAGCTTGCGCTGCTGGTCACGTTTGGCCGCCTGGGTGCGTGCTGCTTCGGCCAGCTCATGGGCTGCCTGCAGGGCTTGTTCGTCGTTGCTCAGCACTTTGGCCGGCAGCAACAGCGGGGCGCTGTCCAGATCGCTGTGGACTGTGGTTTCTGCCAGATTGGACATCAGTACCGCTCCTTGGCTGCACTCAATGCCCTGGCGTTACGCACTGGGGTGATTGTGTTCCTGACCATACCTACCTCACGAATTGAAAACGTCGACGCGGGTTGCGACGACAAAATTGCGTTGGTCCGGTGGTCCGGTGCATATACCCTAATAGCGTATAAAAATTAAATAAACTAACTTTTAGGAATAAATATAGAAGTACTTGGCGGTCGCTGGACAAACGCCTGCCGGGGCAGGGCAGGCGTTGTCAGAGGGGCGGGGAAAGGCCGGAAAAAACTCAGTAGCCGGTGTTCTGCGTACCGAGGAACTTGCTCAGGAACTGGCGTGTGCGTTCTTCCTTGGGGTGGGCGAACAGCGCCTTGGCTTCGCCCTGTTCGACGATCACACCCTTGTCGAAGAAGATCACCCGGTTGGCGACATCGCGGGCAAAACTCATCTCGTGGGTGACGATGATCATGGTGCGCTTTTCTTCGGCAAGGCCGCGGATGGTCGCCAGCACTTCGCCGACCAGCTCGGGGTCGAGCGCCGAGGTCGGCTCGTCGAAGAGGATCACCTCCGGCTCCATTGCCAGGGCCCGGGCAATCGCCACCCGCTGCTGCTGGCCGCCGGAGAGCTTGCGCGGGTAGGCGGCTTCCTTGCCGGCCAGGCCGACCTTGGCCAGCAGCTTCGTGCCCAGGGCCACGGCTTGCTCGCGCGGGGTCTTCTTGACCACCAGCGGGCCTTCGATGACATTCTCCAGCGCCGTGCGATGGGGGAACAGGTTGAAGTTCTGGAACACGAAGCCGACCTCCTGGCGCAACTGGCGGATCGGCCCGCTTTGCTGGCTGAGCGGGCGGTTGGCGTCGATCTCTACCTTGCCGACCTTGATTCGCCCACTGCTGGGGGTTTCCAGCAGGTTCAGGCAGCGCAGAAAGGTGGTCTTGCCGGAGCCACTGGGGCCGATGATGGCGATCACCTCGCCGGCCTCGACCTTGAGGCTGATGTCATCGAGCACGGTCTGGCCGTTGAACGCCTTGCTCAGTCGTTGTACCTCGATCATGCCTCAGGACTCCTGGTCGTGCCGGTTGACCCGCGCTTCCAGGCGGTTCTGCAGGTGTGCAAGAACGCTGGCCAGCACCCAGTAGATCAGTGCGGCGGCAAGGTACATGGTGAAGATCTCGAAGGTGCGCGCGGTAATCAGTTGCGCCTGGCGGAACAGCTCCGGCACCTGGATGGTGGCGGCCAGGGCGGTGTCCTTGACCAGCGAGATGAAGCTGTTGCCCAGTGGCGGCAAGGCGGTGCGCGCCGCTTGCGGCAGGATTGCCCGGCGCATGGCCTGGCCACGGGTCATGCCGATGCTGGCGGCAGCCTCCCACTGGCCGCGGTCGATGGAACTGATCGCGGCGCGGAGGATTTCACAGGCATAGGCAGCCATGTTCAGCGAGAAGCCGATCAGCGCTGCGGGCAGCGGGTCGAGTTCGATGCCCAGTTGCGGCAGGCCGTAGTAGATCATGAACAGCTGCACCAGCAGCGGCGTGCCGCGAAAGAACGACACGTAGACCCGCGCCGTCCAGCTCAGCAGCTTGATCGACGACAGGCGCATCAGCGCCAGGCCAAAGCCCAGCAGCAGGCCAAAGAACATCCCGCCGAGGCTGAGTATTACCGTGTAGTACGCGCCCTTGAGCAAAAAGGGCGCGGACTCCAGCGCCAGTTGCAAAGCTGCTTCCATTATTGAGTGACGTCAGCGTTGAAGTACTTTTCCGAAAGCTTTTTCAGCGTGCCGTCGGCGCGCAGCTTGTCGAGGGCCTGGTTCACTGCTGCCAGCAGTTCCGGCTCGTCTTTGCGCAAGGCGATACCGGCTTCCTGGCGGGAGAAGGCGTCACCGGCGGCGGTGGTGTCTTTGGCTTTCTTGGCGTATTCCAGGGCGGCCAGACGGTCGATCAGGATGGCGTCGATACGGCCTACGCGCAGGTCCTGGAACTTGGTCGGATCGTCTTCGTAGGTGCGCACGTCCGCGGTCGGCACGTTGGCCTTGACCCACTGTTCGTAGTTGGTGCCCAGGCCCACGCCGACTTTTTTGCCGCCCAGGTCGGCAGCGGACTTGATGTTCAGCTCGGCAGCCTTTTTCGTCAGCACCAGCGCCTGAATCCCGGAAACGGTGTAGGGCGCGGAGAAGTCATACTTCTTCTTGCGCTCATCGGAGATGGTCACCTGGTTCACCACCGCGTCCAGGCGCTTGGACTCAAGTGCCGCGAGGATGCCGTCCCACTTGGTTGGCTGCAGCTTGACCTTGACCCCCAGCTCCTTGGCCAGGGCTTCGGAAAGCTCCACTTCGAAGCCGGCCAGCTTGCCGTCGGCGTCGACGAAGCTGAATGGTGGATAAGTGCCTTCAAGGCCGATGTTGATCACGCCCTTGTCTTTGATCTGCTGCAGTTGCTCACCAGCGACAGCCTGGCCGAGCAGGCTGGCGCCGAGCAGCAGGCCCAGGCCTGCGGCGACTGCCTGTTTACCGAACGCGGAAATCTTCATGGTTAGCCCCAATGTTGTTGTGAATGTGGCGCTGACTATAGGGTGACGCTTTTAGTTTGAAAAATAATATAAATTCATTTTCTTATATTATTTCAAACTATGTTAATTAGCCGTTCCAGACCTCAGGGTAGGCGAATAATGCCGGGGCCCCACCGGTATGCAGAAAAATCAGCGGGCCGTCATCGAATCGCTGGCGGGCAATGCCATCGAGCAGCCCGGCCATGGCCTTGCCGGTGTACACCGGGTCGAGCAGCAAGCCTTCCTGGCTGGCCAGCAGGCGGATGGCGGCGAGGGTGCCGGCGTTCGGTTCGCCATAGCGCGGGGCGAAGTACTCATCCCACAGTTCGATCTTGAAGTTGTCCGGCAGGCGCAGGCCCAGCAGCTCGGCGGTGCGCTCGGCCAGGCCCTGGACTTTCGGGCGCTGGTCTTCGTCACTGCGCGACACGGTCACGCCGATCACCGGCAGGTTCGGCAGTTTTTCTGCCAGGGCGATGGCCAGGCCGCTGTGGGTACCGGCACTGCCGGAGGCCAGTACTACCCCGGCGAACTGCTCGCCGCAATGTTCGATCTGCTCGGCAAGCTCCAGGCCCGCGCGTACATAACCCAGGGCACCGAGGGCATTGGAGCCGCCAATCGGCACGATGTAGGGCTTGCGCCCACTGGCGTGCAGGCGCACGGCCAGGGCCTGCAGTTGTTCGTCGGCATGGTCGAGGTTGTCGACCAGCTCGACCTTGGCGTCGAACAGCTCCAGCAACAAGCGGTTGCCGTTGTGCTGATAGTTGAGCGAATCGGTGCCGATCGGGTTTTCCAGCAGGGCTACGCAGGCCAGGCCCAGTTGCGCGGCCAGTGCCGCTGTCTGGCGCACATGGTTGGACTGGATGGCGCCTGCGGTCACCAGGGTGTCGGCGCCCTTGGCCAGGGCATCGGCGGCCAGGTATTCGAGCTTGCGCACTTTGTTGCCGCCCAGCGCCAACGGCGTGCAGTCGTCGCGTTTGACGTAGATGTCGCGGCCGGCCCAGGCCGAGAGCCGATGCAGTTTTTCCAGCGCGGTGGGGGCGCCAAGCAGGTCCAGACGATTGAAGCGGGCAAGCTGTCGGTCGATCATGGGGTCACGTCGGCTAGGTAAAATTCGACTATAGGCAGCCCGGGGCGGGTGGGCAACTCCCGGGCTTATGCCGCCTTTATCGCGTTCAGGAATAAAGGGTTATTTTTTCTGTCGCAGGAAATTGCCGTAAAGTAATCGGCACTTCGGCGGCACCACCATCCACCGACCGCCGCTGCAGCAGGAGAGGTAACCGTGAGCGACAACGCGCAAACAGGGCATTGGCAGCTGCAAACCATCGTCGGCCAGCTGCGTGCCGCCCGCGACCAGTGGCGCAGCAGTAACGGGCGCAGCAGCGGCGAGCAGGGCGGCCGCGAGCTGCCATCGCGTGAGGCCATGCGCCATATTCTCGAGCAGTTGTGTGGTGCCCTGTTCCCCATGCGCCTGGGCCCGGTCGACTTGCGTGAAGAGAGCGAAGACTTCTATGTTGGCCATACCCTCGATGCCGCGCTGACCGCCTTGCTCGCCCAGGCGCAGCTGGAACTGCGCTATGTGGCGCGCCACGGCAAACAGGCCACGGCCGAGATCGACGCCACGGCGCTGCGCCTGATCCAGGACTTTGCCGCCGCCCTGCCAAGCCTGCGCAGCATCCTCGATACCGATGTGCTGGCCGCTTTTCATGGCGACCCGGCGGCGCGCAGCGTCGATGAAGTGCTGTTGTGCTACCCGGGCATCCTTGCGGTGATTCACCACCGCCTGGCCCACCACCTGTATCGGGCCGGCCTGCCATTGCTGGCGCGGATCAGCTCGGAGCTGGCGCATTCGGCCACCGGCATCGACATTCATCCGGGGGCGCAGATCGGCCCGAGCTTCTTCATCGACCATGGCACCGGCGTGGTGATTGGTGAAACGGCGATCATCGGCGAGCGGGTGCGCATCTATCAGGCCGTGACCCTGGGCGCCAAGCGCTTCCCGGCGGACGAAGACGGGCAGTTGCAAAAAGGCCATCCGCGCCACCCGATTGTCGAGGACGACGTGGTGATTTATGCCGGCGCGACTATTCTGGGACGAATCACCATTGGCAAGGGTTCGACCATCGGCGGTAACGTCTGGCTGACCCGCAGCGTGGCCCCGGGCAGCAACCTGACCCAGGCCAATCTGCAGCACGATGACGGTACCCAGAAGTAGATTCTAATGGCCATCGCGGGGCAAGCCCGCTCCCACTGTGGGAGCGGGCTTGCCCCGCGATGGGTCGCGCAATGGTCCCATCCATGTTTAACTTGAACGCTTGTTCAAGTTTAAACGGTGGTCCGCTGCCGGTGTTCAACAGGAGGAAACCCTTTGCTGAACCCGTTCAATCCAAGCTTCTCCCCCCTCGGCGAGGTGCACGACCTATGAGTGCACCCAGCTCCGAATCCAGCGGCAAAATCCGCATGAACCCGCCGGTTTTCTATTTCGCGGCGAGCTTTATCCTCATATTCGGCCTGGTGGTCATCAGCAATCCGCAAGCCGCTGGCGAGTGGCTGCTGGCGGCGCAGAACTGGGCGGCCAACACCGTTGGCTGGTACTACATGCTGGCGATGACCCTGTACCTGGTCTTCGTGGTGGTCACCGCCTTGTCTGGCTACGGCAAGATCAAGCTCGGTGCCGACCACGACGAGCCCGAGTTCAGTTACTTGTCCTGGGCCGGCATGCTGTTCGCTGCCGGCATCAGCATTACCCTGTTCTTCTTCTGCGTCTCCGAACCCCTGACCCACATGCTCCAGCCGCCGCAAGGCGAGGCCGGTACGGTCGAGGCCGGGCGCCAGGCCATGCAGCTGCTGTTCCTGCACTGGGGCCTGCATGGCTGGGGGGTGTTCGCTTTTGTCGGCATGGCCCTGGCGTATTTCGCCTACCGCCATAACCTGCCGCTGGCCCTGCGCTCGGCGCTGTATCCGCTGATCGGCAAGCGCATCAATGGCCCGATCGGCTATGCCGTCGACGGCTTCGGCATCATCGCCACGGTGTTCGGCCTGGGCGCCGACATGGGCTTTGGCGTGCTGCACCTGAACTCCGGCCTGGACTACCTGTTCGGCGTGCCCCACACCCAATGGGTGCAGGTGATCCTCATCACCCTGATGATGGGCGCGGCGGTCGCGGTGGCGGTCGCCGGGGTCGAGAAAGGCGTGCGAGTGATGTCCGACATCAACATGTTCCTGGCCTGCGCGCTGCTGCTGTTCGTGCTGTTCGCCGGGCCCACCCAGCACCTGTTCAACACCCTGATCCAGAACCTGGGTGACTATCTTGGCGCCTTGCCGCGCAAGAGTTTTGACGTTTACGCCTACAACCAGGCCAATGAGTGGCTGGGCGGCTGGACCGTGTTCTACTGGGCCTGGTGGATTGCCTGGGCACCGTTTGTCGGCCTGTTCATCGCGCGAATTTCCCGCGGCCGGACCATCCGCGAGTTCGTCTTCGGCGTGCTGCTGATTCCGCTGGGCTTCACCCTGGCGTGGATGTCGATTTTTGGTAACAGCGCGCTGTTCCAGGTGCTCGAACACGGCATGACCGCGCTGGGCCAGTCGGCCCTCGACAACCCGTCGATGACCCTCTACCTGTTGCTGGAAACCTACCCGTGGAGCAAGGCGGTGATCGCCGTTACGGTGTTCATCAGCTTCGTGTTCTTCGTGACCTCGGCAGACTCCGGCACCGTAGTACTCTCGACCCTCTCCGCCCGTGGCGGCAATGCTGATGAAGACGGGCCGAACTGGCTGCGGGTGTTCTGGGGCGCGATGACCGCACTGGTGACCAGCGGCTTGCTGTTCGCCGGCAGTATCGACTCGCTGAAATCGGCGGTGGTGCTTACCTCGCTGCCGTTCTCGGTGATCCTGTTGCTGATGATGTGGGGCCTGCACAAGGCGTTTTATCTGGAGTCGCAACGGCAGATCGCCCAGTTGCATTCGCTGGCGCCGTTCGCCAATTCGCGGCGCGGCCGCGGTGGCTGGCGTCAGCGCCTGAGCCAGGCCGTGCACTTTCCGTCACGCGACGAGGTATACCGCTTCATGGACGACGTGGTGCGCCCGGCGATTGCCGAGGTGACCGAGGTGTTTAGCGAAAAGGGCCTGCACGTCATCACCCAGGAAGACCCGAGCCACGACAACGTCAGTTTGAAGATCGGCCATGGCGAAGAGCAGCCGTTCATTTACCAGGTGCAGATGCGCGGCTACTTCACGCCGTCATTTGCCTTGGGCGGCCTGGGTACCCAGGAGTTGAAGAACCGCCGTTACTACCGTGCCGAGGTGCACCTGAGCGAGGGCAGCCAGGACTATGACCTGGTGGGCTACAGCAAGGAGCAGATCATCAACGACATTCTTGATCAGTACGAACGGCATATGCAGTTCTTGCATCTGGTGCGCTAAAAGCATCGTGGTCTTGCCCGCTCCCACAGTGTGGACTGCTGGGAGCGGGCAAGACCGCGATGGATCTTTAAAACGGCGCATCCCCGAGAATCGTCGCCCGGTGCATCACCCGCCGCGCCGGCCGGTAATCATCCACCGCGTAATGCTGGGTCACGCGGTTATCCCAGAACGCCACGTCGTTTTCCTGCCAGCGCCAGCGAATGGTGAACTCCGGGCGGGTCGCGTGGGCGAACAACAGCTTGAGAATCGCCTCGCTTTCAGCCTCGCTCAGTTCGTTGATGCGGGTGGTGAAGCCCTCATTGACGAACAGTGCCTTGCGCTTGCTCACCGGGTGGGTACGGATCACCGGGTGCGACAGCGGCGGGTTGTTACGCCGTGCCGCTTCCCAGCGCGCCAGGTCCTCAGGGGTGGTGCCGAAACGCTCCAGCGGGAACGACTTGGTGAAATCATGGGTGGCGGTGAGGCCAGCCAACAGCTGCTGCAGCGGTGCCGACAGCGCTTCATAGGCAGCAATGCCGCTGGCCCACAAGGTGTCGCCGCCGTAGGCCGGCAGCTGCTTGGCACTGAGCACCGCACCCAGTGCCGGAGTCGGCAGGAAGGTTACGTCGGTGTGCCAGATGGCATTGTCGCGCACGTCGGTGACGGCGGTGTCGAGCACCAGCACCTGCGGGGTTTCAGGCACATTCGGGTAGATCGGGTGGATATGTAGGTCACCAAAACGCGCGGCAAATTCGGCCTGCTGCTGCGGGTTGATCGGCTGATCGCGGAAGAACAGCACCTGGTGCTTGAGCAGCGCCTGTTCGATGGCGTCGCGTTGTTCTTTGTTGATTTCGCGGCTGAGGTCGATGCCGCTGATCTGGGCGCCGAGCGCCGGGCTCAGCGGGGTAATGGTCAGGCTCATGGTTGTTCTCTATCCGTTTTCAGTGGCTCTGGCCGTGCCAGGGCACCAGCTTGCGCTGCAGGGCGCGCAGGCCCATCTCCAGGGCGAAGGCAATCAGGGCGATCACCAGGATGCCCAGCACCACCACGTCGGTGACCAAAAACTGCGCCGCCGACTGCACCATGAACCCCAGGCCGCTGGTGGCGGCGATCAGTTCGGCTGCGACCAGTGTCGACCAGCCGACCCCCAGGCCAATGCGCACGCCAGTAAGAATGTCGGGCAGGGCGCTGGGCAGGATTACATGGCGAATCAGCTGCCAGCGCGTGGCGCCCAGCGACTGCGCCGCGCGCAGCTTGGTCGGGTCGACGGTGCGCACACCGGTGGCGGTGGCAATGGCGATCGGGGCGAAGATCGCCAGGTAAATCAGCAGCACTTTCGACAGCTCGCCGATACCGCACCAGATCACGATCAGCGGCAGGTAGGCCAAGGGCGGAATCGGCCGGTAGAACTCGATCAGCGGGTCGAGAATGCCGCGGGCGATACGGTTATGGCCGATGGCAATGCCGATCGGGATCGCCGAGACAATCGCTGCGCCGAGGGCCAGGCCGATGCGTTGCAAGCTGGCGCCCAGGTGCTGCCACAGGGTGGATTCCATGTAGCCCTGGGTCAGCAGCAACCAGGCCTTGCCCAGCACCGCTTCGGGGGAGGGCAAAAACAGCGGCTCGATCCATTCGGCGGCGGTAACCGCCCACCACAGCAGCAACAGCGTGGCCAGGGTCAGGCCGCTGATCCAGCGGGTGCTCAGGCTGCGCCGGGGTTTGCTCGGTGCGGTTTGACTGGCGGCGCGTTTGCTCGTTACCGGGACATCCAGGCTGCTCATGCGGACTCCTGCCGCGTTGCGGCACTGCGTTGGGAGAACACCCGGGCCAGCACGTGCTCGCGGGTTTCGATAAAGCTCGGGTCGGACTTGATCGAACGGGCCGACTCGCCGGCGCTGTAGCGCTGGCCGAAATCCAGTTGCAGGCGTTCGACGATCTGCCCCGGGTTCGGCGCCAGCAACACCAGTTCGGTGGCGAGGAACACCGCCTCCTCAATGTCGTGGGTAATCAGGAACACCGGCTTGGCGGTACGCTGCCAGACCTGCAACAGCAACTCCTGCATCTGTTCACGGGTAAAGGCATCCAGCGCGCCGAACGGCTCGTCCATTAGCAGCACCCGTGGGTCGGCAGCGAGCGCCCGGGCCAGGCCCACGCGCTGCTTCTGGCCACCGGACAATTGCCAGATGCGCCGGTTGCCGAAGTCCGCCAGGTCGACCAGGGCGAGCATTTCGCGGGCCTTTTTCTCGCGGCTGGCGCGTGGCACGCCGGCCAGTTCCAGGCCGAAGGCGACGTTGGCCAGCACGTCCTGCCAGGGCAGTAGGGCATCATCCTGGAACACCACGCCGCGCTCGGCGCCAGGGCCTTGTACCGGCTCGCCGTCGAGGGTGATACGGCCGCTGCTGGGCGCCACGAAACCGGCAATCAGGTTGAGCAGCGAGGTCTTGCCGCTGCCCGAAGGGCCGAGGGCCACCAGCAATTGCTGCGGGCCCAGGCTCAGGTTGATATCGGCCAGCACCGGCTCGGCCGCGCCGGGGTACTGTGCGCTGATGCGCTCCAGTTGTAACAGGGCCATGGTCTGCTCCGAGTCTCAGTTGGCGATGAATTTGGCGCTGACATAAGGCGCGTAGTCCGGCAGCACCGCTTCGACCTTGCCTTGCTCCTTGAGGAAGGTGGCGGTGTCGGTGATTGCCTGGGTGGTCGGTGCGCCCAGTGCTGCGACCTGGTCGGCGGCCAGCGGGAACACGTTGCCTTGCAACAGGCCAGGGATATCAGCCGCCTTGGCGCCGGAGAGCTTGACCAGCTTGTCGACGTTACTCTGGTTTGCCAGCCACGCTTGCGGGTCCTTGCGGTAGTCGGCGTAGGCATCGAGGGTGACCTTGGCGAAGGCCTTGACGATCTCCGGGTGCTTGGCGGCGAAGTCCTTGCGCACGATCCAGGCATCGAAAGTCGGCGCGCCTTTTTCGGCCAGCTCACCGGAGGTGATCAGCACCTTGCCGTTTTCCTTGGCTACGCCCAGGGCAGGGTCCCAGACGTAGGTGGCGTCGATGTCACCGCGCTTCCAGGCGGCGATGATTGCCGGTGGCGCGAGTTTGAGGATCTGGACCTTGGCCGGGTCGATGTTCCATTGCTTGAGTGCGGCCAGCAGGCTGTAGTGGCCGGTGGAGACGAACGGCACGGCAATCTTCTTGCCGATCAGGTCCTGTGGCGAGTTGATGCCGGCGCCATCGCGGGCAACCAGGGCTTCGGCAGCGCCGATCTGGGTGGCGATCAGGAAGGTTTCCACCGGCAGCTTGCGGGTCGCGGCCGCGGCCAGCGGGCTGGAGCCGAGGTAGCCGATCTGCACGTCGCCCGAGGCCACGGCGGTAATCACGTCGGCGCCGCTGTCGAACTTGCGCCAGTCGATGTCGGCCTTGCTGGTTTTTTCGTAGGTGCCATCGACCTGGGCGACTTTCGCCGGGTCGACGGTGGTCTGGTAGGCCACCGTCAGGTCAGCCGCCTGGGCAAACCAGCTGGTGCCGGCCAGGGTCAGGGCGGCGAACAGGCGCAGGGGAGCATGCAGGGTCATGGTTAACTCCTTGTCAGGCTGGCGATTGTGTTGGTGTGGGATAAGACTAGATGATCTAAGAAAGTTAAAATAAATAACTTTTTAGCATTAGCTTAGGAGCCAATTGATTTAAGGCGCCCACAGGCATAGCGCAGTGCCTGTGGGAGCGGGCTTGCCCCGCGATACGATCTCACTGAATAAACTTGGCGCTCACGTACGGCGCATAGTCCGCCAACACCGCTTCAACCTTGCCTTGCTCCTTGAGGAACTGCGCGGTCTGGGCAATCGCCTTGGGCGTCTGGCTCTGCAGTAACTGTGGCTGCGCCTGGGCATCGGGGAACGCCGCACCGGCGAGCAGCTCCGGTACATCCGCAGCATTGGCACCGGTCAGCTTGGCAATCTTCTGCACCGCCAGCGAGTCGGCCGTCCACTGCGCCTTGTTGGCAGCGTAGTCGGCGAAAGAGTCGAGGGTGACCTTGGCGAACTTGCTCACCACCTCAGGATGCTTCTCGGCAAAATCCTTGCGCGCTACCCATACCTCGAAGGTTGGTGCACCCCAACCGCCCACCTCTGCTGCATCGGTAAGCGTCTTGCCGGTCTTGCGGATCTCGCCCAGGGCTGGCGACCAGACGAAGGCGCCGTCGATGTCGCCACGCTTCCAGGCGGCGGCGATTTCCGCCGGTTGCAGGTTGACCACCTTGACCTGGCGGGTGTCGAGGTTCCAGTGCTTGAGAGCGCCGAGCAGGCTGTAGTGCGAGGTGGACACGAACGGTGTGGCGATGGTCTTGCCGACCAGGTCCCGGGGGCTGTTGATACCGCTGCCGTTGCGCACCACCAACGCTTCGGCGGCGTTGATCTGCGCCGAGACGATAAAGGCCACGATCGGCAGCTTGCGCGAAGCGGCCGCGGCCAGCGGGCTGGAACCCAGGTTGCCGATCTGCACGTCGCCGGAGGCAATTGCGGTGACCACTTCCGGGCCGCTGTTGAACCGGCGCCAGGCAATTTTTTCACCAATGGCCTGCTCATAGGCGCCATCGGCCTGAGGCACTTTGCTCGGGTCGATGCCGGTCTGGTAGCCGATGGTCAAGTCAGCCGCCTGGGCGACAAAAGTGATGCTGGTCAAGGCCAGGGCGGATAGGAAACGCAATGATGGTCTGGCCATGAGGGCTGCCTTGTCGAAGGGGGAAGGTTCGACAAAGCTAAGCGATCTAAAAAACCGCTTTCAAATACCCTTTAGGAATTAGCTTATGTGCCGATAACGGCAGCGAAGAAAAATCGCGGGAGATATTCCTTAATAATCTGAAAAATTAAGAAATAAGTCTTTTTGGATTTATAGGATTGTCATTATCCTTCACCCCCACCGCTGGTGCATTAGACCAAAGTAGTGAAATGAATAGTTACGATTGACTTGACGGTCACCCTTTGGTGCTAATCGCCAATCGACGTCGAGCGGGACACAAGATCCTGCCGTAAGCGACACACAAGAATTAGAACGTAGAGGAGCAAAACATGTACAAGTCCACCTTGGCACTTGCCGTGGCCGTTGGGGTTCTGGCCCAGCAAGCGGGTGCTGCCGGTTTCGTTGAAGACAGCAAGCTGTCGCTCAGTTCCCGCACCATGTATTTCAATAACGACAACCGCGAAGTTCACACACCGGCCAACAACCGTGGTGGTGACAACCGTGAAGTCGGTCAGGGCTTCAAGCTCGACTACTTGTCGGGTTTCACCGAAGGTACCGTAGGTTTCGGCGTTGACGTCCAGGCGCTGTGGGGCATCCACCTGGATGGCGGCCGTGGTCGTCACCCTGATAACAGCAGCTTCTTCCCAAGCGATACCGATGGTTCGGCTTCCAGCCAGTGGGCGCGCATTGGTGGTAACGCCAAGGCCCGTTTCTCCAAGACTGAAGCTCACTTTGGTAGCGCCCTGGCGCCTAACCTGCCAATCCTGGTGTCCAACGACGGCCGACTGCTGCCACAGACCTTTGAAGGCGGCACCATTCAGTCGAAAGAAATCGACAACCTGACGCTGAACGCCGGTCAGCTGACTCATGCTATGGGTCGTGCATCGAGCAACCGTACTGGTCTGTCTGTTGCAGGTGCCACCGAGGACAGTAACAAGTTCCAGTTCGCTGGTGGCGACTGGAAAGTCACCAAAGACCTGACCCTGCAGTACTACTACTCGAACCTGGAAGACTTCTACAAGCAGCACTTCCTGGGCCTGGTTCACGTTTACCCGATCGGCAACGATCAGTCGTTCAAGACCGACCTGCGCTATTTCGATAGCAGCAGCGATGGCAAGAACGGTGACGTTGGCTACCGTTTCAACAACAACGGTGGCTATGCCAAAAATACCGGTGAGGTCGACAACAAAACTTGGAGTGCCATGTTCACCTACACCCTGGGTGGCCATGCGCTGATGCTGGGTCATCAACAAGTCGGTGATGACGGTGGCTTTGTCTGGCTGAACCAAGGTAGTGTCACTGACGGCAATGGCCGCAATGAAGGCGCCGCTGGCGCCAGCTTCTACCTGTTCACCGATAGCATGATCAACCAGTTTGCTCGTGCAGGTGAAAACACCACCTTCGGTCAGTACTCGTATGACTTCGCGCGCCTGGGCGTTCCAGGCCTGAAAGCATCGGTTGCCTACCTGCGTGGCGACGACGTAAAGAACCCTGTGGGCGGCGGTACTTACCACGAGTGGGAGCGCGATGCGCGTGTCGACTACGTGATCCAGGAAGGTACCCTCAAAGGTCTGGGCGCTAGCCTGCGCCATGGTAGCTACCGTGGTGAAGGTCAGAGCATCGACGACCAGGATCAGACCCGCCTGATCTTCAACTACACTTACAGCTTCATGTAAGTCCGGTTGAAACGAGAAGCCTCGCCCTGTGCGAGGCTTTTTTTTACCTGCCTCTTTATATAAGTAAAGATTATAAATAAATTGATATTTATTCTTTTTAATTTCATCAGGAAGCAGGCAAAGTGAAGCCATAACGAACCCAGCCAAGGAGCCGCACCATGAGCCTCAGACTCGGCGATATCGCCCCCGACTTCGAACAGGATTCCAGCGCCGGCAAGATCCGCTTTCACGAATGGCTGGGCGACAGCTGGGGCGTGCTGTTCTCCCACCCGGCCGACTTCACTCCGGTGTGCACCACCGAACTGGGTTTCACCGCCAAGCTCAAGGAGCAGTTCGCCGAGCGCGGGGTCAAGGCCATCGCCCTGTCGGTGGACCCGGTCGATTCGCACCACCGCTGGATCGAAGACATCAACGAAACCCAGAACACCACTGTCAACTTTCCGATCCTGGCTGATGCCGATCGCAAGGTTTCCGACCTCTACGACCTCATTCATCCCAATGCCAACGACACCCTGACGGTGCGCTCCTTGTTCGTCATCGATCCGAACAAGAAGATCCGCCTGACCATCACCTATCCGGCCAGCACCGGGCGCAACTTCCACGAGATCTTGCGGGTAATCGATTCGCTGCAACTGACTGACAACCACAAGGTTGCCACTCCGGCCAACTGGCAGGACGGTGACGAGGTGGTGATCGTGCCGTCGCTCAAGGATGAAGATGAAATCAAACGCCGCTTTCCCAAGGGTTACCGGGCGGTCAAGCCGTACCTGCGCCTGACCCCGCAACCCAATCGTTGATCTTTAGCCATAGCAGGGAACTCGGGCCGTTTACGGCCCTTTTTTTATTCCCCTGGGGCCGGTAGGCGCGGGCTTGCCCCGCGATGCTCATATAGTTCTGCAAGGAATAAACAAATGAAAAAATATGATTTATAGATATATGTATCGAGCTGTTAAGGTCACCCCACTCCAGCGAGAACTCTAACTCGCGGCCCTCTAGAACACGATCAAGGATGCGCTCCAATGCTGGTTGTTTCTCTCGGTGGTAGTCCCAGTCTGCGTTCGCGCTCCGGCGTTCTGCTTGAGCGCAGCCGCCAGTGGCTGCAAGGCCAGGGCGTGGAAGTGGTGACTTTCCAGGTGCGGGATTTTCCGGCCGAAGACTTGCTCCATGCCCGCTTTGACAGCCCCAAGGTGCAGCACTTCCTGCAACTGGTGGAGCAGGCCGACGGCCTGGTGGTTGCCACCCCGGTGTACAAGGCCTCGTTTGCCGGTGCGCTGAAAACCCTGCTCGACCTGCTGCCCGAGCGCGCCCTGAGCCACAAGGTGGTACTGCCAATCGCAACCGGCGGCAGCATCGCCCACATGCTCGCCGTGGACTACGCGCTCAAGCCGGTGCTGTCGGCGCTCAAGGCCGAGGAAACCCTGCAAGGGATCTTTGCCGACGACAGCCAGATCGCCTACGGCGAAGGCAGTGCCGCCGCGCAACTGGCGCCGGCCCTGGAGCAGCGTCTGCACGAATCGCTGGAACTGTTCCACCGTGCCCTGGCCCGTCGCCCCAAGCCGGTCGCGCCCGGTGTGTTGAATGAACGTCTGCTCAGTGCTCGCTGGAGCATTTGAGGCGTACCACCCGCTACCTGTAATTCCCACCTTACTCGCCCGCCAACGGGCAAGCAGGTGCAGCCTGAACCCCAACAGCAAAGGAGAGCGCTATGCGCACTGTCATTTTGCGTCGTGGTCTGGTCGCTCTGTTTGCTGCGGCTGTGTCCTTCGGCGCCATTACTCAAGCCCAGGCTGAAAGCCTGCGTATCGGTTACCAGAAGTACGGCACTCTGGTGCTGCTCAAAGCCAAGGGCACGCTGGAAAAACGCCTTGCCGCCCAGGGCGTGCAGGTGCAATGGACTGAATTCCCCGGTGGCCCGCAACTGCTCGAAGGCCTGAACGTCGGCTCGATCGACTTCGGCGTCACCGGCGAAACCCCGCCGGTGTTCGCCCAGGCCGCTGGCGCCGACCTGCTGTATGTCGCCTACGAGCCGCCGGCACCGCACAGTGAAGCGATCCTGGTGCCCAAGGGCTCGCCGATCCAGTCGGTGCAAGAGCTAAAGGGCAAGAAAGTCGCGCTGAACAAAGGCTCCAACGTTCACTACCTGCTGGTCCGCGCCCTGGAAGACGCTGGCCTCAAGTACAGCGACATCCAGCCGGTGTTCCTGCCGCCCGCCGATGCCCGCGCCGCCTTCGAGCGTGGCAGCGTCGATGCCTGGGTGATCTGGGACCCGTACCAGGCGGCTGCCGAGCAACAGCTGCAGGCGCGCACCCTGCGCGATGGCCAGGGCATCGTCGACAACCACCAGTTCTACCTGGCGACCAAGCCTTATGCGCAAAAGCACCCTGAAGTGATCAGCGCGCTGGTCGATGAGGTGCGTGCGGTGGGCGAGTGGTCCAAGGCCAACCCGCAGGAGGTCACCGACCAGGTCGCGCCGCTGCTCGGCTTGCCGGCTGACATCACCCTGACCTCGGTCAAGCGCCAGGGCTACGGCGCGGCCTTCCTGACCCCGGAAGTCATCGCCGCCCAGCAGAAGATCGCCGACACCTTCAAGACGCTCAAGCTGATTCCCAAGCCCTTGAGCATCAAGGACGTGATCTGGACCCCGCCGGCCAAGGTCGCCAGCGCCCCTTGACGATTTGCCCGCGCCGGGGCGCCGCCCCGGTCTGCGCCACCCCTAGGAGACAACTCCAATGAGCCTCAACGTATTCTGGTTTCTTCCGACCCATGGCGACGGCCATTACCTTGGCACCGCCGAGGGCGCGCGCGCCGTCGATCATGGTTACCTGCAGCAGATTGCCCAGGCGGCCGACCGCCTCGGCTTTGGCGGTGTGCTGATTCCTACCGGGCGTTCCTGCGAGGACTCCTGGCTGGTTGCCGCGTCGCTGATCCCGGTGACCCAGCGCCTGAAGTTCCTGGTCGCGCTGCGCCCGGGGATCATCTCGCCGACCGTGGCGGCGCGTCAGGCGGCAACCCTGGATCGTCTTTCCGGTGGCCGTGCCTTGTTCAACCTGGTCACCGGTGGTGATCCGGAGGAGCTGTCCGGCGACGGTCTGTTCCTCAGTCACGAAGAGCGCTACCAGGCCTCGGTGGAGTTCACCCGCATCTGGCGCCGGGTGCTGGAAGGCGAAACCGTCGACTACGACGGCCAGCACATCCAGGTCAAAGGCGCCAAGCTGCTCTATCCGCCGATCCAACAGCCGCGTCCGCCGCTGTACTTTGGTGGCTCTTCGGAGGCCGCGCAGGACCTGGCGGCCGAACAGGTCGAGCTATACCTGACCTGGGGCGAGCCACCCGCCGCGGTTGCCGAGAAGATCGAGCAGGTGCGTGCCAAGGCCGCCAAGCAAGGCCGTAGCGTACGTTTCGGTATCCGCCTGCACGTGATCGTGCGTGAGACCAACGCCGAAGCCTGGCAGGCCGCCGAGCGCCTGATCTCGCACCTGGACGACGACACCATCGCCCGCGCCCAGGCCTCGCTGGCACGCTTCGATTCGGTCGGCCAGCAACGCATGGCCGCGCTGCATGGCGGCAACCGCGACAACCTCGAAGTCAGCCCCAACCTCTGGGCCGGTGTCGGCCTGGTGCGTGGCGGTGCCGGTACGGCGCTGGTCGGCGACGGCCCGACCGTGGCCGAGCGGGTCAAGGAGTACGCAGCATTGGGCATCGATACCTTCATTTTCTCCGGTTACCCACACCTGGAAGAGTCGTACCGGGTTGCAGAGCTGTTGTTCCCGCACCTGGATGTGGAGCGTCCGCAACTGCCGCAAAGCGGTGGCTACGTAAGCCCGTTCGGCGAGATGGTCGCCAACGACATCCTGCCCAAATCCTCGGCGCAGCGCTGAGGGTCGGGCCATGAGTCGTAAATCTACTCCCTGGCAGCAACGCCTGGCACCCTGGGCGCTGCCGTTGCTGTTGTTGGCGGTCTGGCAATTGGCAGTCAGCGTCGGCTGGCTGTCGACGCGGATTTTGCCGGCGCCGAGCGCGGTGTTGAGCGCTGGCGTCGAGCTGGTGCGCAGCGGCGAGATCTGGACCCACCTGGCAATCAGTGGCTGGCGCGCCGCCGTCGGCTTTGTGATTGGCGGAGCCATCGGCCTGGCGCTGGGCTTTATCACCGGCCTGTCGAAATGGGGCGAACGCCTGCTCGACAGTTCGGTGCAGATGATCCGCAACGTGCCGCACCTGGCGCTGATTCCGCTGGTGATCCTGTGGTTCGGTATCGATGAGTCGGCGAAGATTTTCCTGGTGGCCCTGGGCACTCTGTTCCCGATCTACCTGAACACCTACCACGGCATCCGCAACGTTGACCCGGCCCTGGTGGAAATGGCCCGCAGCTATGGGTTGTCCGGCTTCGAGCTGTTTCGCCAGGTGATCCTGCCGGGCGCCTTGCCATCGGTCCTGGTCGGCGTGCGCTTTGCCCTGGGCTTCATGTGGCTGACTCTGATCGTAGCTGAAACCATTTCGGCCAACGCCGGCATCGGCTACCTGGCAATGAACGCCCGCGAGTTCCTGCAGACCGATGTGGTGGTCCTGGCCATCGTTCTCTATGCCGTGCTCGGCAAGCTTGCCGATCTGGCCGCACGCGGCCTTGAGCGGGTCTGGCTGCGCTGGCATCCGGCCTATCAAGCGAGCAGGGGAGAGGGCGCATGACCATCCTCAAGGATCCACCACCACGGCTGCTGCGCGGGATTCCGCTGGCGGCGCAGAACCTGCAGAAGACCTTCGGCCAGCGCCAGGTGCTGCGCGATATCGACCTGCACATTCCGGCCGGGCAGTTCGTTGCCATTGTCGGGCGCAGTGGTTGCGGCAAGAGCACTTTGCTGCGCTTGCTCGCCGGCCTCGACCAATCCAGCGGCGGCGAGCTGCTGGCGGGTTCCGCGCCGCTGCGTGAAGCCCAGGAAGACACCCGCCTGATGTTCCAGGAAGCACGCTTGCTGCCGTGGAAGAAGGTTATCGACAACGTTGGCCTGGGCCTCTCGGGCAACTGGCGGCCACGGGCGCTGGAAGCGCTGGAAGCAGTCGGGCTGGCCGAGCGTGCCAATGAATGGCCGGCGGCCTTGTCGGGCGGACAGAAGCAGCGCGTGGCCCTGGCCCGGGCACTGATTCACCAGCCACGGCTGTTGCTGCTCGACGAGCCGCTAGGGGCATTGGATGCCCTGACCCGGATCGAGATGCAGCAGTTGATCGAACGGCTGTGGCTCCAGCACGGCTTCACCGTGTTGCTGGTTACCCACGACGTCAGCGAGGCGGTGGCGGTGGCCGACCGGGTGATTCTCATCGAAGACGGCGAGGTGGGCCTGGACCTTATCGTCGACCTGCCACGCCCGCGGGTACGCGGCTCACACCGTCTGGCCGCACTGGAAACCGAAGTTCTCAACCGGGTTCTGTCAATTCCGGGCACACCGCCCGAGCCGGAACCTGTCGCACCTTTGCCGACGCAATTGCGTTGGGCTCTCTGACCTGTAAGGAACCAAGCAGATGACTATCAAAGCGATCAACGTACGCAACCAGTTCAAAGGCACCGTCAAGGAAATCCTTGAAGGCCCGGTATTGTCGGAAATCGACGTGCAGACCGCCTCGGGTATCGTCACCTCGGTGATCACCACCCGTTCAGTGCGTGAGCTGGAACTGACTATTGGCAGCGAGGTGATTGCCTTTGTGAAGTCGACTGAAGTGTCGATCGCCAAACTCTGAGTGAATTGGCAAGGCTGCGCCTTGCATCGCCGGCAACGCCGGCTCCCACAACACTGTGGGAGCCGGCGTTGCCGGCGATAGGGCCATCAGCGTTTCGGCAAGAAGGGCGGTAGGTACAAGCCCAGATACGCATCAAACACCCGCATCCCTTCCTCGGCCATGCGCGGCGTAATCTGCCCATGCAGCTGCACCGAACGGGCATACACCCGGTCGCCCAGCTCCATGGCCAGGGCAAACACATCGACATCTTCCGGCAACACCGGCAACTGGAAATGCGCGGCGAACAGCCTGTGCATCAGGTCGCCCAGCTCGATGTCGTGCTGGCGGTCAGCCTGGGTCACTTCGCTCAGACCATGCTGGGCCAGGATCAACTGCCGCGCTGCGGCGTCTTCGTTGTAGATCACCAGCATGCGCTGCTCGACCAGGCGCGACAGGTCGTGCCAGGTGTTCAACGCCGCTGAATCAATCGGTGCTTCAAGGCAGGCGCGAAAGGCGCCGTGCACGTCGGCGGTGAGTGCTTCAAGCAGCGCCGGGACACTGGCGAAGAAGTGATACACCGACGACGGCGGAATCTGCGCGCGCTCGGCGACGCTGTAAATCGACAGGCTGGCCACCCCTTCGCTGGCCAGCAGCGTGCGCGCCGCCTCGAGGATCGAATCGATCCTCGCCTGGCTGCGGGCCCGGGGTTTGCGCGGGGTAACGGTGCGGGTCATGTCAGTTGCTGATCGCCAGGATGCTCGCCTGGTAAGCGCTGACGAACAGGTCGAAATCAGCCTTGTCTTCTTCACGCTCAAGTTTGGCCTGGGCTTCCAGGGACTCACGCGCTGCGCTTTCGAAACCTTGCTGCTGCTCGGCCGGCAGGGCCTGGGCGCGGAAGAATTCGGCATGGGCCTGGCTTTGGCGCAAGGCGAAGCGGCTGAAGCTTTCCTTGTGCTCGGTCATGCTCGCCAGCACCTGCGCCGATGGCGTCAGGGAAGGGTCGCTGACCTTGGCTTTCTGCGCCTGCAGGGCCTTGGCGTGTTCGTCGCTGCCCTGGCTGCGGTCAAGCAGTTCGGCCAGTGGCGCGATGCGCTCGAGCAATTCATTGGCCCACTGCTTGAGTTCAACCGGCTGGCCGTCACGCTGCAGTTGCAGGCCCGGGCGGCGACCTTCCTTGACCACGCTGAGGAAGTTGCTTGTGCAGTTGCCGCATTCCTGGTTGCCCAGCAGCGGGCTGTCCTCCAGGGCGCAGAACAGCAGGAAGGCGTCGAGGAAACGCGCTTCCGGCAGGTCGATACCGGTGGGCAGGAACGGGTTGATGTCCAGGCAGCGCACTTCGACGTACTGAATGCCACGGGCCATCAGCGCCTGGATCGGCCGCTCACCGCTGTAGGTGACGCGCTTGGGGCGAATGTTGGAGTAGTACTCGTTTTCGATCTGCAGGATGTTGGTGTTCAGCTGAACCCACTCGCCATCCTTGTGCGTACCGATCTCGACATAGGGTGCGTAGGGCGTGGCTACCGCCTTGCGCAGGCTGTCGGTGTAGCTGGCGAGGTTGTTGTAGCACGGCGTCAGGCCGGCCTGGGCGTTGCTCTGGTATCCCAGGTCGCTCATGCGCAGGCTGGTGGCGTAGGGCAGGTACAGGGTGTCGGCGTCGAACTGTTCGAGCTGGTGCGGGCGACCACGCAAGAAGCCGGCATCCAGGGCCGGCGAGGCGCCGAACAGGTACATCAGCAGCCAGCTGTAGCGACGGAAGTTGCGGATCAGGGCGATGTAGGCCGACGACTGATAGTCGCGATCTTCCACCGTACTGTTTTCCGCGGCGCGCAGCAGCGGCCAGAGTTTTTCTGGCAGCGAGAAATTGTAGTGAATCCCGGCGATGCACTGCATGGTGCGGCCGTAGCGCAGGGCCAGGCCCTTGCGGTAGACGTACTTGAGCTGACCGATGTTGGAGGTGCCGTACCAGGCGATCGGAATGTCTTCCTCGGCCGGCAGCGGGCAGGGCATCGACGGGCTCCAGAGGAACTCGTTGCCAAGCTTGGTATAAGCGAAGCGGTGGATGTTCTCCAGGCTTTCGAGGGTCTGCGCCGGGTCCGCCAGGGCTGGGGTGATGAACTCCAGCAGCGACTCCGAGTAGTCCGTGGTGATCTGCTCATGGGTCAACGCCGCACCCAGGGCTTCGGGGTGCGGAGTCTGGGCCAGACGACCTTCCTCGGTCACACGCAGGCATTCACGCTCGATGCCGTGCAGGCACTGCTTGAGCAGGGAGAGGTTGTCGCCTTGGCCGAGCAGGCTCAGGCGGCGGTTGAGAAGTTCGCTCAAGATGGATTCCTTCACGCGTCAGTCGCCCCAATATGGGGGTAGAGATGACGGTCTACAAGGGTGGACAGAGGAACTGGCGTTGTCGCCTGGTTTTGGCCGGCTTTCGGCAGCGCCTGCGCTCTGCCGAAAGTACCGCAGTTTGGCCATTTGCGGCTAGAGGACGACGAAAGTCCCCTGCGCTTTTGCCACCAGTTTGTCGCCCTGGAGTACATCGGCGTCGACCACCAGCGTGCGCCGCCCGGCATGCAGCACCCGTGAGACGCACAGCACTTCACCTTCGCTGACCGCACGCAGGTAGTTGATCTTGCATTCGAGGGTCACGCTCTGCTGGTCGAAACCATGGGAGCTGGAACAGGCCAGGCCCATGGTGGTGTCGACCAGGCTGAAGATCGCCCCGCCATGCAGCTTGCCGCCCCGGTTACGCAGGTGCGGCTCCAGGGCCATTGCTACTTCTGCAACGCCGTTTTCCAGGCGTTGCAGCCGGCAGCCGAGCAACTGGCTGAAGGCGCTGAAGACGACGTCGTCGGGAGCTGTCATCACTTCTTCTTCAGCTGCTTGGCGTTGGCGAACAGCGAGGCCATGGCGTTGTTGGCCGGTGCCGGGGTTTCCTTGGCGCGGGCCGGGGCACTCTGCTGGCGCGGGGCCGAGCCCGGGCGGCTGCCACGGGCGCCGTCGATCTTCTCGCCCGGGGTGTCGCTCATGCGCATCGACAGGCCGACGCGTTTGCGCGGGATGTCGACTTCCATGACCTTGACCTTGACCACGTCACCGGCCTTGACCGCTTCACGCGGGTCCTTGATGAACTTCTCCGACAGTGCCGAGATGTGCACCAGGCCATCCTGGTGCACGCCGATGTCGACGAAGGCACCGAAGTTGGTGACGTTGGTCACCACGCCTTCGAGGATCATCCCCAGTTGCAGGTCCTTGAGGTCTTCGACGCCTTCCTGGAACTCGGCGGTCTTGAACTCCGGGCGTGGGTCGCGGCCGGGTTTGTCCAGTTCCTGGAGGATGTCGGTGACCGTCGGCAGGCCGAAGGTTTCGTCGGTGAATTTCTTTGGGTCCAGGCGCTTGAGGAAGCCGCTGTCGCCGATCAGCGAACGGATGTCGCGGTCGGTCTCGGCGGCGATGCGCTGCACCAGCGGGTAGGCTTCCGGGTGCACGGCCGAGGCGTCCAGCGGGTTGTCGCCGTTCATGACGCGCAGGAAGCCTGCGGCCTGTTCGAAGGTTTTTTCGCCCAGGCGGCTGACTTTTTTCAGTGCGGCGCGGGTCTTGAAGGCGCCGTTGGCGTCGCGGTGGGCGACGATGTTCTGTGCCAGGGTGCTGTTGAGGCCGGAGATGCGCGCCAGCAGCGCCACCGACGCGGTGTTGACGTCGACGCCGACGGCGTTCACGCAGTCCTCGACCACCGCATCCAGGCCACGGGCCAGTTTCAACTGCGAGACGTCGTGCTGGTATTGGCCGACACCGATGGATTTCGGCTCGATCTTCACCAGTTCCGCCAGCGGGTCTTGCAGGCGGCGGGCGATCGACACGGCGCCACGGATCGACACGTCGAGGTCCGGGAACTCCTTGGCCGCCAGCTCCGAGGCCGAGTACACCGAAGCGCCGGCTTCGGAGACCATGACCTTGGTCATTTTCAGGGCTGGATATTTTTTGATCAGCTCGGCGGCGAGCTTGTCGGTTTCGCGGCTGGCGGTGCCGTTACCGATGGCGATCAGCTCGACCGAGTGCTTGGCGCACAGCGCGGCGAGCACGGCGATGGTCTGGTCCCACTGGTTTTTTGGTACGTGCGGGTAGACGGTGGCGGTGTCCAGCAGCTTGCCGGTGGCATCGACCACGGCGACCTTGCAACCGGTGCGCAGGCCCGGGTCGAGGCCCAGGGTGGCGCGCGGACCGGCCGGGGCAGCCAGCAGCAGATCGTGCAGGTTGTGGGCGAAGACGTTGATCGCCTCGCCTTCGGCGTTGTCGCGCAGTTCGCCGAACAGGTCGGTTTCCAGGTGGCTGTAGAGCTTGACCTTCCAGGTCCAGCGCACCACTTCGGCCAGCCATTTGTCGGCAGGACGGTTCTGATTTTGCAGGCCGAAACGCTCGGCGATCATCATTTCGCACGGGTGCAGGGTACCCGGCAGTTCTTCACCGACTTTCAGCGAAGCGGACAGCACGCCTTCGTTGCGGCCGCGGAAAATCGCCAGGGCGCGGTGCGACGGTACGCTCTTGAGCACTTCGTCGTGCTCGAAGTAGTCACGGAACTTCGCCCCTTCCTCTTCTTTGCCGGCCACCAGGCGGGCGCTGAGCACTGCTTCCTGCTTGAGAAAGCTGCGCAGCTTGTCGAGCAGGCTGGCGTCTTCGGCAAAGCGCTCCATGAGGATGTACTTGGCGCCTTCGAGGGCAGCTTTGACATCGGCCACGCCCTTTTCGGCGTCGACGAAACGTGCGGCTTCGGTTTCAGGGCTCAGTTGCGGGTCGTTCAGCAGGCCGTCGGCCAGCTCGCCGAGGCCGGCTTCCAGGGCGATCTGGCCCTTGGTGCGGCGCTTTTGCTTGTACGGCAGGTACAGGTCTTCGAGGCGGGTTTTAGTGTCGGCCAGTTTGATTTCGCGGGCCAGTTCCGGGGTCAGCTTGCCTTGCTCTTCGATGCTGGCAAGGATGCTGACACGCCGTTCGTCCAGCTCGCGCAGGTAACGCAGGCGCTCTTCCAGGTGGCGCAGCTGGGTGTCATCCAGGCTACCGGTGACTTCTTTCCGGTAACGGGCGATAAAAGGCACCGTCGAACCTTCATCAAGTAGAGCCACGGCCGCTTCGACCTGTTGTGGGCGGACACCGAGTTCCTCGGCGATGCGGCTGTTGATGCTGTCCATAAAACCACCTGACAAATTGTGAATACAAAGGCCGCGGGCGGGCGCTGTAGAGCGCTTGTGGTCAATGCGGCGCTGGCTGAAAGCGGCGCATTATACCCAGCGCGTCCGGCTTGCGGTGATAGCAGCAGGCCAGTTGTCGGCCCGGCAATACTGGCACCCGGGGAAAAATCTGCTAACAATGCACACGGCACGGCCATAGATGGCTAAGCCATAATGCGTGCCGAGATTAGAGGAGCTACCCATGAGCAGCACTGCACAAACCGCCGAAGGCGACAAAATTCTCATCGTCGATGATGACCCGGGCCTGAGCAGCCTGCTGGAACGGTTCTTCACCAGCAAGGGTTATCGCGCCCGTGCAGTACCCAATACCGAACAGATGGACCGCCTGCTGGCCCGCGAGGTTTTCAACCTGGTGGTGCTCGACCTGATGCTGCCCGGCGAAGACGGCCTGACCGCCTGCCGCCGCCTGCGCGCCGCCAACAACCAGATCCCGATCATCATGCTTACCGCCAAAGGCGACGAGCTGAGCCGCATCAAGGGCCTGGAACTGGGTGCCGACGACTACCTGGCCAAGCCTTTCAACCCCGACGAGCTGATGGCCCGGGTCAAGGCTGTTTTGCGCCGCCAGGCCCCGGCAGTACCGGGCGCACCGGGCAGCGAAGACGAAACCGTCACCTTCGGCGACTACGAGCTGTCGCTGGCTACCCGCGAACTCAAGCGTGGCGAAGAAGTGCACATGCTCACCACCGGTGAGTTCGCCGTGCTCAAGGCACTGGTCATGCACGCCCGCGAGCCGTTGACCCGCGACAAGCTGATGAACCTGGCCCGTGGCCGCGAGTGGGACGCCCTCGAGCGCTCAATCGACGTGCAGATCTCGCGCCTGCGCCGGATGATCGAACCCGACCCGTCCAAGCCGCGTTACATCCAGACCGTCTGGGGCGTTGGTTATGTGTTTGTGCCGGATGGTAATGCCAGCAAGTGATGTTTCGTTTGCAGGAGTAGCTCACCGCCAGCAGGGCAGGCCTTCGGGGTTGCCCTGTTTTTGCCTGTGCAGCGCTTTGCAAAGCCTGCGAGCCCCGCTCGTTCCCGCATAGTGTGTAGCCGTTGTCGATGAAAACGCCCCTGTGGTTCCCGCAAAGCTTCTTCGCCCGCACCCTCTGGCTGGTGCTGATCGTCGTGCTGTTCTCCAAGGCTCTGACCCTGGTGTACCTGCTGATGAACGAGGACGTGCTGGTAGACCGCCAATACAGCCATGGCGTAGCCCTGACCCTGCGCGCCTACTGGGCTGCCGATGAGTCTGACCGCGACAAGATCGCCGAGGCGGCGGGGCTGATCCGTGTGGTTGGCTCCGGGGTGCCGGAGGGCGAGCAGCACTGGCCGTACAGCGAAATCTACCAGCGCCAGATGCAGGCCGAACTTGGCGCCGATACCGAAGTTCGCCTGCGTGTGCATGCACCACCGGCCCTGTGGGTACGGGCTCCGAGCCTGGGCGATGGCTGGCTGAAGGTGCCACTGTATCCGCACCCCCTGCGTGGGCAAAAGATCTGGAGTGTGCTCGGCTGGTTTCTGGCCATCGGCCTGTTGTCCACCGCGTCGGCATGGATCTTCGTGCGCCAGCTCAACCAGCCGCTCAAGCGCCTGGTGTTCGCCGCCCGCCAGCTGGGCCAGGGGCGCAGCGTGCGTTTGCCGATCAGCGACACGCCTAGCGAGATGACCGAGGTGTACCGCGCTTTCAACCAGATGGCCGAGGATGTCGAGCAGGCCGGACGCGAACGTGAACTGATGCTCGCCGGGGTCTCCCATGACTTGCGTACACCGCTGACGCGCCTGCGCCTGTCGTTGTCGTTGCTGGCCAACGAAAGCGACCTGACCGACGACATGGTTCGCGATATCGAAGACATGGACGCGATTCTCGACCAGTTTTTGGCGTTCATCCGCGATGGTCGCGATGAGCCGGTCGAAGAGGTCGATTTCATTGAACTGGTGCGCGAGGTGGTGGCGCCGTTCAACCAGCCGGAGGAACAGGTACGCCTGTGCCTGGAGCCGATCCCGCCGTTCCCGCTGCGCCGGGTGTCGCTCAAGCGCTTGCTCAACAACCTGATTGGCAATGCCCTGTATCACGCCGGCAAGGGCGTCGAAGTGGCGGCCTATGTGTCTGGCGAGAATGGCGCGCCCTACGTGGTACTGAGCGTGCTCGACCGCGGCGCCGGGATCGACCCGGGCGAGCTGGAGGGCATCTTCAATCCGTTCATTCGCGGCGACCGCGCCCGCAGCGGCAAGGGCACCGGGCTGGGGCTGGCGATCGTCAAGCGGATCGCTGCCCAGCACGGTGGCAACGTGCAGTTGCGCAACCGTTCAGGCGGCGGCCTGGAGGCGCGGGTGCGGCTGCCGCTAGGGCTGATGCTGCCGCGCGACGCGGTCTAGCCTTTGCCCTTGGTGCGGGTCAGGTTTGGCCCGCCGTTTTTTTCCAGGTGTTCGATGATCATCCCGGCAACGTTTTTGCCGGTGGTGACTTCGATGCCTTCCAGGCCAGGCGAGGAGTTCACCTCCATCACCAATGGGCCGTGATTGGAGCGCAGGATATCCACCCCGGCCACGCTCAGGCCCATGACCTTGGCTGCGCGGATGGCGGTCATGCGTTCTTCCGGGGTGATCTTGATCAGGCTGGCGCTGCCGCCGCGATGCAGATTGGAGCGGAACTCACCGGGCTTGGCCTGACGCTTCATCGAGGCGATGACCTTGTCACCGACCACGAAACAGCGAATGTCGGCGCCGCCGGCTTCCTTGATGTACTCCTGGACCATGATGTTCTGCTTCAGGCCCATGAAGGCTTCGATCACCGACTCGGCCGCCTTGGTGGTTTCGCACAACACCACGCCGATGCCCTGGGTGCCCTCGAGCACTTTGATCACCAGCGGCGCGCCGTTGACCATCTGGATCAGGTCGGGGATGTCGTCCGGTGAGTGGGCAAAACCGGTAACCGGTAGGCCGATACCCCGGCGCGACAGCAACTGCAGCGAGCGCAGCTTGTCCCGCGAGCGGGCAATGGCCACCGATTCGTTGAGCGGGAACACCCCCATCATTTCGAACTGGCGCAGCACCGCGCAGCCGTAGAAGGTCACCGAGGCGCCGATCCTGGGGATCACCGCGTCGAAGTTTTCCAGCGGCTTGCCGCGGTAGTGGATCTGCGGCTTGTGGCTGGCAATGTTCATATAGGCGCGCAGGGTGTCGATCACAACCACCTCATGGCCTCGTTCGGTACCGGCTTCGACCAGGCGACGAGTGGAATACAGACGCGGGTTTCGCGACAGCACGGCGATCTTCATGCAACACCTGTGGAGGGAGTGATAGTGGCCGGGAATGCCGGCTTGTCCTGAACGTACTTGAGCCCCGGGTTGACCACCAGCTGGCCATGGATCAGGGCTTTGGAACCGAGCAACAGGCGATAGCGCATGGCCTTGCGGCAGGCCAGGGTGAATTCCACCTCCCACACCCGGTCACCCAGCGCCAAAGGCGTGCGGATCACGTAGCGGGTCTGGGCCTGGCCGTTGGAGCTCTTGATGGTTTTCATGGTCACCAGCGGCGCTTCGCAACGCCGGTGACGCAGTTGTACCACCGAACCCAGGTGGGCGTTGAACCGCACCCACTGCTCGCCGTCGCGCTCGAAGGGTTCGACTTCGGTGGCGTGCAGGCTCGAGGTGCTGGCGCCGGTGTCGATCTTGGCCCGCAGGCCAGCCAGGCCGAGGTCCGGCAGGGCAACCCACTCGCGCAGGCCGATCACGGTCAAATGGTCAAATGTCTTCAAAATGCTCAACCAGCGTAGTAAGTCGTCAGGCACCAGGGCGGGCGTGAGCGACAGGTCGGTGAACTGTAAGCACGCCGCGTGTTTTTTGCATCCGCCAGATACGGTAGTACAGTTCCCTTTACGAAAATAAGTGGGGAAATGTCATGGCACAAAAGCCGGAAGAGGACGACAAGGTTCGCCTGGACAAATGGCTATGGGCGGCGCGCTTCTACAAGACCCGGGCACTGGCCAAGGCGGCCATCGAAAGTGGCAAGGTGCATTGCCGTGGCGAGCGTTGCAAGCCGGGCAAGGAGCCGCGGGTCGGCGATGAGTTTGTCCTGCGCACCGGCTTTGACGAGCGTACGGTAGTGGTCAAGGCGTTGTCGGTGGTGCGTCGCGGCGCGCCTGAAGCCCAGGCGCTATACGAGGAAACCGCTCAGAGCATCGCCCGCCGTGAACAGGCTGCGGCAATGCGCAAGGCGGGCGCCCTGGGGGTCAGCACTGATGGCCGGCCCACCAAGAAACAGCGGCGCCAACTGCATCAGTTGCATGACAGCGCCGGTTAAGCGCGCGGGTTGATCACGTTCAGGCGCCCGAGCAGCGGCAGCCTCGCCATCAGCTCGAACAGTGGTGCGGTGAGGCGCAGCAGGGCAGCGCTGGCCTTGGCGGCAAACGGGGTATAGCAGCTCCAGCCCAAGGCCAGTACCGCCATCAGCACACCGCCGATATAGTCGTCCTGGCCCCAGTGCGCGCCCGCCACCAGGCGCGGCAACATGAACAACAGCGCCAGGGCCCAGACCAGCAGTTGCTGCAGCAGCTTGCGGCTGAACAGGCTCATGAACATCGCCCAGATCAACAGCACCGAGGCGTGATCGCCAGGGAAACTCTGGCTGGAGCGGTCCTTGAGTTCCCAGCGCGCTTCAAGGTGCGGATAGAAATCGCTGAGGTGAATGGCGTCGCTGAACACCATCGACGGGCTGTTGTGCTGCCAGCCCATGGCGTTCATCCATTTCGAGAACAGCGCGCGGATCACCAGCAGCAGGACCAGGGTGGCGAAGAAGCCGAAGAAGGCCTGGCGCACCTGGCTGGCCTTGAACACCCAGTCACCGCGAATCAGCAGGCTGAGGAGGATCAGGCCGACGACAATATCGAACGGGCGCAGGCTGCCGACGGTCCAGATGTAACGCCAGGCGTTATTATCAGCCAGTGGCCGGTTGAGCAGGTGAAACAGCCATTCGTCGAAAGTCAGGCAGATGATCTGGCCAACAGGCCACAACCAGAAACACAGTAGAGCAACGGGCAAAACCGTGCAGAGAATCAAGGGACCCCAAGCCCACCTTGCTTGGAACAGTGAAGAATTGTCCATAAACTACCTCTTTGCTGCGAACCACGAGTGCACCATTCTGGTGCTCTAGACTGGGCTTTATAGGCCCTTGAAATTATTTTGTCATCATTCAGAAAGCCGAAGCCCATGTCCGATTTGCCAGATACCGACTACACACAACGCTTCCTTTTCGACGATCGCGACGTTCGCGGTGAAATGGTCGGGCTGGAGCGCAGCTACGCCGAAGTGCTGGCCAAGCACCCTTACCCGCAGCCGGTTGCACAGCTGCTCGGCGAGCTGATGGCGGCAGCCGCGCTGCTGGTCGGTACGCTGAAGTTCGATGGCCTGCTGATCCTCCAGGCGCAGTCGAGCGGGCCGGTGCCCCTGCTGGCCATCGAGTGCACCAGCGAGCACGAAATTCGCGGCCTGGCCCGTTATGTGGCCGAGCAGATCAAGGATGATGCAACCCTCGCCGACCTGATGCCTGGCGGGCATCTGGTGCTGACCATCATTCCGGTCAACGGTCAGCGCTACCAGGGTACGGTGGAGCTGGACGGGAAGGACCTGTCGGAATGTTTCACCAACTATTTCGTCATGTCCCAGCAGGTCAACACCTGCATCTCGCTGGCCGCCGACGGCATTCGCGCCCGTGGCCTGCTGGTGCAGCAACTGCCTGCCGACCGCCAGAAGGACCTCGAGGAGCGTGAGGACAGCTGGAATCACGTCAAAGCCTTGGCCAACACGGTGAAGGCCGAGGAACTGCTGGGCCTGGACAACGAAACCATGCTGCACCGCCTGTATCACGAGGATGCCGTGCGCCTGTTCGATATCCAGCCACTGCATTTTCGCTGCAGCTGTTCCCGTGAGCGCTCCGGCAATGCCTTGGTAAGCCTGGGCAAGCATGACGCGCTGGAGCTGATCAACGAGCATGGCGGCCAGATCGAAGTCGACTGCCAGTTCTGCAATCAGCGCTACCAATTCGATGCCGCCGATATCGAGCAATTGTTCGCCGGTGGCGGTGTAGACACACCGTCAGATACTCGTCACTAAAACGTTTCACTACAGGTAAATCTCCTGTCTAACGCCGGAAACACGCCGTTCTGACAGGAGGGCCCTACTTTTTTTGGGCGTTTCTGGCATAATCCGGCCACTTTTTTCGCTGTAGTAGTTTTCAAAGCTCTACTACAAAACGTTTGGAGCACTCGGCCGCAGGCCGGATGGGGAATCTCATGACGCAAGCCAACAACACCGTCTACACCGACCTGAGCGTCGATGAGCTGGTAAAAGAAGCGCTGAACCGCGGTGAAGGCGAGCTGGCCGATACTGGCGCGCTGGTCGTGAAAACCGGTCACCGTACCGGTCGTTCGCCGGTGGATCGTTTCATCGTCGAAGAGCCGTCCACTCAGGACGCCATCGCCTGGGGCCCGATCAACCGCAAGTTCCCGGCCGACAAGTTCGATGCCCTGTGGGACCGCGTCGAGGCGTTCAACAACGCCCAGGATCACTTCGTTTCCTACGTTCACGTAGGCGCGGCTGCCGATCACTACCTGCCCGTGAAGATGACCACCCAGACTGCCTGGCAGAACCTGTTCGGTCGTTGCCTGTTCATCAATCCTGAACAGTACAACCCTGCTGGCCGTGATCAGTGGCAAGTGCTCAACGTTGCCAACTTCGAGTGCGTGCCTGAGCGTGACGGCACCAACTCCGATGGTTGCGTGATCCTCAACTTCGCCCAGAAGAAAGTCCTGATCGCCGGCATGCGTTACGCCGGTGAGATGAAAAAGGCCATGTTCTCGGTGCAGAACTTCCTGCTGCCGGCTGCCGACGTGCTGCCGATGCACTGCGCTGCCAACATCGGCGAAGCAGGCGATGTGACCCTGTTCTTCGGTCTGTCGGGCACCGGCAAGACCACCCTGTCGGCTGACGAAAGCCGCTACCTGATCGGCGACGACGAGCACGGTTGGGGCGAAGGCGTTGTCTTCAACATCGAAGGCGGCTGCTATGCCAAGTGCATTGACCTGTCCGAGAAGAACGAGCCGGTCATCTGGAAGGCCATCAAGCACGGCGCAGTGCTGGAAAACGTCGTCATCGACGATGCCAAGCACGCCGACTACACCGATGTCAGCCTGACCCAGAACAGCCGCGCCGCCTACCCGCTGGAGCACGTTGCCAAGCGTTCCGAGAAGAACCTCGGTGGCGAGCCTAACGCGGTCATCTTCCTGACCTGCGACCTGACCGGCGTGCTGCCGCCAGTGTCGATCCTCAACGAAGAACAAGCGGCCTACCACTTCCTGTCCGGCTACACCGCACTGGTGGGCTCGACCGAAATGGGTTCGGGCAGCGGCATCAAATCGACCTTCTCCACCTGCTTCGGCGCGCCGTTCTTCCCGCGTCCTGCTGGCGAGTACGCAGAACTGCTGATCAAACGTATCCGCGGTTTCGGCTCCAAGGTCTACCTGGTCAATACCGGCTGGACCGGCGGTGGCTACGGTGTTGGCAAGCGCTTCAACATCCCGACCACCCGCGCGGTGATTGCAGCGATCCAGAGCGGCGCCCTGATCGGCAGCGAAACCGAGCACCTGGACACCATCAACCTCGACGTGCCACTGGCCGTACCGGGCGTTGAAACCAACCTGCTCAACCCACGCAACACCTGGGCGGACCAGGCTGCTTACGATGAAGCTGCAAAAGCCCTGGCTGGCCTGTTCATCGAAAACTTCAAGAAGTTCGAAGTTTCCGACGCCATCAAGGCCGCTGGCCCAAAGCTGTAAGCTGAAGCCTGCGTAAACAAGAAGCCGCCCTCAGGGGCGGCTTTTTGTTTTCTGGCTGTTCAATCAGGGCCATTGTTGCCTGGCATGCAGCACCCGGATGATCTCGACGCAGTCTTCTATCACGCGATAGACCATTACGTAGTTGGGACGAAACACGATTTCGTGCGTACCGGCAAACCTTCCCGCTTTGTACATCGTCGGTGAGTATTGCGCTTTCCGGGCTTTGGATTCAAAAACCTCGTCCAACGCGATTGCCGCTTCCGGGTTATCGGCTGCAATGTGGTCCATGATCAGTTCGCGGTCGCTCAGGGCCATGGCTCGCCACACCAGTCTCTTCAATGCGAACGAGCTTTCAGTGCTGCGCGGCGCTCGGCGAACAGGCGACGAGCTTCATCATCCTCTATTGACGGGGTAGTGTCCTGCAGGCCGGCTTCGACTTGTGCGCTGAACCAGGTTTCGTAGGCCGCCGCTTCATGTGCAGTTTTAAGGGCCTGGGCACGATCAGGCCTTTGATAGGTCTGGAGTGTCTCGGGGTCGTAGCCGGAAGTGTCGACCTTGAAGTAGTCAATGCCCAGCGCCTGAAGATAGCTCACCAGCGTCTCGAGTTTTTTAAACAACCGGACATTGCCACTGCGTTGTGCAGTGAGTATGTGCTCCTGGTCACTGGCGGAGACCTGAACAGCCCAACCCCCCGCTTGCCCGATAACATGCGTGGCGTTGATGCAGCCAATCTCGACCATCTTGCTGAGTTCGGCATGATCCACGTTATGAGTTGGCATGGGTGAATGTCTCTGCTTCACAAGGTTGTTCCATGCTATGCAATCTATAGTTGATTGCAACTATAGGGCTTCTGAAGTGTTTGTGGGAAGCTTCGCACTCTTCCACAAGTGTCTCAGGCCCCTCATGTCCGAACTCCCTCAGCGCCAAGCCTATCCCCACTTGCATCCGATCCTCAGCCGCTGGCAAGACAGCGACCTCAATGGCCATATCGCCGGTGCCACGGTGTACGCCTACTTCGACACTGCGATCCAGGCGTACCTGCTGCAACAGGCCGGGCTGGATTTGCAGGAAGGCGAGGTGGCTGGATTCGTGGTCAGTTCGGCGGCGGATTTCTTTGCCTTGCCGGCCTTCCCCGACACCCTTGAAGTCGGCCTGCGGGTGGCACGCCTGGCCGGCAGTTCGGTGGAGTACCAGTTGGCGTTGTTCCGGGTCGAGGACGGTCAGCCTTGCGCGGCCGGCAAGCTGGTACAGGTGTTCGTCGAGCGCGAGTCAGGGCGGCCGGCACAGTTGCCGGCCACGCTGCAGGCGGCGCTGGAGCGGTTGCAAGGCTGAGGCCGCTCAATCGTTGAGGCGGATGATCCCTTCGCGCACGGCGAACAGCACCAGGCCCGGTACATCGTGAATCTGCAGGCGGTGCATGATCTGCGAGCGGTGCGCTTCGACGGTCTTCACGCTCAGGCCGAGGCCGTCGGCAATCGAGCGGGTCGACTCGCCGCGGGCAATCAAGCGTAGGATTTCCAGCTGGCGCGCAGTCAACTGCATCGTGGTGCTGCCGCTGGGACGCTTGCGGCTGTGCTTCACTGCCTGGCCAATGACCATCGGCAACACCGCTGACGACAGGTACTGGCCGCCGTTCTTCAGGGCCTGCAAGGCCTGCTCCAGCTCCAGCACGGTGGCGCTCTTAAGCAGAAAGCCATGGGCACCGAGTTGCAGGCAACGCATGACGAAGTCCAGCTCCGAGCGTGACGAGAGCATCAATACATGGCTTGAGGGCACGCGTAAAAACAGCTCGCGCAGGATCTGCTCGCTGTCGAGGGTATCGGCGGTCATGTCCAGCAGGATGATGTCGGGCTTGAGCTTTTCGGCCAAGGCGACAGCGGTCATGCCGTCGCCTGCGTCACCGACTACGGCGTATTGTTTTTTTTGTTCGAGCAGTGCTCGCAGGCCCGCTCGAAAGAGCGGCGAGTCATCGGCAAGTAGTATTCGGCAAAGCATGGGTTCGAGCCTGTTTCGCAAAAGAAGAGGGGCGGCAGGTTTGCTCGGTCCGGATGAGCGCTGCCGCGCGGTGGCGCGATCAGTATCGGGGGCCTGCCGCAGGTCCCGGCAGCGCCGGCCATCATAGGCGTTCGAACACCGAGGGCAGGATCGGCCGCAAAGGCAGGTCGAGCCCGTGGATGCTCTCGCTATGCCCGATCAACAGCAGGCCGCCAGGTCGCAGGCAGGCCAGCAGGCGATCAACCACGCGCTGTTTCTCATCCTGACTGAAATAGGTCAGCAGATTGCGCAGAAAAATCACATCGAACAGCCCCAGGTCGCCAGGCAGTGACTGGATCAGATTGATCGGGCGAAAGGTCAGACGCTCGCGCAAAAAAGCTGCGATGCGCATGCGCCCGGCCGTCTCGCCGACGCCACACAGGCAGTAACGTTGCAGCCAGCCTTGCGGAAAGTAACGGGCCTGGGCGACGTCGTAGATACCTTCGCTTGCCTGTTGCAGCAAGTTGGGGCTGACGTCGCTGGCCAGCACGCTCCAGTCGTCGTTTACGGCGTTTTCGCTGGCTACCATGGCCAGGCTGTAGGCTTCCTCGCCAGAGGCGCAGGCAGCGCTCCAAAGCCTCAGCGGACGGGGCATGTCGCGCAGCCACTGGGCGAGGCATTCGAAATGGCGATGTTCGCGGAAGAAGTAGCTGTCGTGGGCAATCAGCAGGTCGAGTACCCGCTGCTGTTCCTGCTGCTGCTCAGGTTGCTCAACCAGCTGCAGGTACTGTTCGAAGGTGCTCAGCTGCAGTTGCCGCAGGCGCTTTCCCAGGCGCGCCGCCACGGCGGCCCGGCGGTCGGCGGCGAGGAACACGCCGGTGCGCTGGCTGACCAAGGTGCGAACGCGCAGGAACTGGGCTTCGCTCAGTATCGGAGGGCGGCTGCCGGCAGGCATTTCACACCCCTCGTGCAATGGGCAATCGGGCCGTCTTTGCGTGATAGCTGCGCATTCCCTGCGTCCATTGGCTGATTGGGAACGGCCGATGATAGCTACTGGCTATATTCGCCAGAATCGGGGTTGCCCCTAGGTCAGGGGTGATTGGCAGGGAGAAGGGAATCCAGAGCCTGCCGGGACTGGCCGGGGGATTGGCCTGCAGGGCTTGATCGGTAACGCGCGGGGTGTTGCAGCGATCCCTGCCCGTGAGGGCAGGGACTAGGAGTTTGGCTTAAGCCCGAAGGGCCTTAGCGATGACGCCAGTGCTTTTTGTGCTTGCGGTGGCCGTAGTGGTGGCCACGGTCGTAATGACGACGGTCGTCGTAGCCGCGGCGATAGCGACGGTCATCGCGGTCGTCTTCATCGGCCTTGTTGCCCATGTAGTTACCCAGCGCACCGCCCGCACCACCGCCTGCGGCTGCACCGATGTAGCTGCCGGTGGTGCCGCCCATGCTGCGGCCGACCACGTTGCCGCCGGCGGCGCCCAGGGCACCACCGATCGCGGCTTCACCACGCTGGCGCTTGTCGGCACCAACCGCACTACCGGCCGCGCCGCCCAGGCCTGCACCGATTGCACCACCGGTGCTGCCGCCGATCGACTGACCGACCACCGAGCCGAGTACCCCACCCAATGCGCCGCCAATACCGGCTTCGGTGGTGCCACCTGCGGAGGCAACGCCGCTGAGCAGGCCAAGAGACAACAACAGAATCGAGGAGTACTTCATCAAGAAAGCCTCATAGGGATGACGAGGCGATCCTGAGGCTGGGGAGGGGGACTGGCAAACGAAATCCGACGAGTAGCACGAGTTGTACACAATTTTCTAAGTTGCTGTTTTCACTGTGAAACTTTATCGATTTTTACGTGTCTGAGCTTACTTGGAACGAGGCCCCGACAGTGATGTCAGGGCCTTTTTTTGTGCCTGTCTGCCGCCGATTCTGTCAGAGGATCCGGGCGTTGTCGCTGGCAGGTTGCAACTGGATCGCGACGAACTTGGAGGTCGGCGTGTGGCTGCCATCGCCAACGCTTTCCAGCGGCACCAGCGGGTTGACCTCCGGATAGTAGGCCGCCGCCTGGCCGGCCGGGATATCGAAGGCCAGCAGCGTGAAGCCCTTGACCCGCCGCTCGCGGCCATCGCTCCACAACGAGACGATATCGGCCTTGTCACCGGGGTGGAAGCCCAGGCGGATAATGTCGGCTTCATTGGCGAACAGCACATTGCGTTGGCCCTTGACCCCACGGTAGCGGTCATCCAGGCCGTAGATGGTGGTGTTGTACTGATCGTGCGAGCGCATCGACTGCATGATCAGGTCCGGCACCTGGCCGCTGGCGCGCACGCGTTCGTGCAGCAGGTCATCCGGCAGGGCATTGGCCTTGAAGTTGGCTCGGCCGCTGGCGGTTTTCCATTGCCGTTGGCCGGCGCTGTTGCCCAGGTAGAAGCCGCCTGGGTTTTGCAGGCGCTGGTTGAAGTTGTCAAAGCCGGGGATGGTCTGGTCGATCAGGTCGCGGATGCGCCCGTAATCGGCGATCAGCCAGTTCCAGTCTACTGGCTTGGCGCCGAGGGTGGCATTGGCTATCCCGGCGATCACCGCAGGCTCCGAGCGCATCTGTCGGGACAGCGGCTGCAACTGGCCATTGGAGGCGTGGACCATGCTGAAGGAGTCTTCCACCGTCACTGCCTGCGGGCCTTCACCCTGCAGGTCGATATCGGTACGCCCCAGGCACGGCAGAATCAGCGCCTGCTTGCCATGCAGCAGGTGGCTGCGGTTGAGCTTGGTGCTGATCTGCACGGTCAGTTCGCAATTGCTCAGGGCCTGGGCGGTGCGTTCGGTGTCAGGGGTGGCCTGGGCGAAGTTGCCGCCCAGGGCGATGAACACCTTGGCCTGGCCGTCGGCCATGGCGCGGATCGCCTCGACGGTGTTGTGGCCATTGTGGCGCGGTACCTTGAAGCCGAAGCGGCGTTCCAGGGCGTCGAGCAGGGCCACCGGTGGCCGCTCGTTGATGCCCATGGTGCGGTCGCCCTGCACGTTGCTGTGACCACGCACCGGGCACAGGCCGGCACCCGGCACGCCGAGGTTGCCGCGCAGCAGCATCAGGTTGGCGATTTCCTGGATGGTCGCCACCGAATGGCGATGCTGGGTGATGCCCATGGCCCAGCACATGATGACTTTTTTGGCCTTGCAATACATGCGCGCAGCTTGCTCGATCTCGGCCAGGGTCAGGCCCGATTGCGCGGTGATCTGCTCCCATGAGGTGGCATCGGCCGCGGCCAGGTAGCCCAGTACGTCCTGGGTATGTTGGTTGAGAAAGTCGTGATCGAAGATCGCCGGGGCTTTGGTGGCCTGAGCTTCCCGTTCCCACTGCAAGAGGAACTTGGCCATGCCGCGCAGCATCGCCATGTCGCCGCCCAGGGCCGGGCGGAAGTAGGCGGTGTTGGTCGGGCGGTCGCCGTTGGTGAGCATCTCCAGCGGGTGCTGCGGGTGCTGGAAACGCTCCAGGCCGCGCTCCTTGAGCGGGTTGACGCAGACCACCTGGGCGCCGCGCTTGACCGCTTCGCGCAGCGGTTCGAGCATGCGCGGGTGGTTAGTGCCGGGGTTCTGGCCCCAGACGAATATCGCGTCGGCATGCTCGAAATCGTCGAAAGTCACCGTGCCTTTACCGACCCCGACACTCTGCCCAAGCGCTACGCCGCTGGCCTCGTGGCACATGTTCGAGCAATCGGGGAAGTTGTTGGTGCCATAGGCGCGCACGAACAGTTGGTACAGGTAGGCCGCCTCGTTGCTGGCCCGGCCGGAGGTATAGAATTCGGCCTGGTCGGGGCTGTCGAGCTGTTGCAGGTGCTCGGCGATCAGGGCGAAGGCGCCGTCCCAGTCGATCGGTTTGTAGCGGTCGGTGCTGGCGTCGTAGACCACCGGTTCGGTCAGCCGACCCTGATATTCGAGCCAGTAATCGCTCTGGGCCAGCAACGAGGTGACACTGTGGCGGGCGAAGAACGCGGCATCTACGCGGCGCTTGGTCGCTTCCCAGTTCACCGCCTTGGCGCCGTTTTCGCAGAACTTGACCATGCCGCTTTCCGGCGAGTCACCCCAGGCGCAGCCCGGGCAGTCGAAACCACCGTTCTGGTTGGTCTTGAGCAGCGCACGGATGTTCTTCAGGGCGTTGTCGCTGCCGATCCAGGCCTGGGCCACGCTGCGCAGCGCGCCCCAGCCGCCAGCGGCGCCGTTGTAGGGTTTGTAGCGAGGCACAGGTTTCTGGTCGGCTTGGTGATGCAGGCTCACGTTCGGTTCTCCCGCACGGGGCTGAACACCCGTGGCGCGCTGTGTTTGGGCAGGTGAATAAGGTTGAGGTTGTGCCGCCGCGCCCACTGCAGGGCCAGGCCGGTAGGCGAGGACAGGCTGACCAGGGTCTGGATACCGGCGCGCAACACCTTCTGGATCAATTCCAGGCTGCAGCGGCTGGTGACGATCGCCAGGCCGCCGTCGAGGCTGATGTGCTGGCGCACCAAGGCACCAATCAGCTTGTCGAGGGCGTTGTGCCGGCCGATGTCTTCGCGGCCCAGCAGGATTTCGCCCTGGTTGTTCATGAACAGCGCCGCATGCACCGCACCACAGTGCTGGCCCAGGGGCTGGAAAGCATCCATGCGCTGGCGCAGGCCGGCCAGCCATTGCGCGGGCGGCAGCGGCGCACCCGGCAGCACGGCCAGGTCGGGCAGCGCCTGTTCCACCGCCTCTACACCGCACAGGCCACAGCCGCTGGTGCCGGCCAGTTGCCGGCGCTGGGTCTTGAGGTTCCAGAAGGCGCGGTTGGCAATCTCGACTTCGGCATGCACGGCCGAACCGTTGCCGGTGAACTTGACGTCGTAGATCTCGTTGGCCGAAGCGATGATGCCGCTGCCAATGCTGAAGCCGACGATAAAGTCTTCAAGGTCCGTGGGGCTGACCAGCATGACTGCCTGGCTGATGCCGTTATAGGCGATCGCCAGCGCGACTTCCTCGGCCAGTGCGGTATGGGCCTGGCTGTCGTCGTCAAGGTGGCAGTAATCGTAGGTATTGCTGGCCGCGGGCGCAGTCACTAGCGGGGTGGACGCCGCACAGGCCGGGGGTTTAGTGCTCATCAGCAGAGGTACCGGCGGCTGTTCAGCTTTAAGCCTAGGCTTGCGCTCGGGTATCGTCTAATCGCTAATGCTGATGCTTTGATAGACGGCGTCGATCAAGCCTCGCCGTGCAGCGCTTGATATTCGCCCAGGCACACCTCGGCCAGGGCCGAGCGCGGCGCCGTGCGGCGCATGATCAGGCCCAGTGGCGCCAGGGTGCAGGCCTGTTCGATCGGTTGCAGGCGCAGCCGTTCGGTGAGTACTTCCAGCCCTGCCGCCAACGGCATGATCGCGCAGCACAGGCCGCCGCTGACGGCCTGGGCCAACTGATGGACGGCATCGGTCTGCAGCAACAGCTGCGGGGTCAGGCCGCGGCTGTGGAAGTTATGGTCGATCGACTGGCGAAAATGCATGCCGGCGGTGAGCAAGCCCAGCGGCAGTTCGGTCAGCTGTTGCCAGCTTAGGGGCTGGGCGTCAAAGCGGAAATGATCTGGATCATATAAAAGCCCCATGCGCGTCTCGCCCAGCGGCAGCGCCTGGAAGCGTTCGTGGTCGAGCCGGTCGAGGTATGACACGCCCAGGTCCAGCTGGTTGCTGGTCAGCTGTTCGAGGATCTGCTCGGAGCTCAGGGCGCTGAGTTCGAAGCGCAGTTCCGGGTGCTGCTGGTGCATGCGCCGTAACAATGGCAAGGGGTCGAAGCTCGACAACGGCACCACGCCCAGGCGCAGGGTACCGACCAGGTGGCCACGGCAGGCGGCCGCTTCGGCGTTCAGGCCATCGTAGGCGGCGATCACCGAGCGCGCCCAGGCCAGCACCCGTTCGCCCTGGGCCGTAAAGCCCTCGAAGCGCTGCCCTCGGTTAACCAGGGCCAGGTCCAGCTCTTGCTCCAGGTTGCGCAAGCGCATCGACAGGGTTGGCTGGGTCACGTGGCAGCGGGCGGCGGCCTGGCCGAAGTGGCGGGTTTCATCCAGGGCGATGAGGAATTTGAGTTGTTTGATGTCCATCGTCGCTCCACGGCGCAAAGCAGGCGAAGCATTCTAACCTGTCCTAGACTCCAGGCTCCGAGATTCATCACCAAGGAGAGCGGTATGAGCATTTTCAGTTTCATCAAAGAAGCCGGCGAGAAAATCGTCGACCTGCTGACGCCGGGTAATGCCAATGCCGGCGAGCAGTTGCAGAAGCACGTGGAGGCGGTTGGACTCGGTAACCCCAACGTCAAGGCTACCGTCGATGGCGACAAGGTCACGGTGACCGGCGAAGTGTCCAGTCAGGAAGAGAAAGAGAAAATCCTCCTGGCGCTGGGCAACATTGCCGGTGTGGCGTCGGTAGATGATCAAATTACTGTCACCGGCCCGGTTGTTGCGGCTGCTCGCTTCGTCGTCGTGAAGAAGGGCGACACCCTCAGCGCCATTTCCCTGGCCGTGTACGGCAACGCCAACCAGTACAACAAGATCTTCGAAGCCAACAAACCGATGCTCAAGCACCCGGACAAGATCTACCCGGGCCAGACCCTGCGCATCCCCGAGTAATCACAACCCTTCGAGCAACGCCCGGTAGTCTTCCACCGCGGCGAACTCTTCGGTATCCCGCGGCCCTTTGCGGCTGTCCGGCTGGCGCACTGCAAGCAGGTGCGCCACGCCGAAGTCGCGGGCGCTGCGCAGGATCGACAAGGTGTCGTCGATAAACAGGCTGCGTTGCGGGCTGAAGCCGATGTCCGCCTGCAGGGCGCTCCAGAACTGCGGATTCTCCTTGGGGTAGCCGTAGTCATGGGAGCTGATCAGGCGCTCGAAGTAAGGCGCCAGTTCCACCCGCTCCAGTTTCAGTGACAGCGAATCGCGATGGGCGTTGGTGATCAGGATCACCCGCTTGCCGGCCTGTTTGATCGCCTGCAAAAAGGTGTCGGCATCCGGGCGCAGGGCGATCAGGTGAGCGGTCTCAAGCTTCAGCTCGCGTACCGAGAAGTTCAGCTCGCGGCTCCAGAAGTCCAGGCAGTACCAGTTCAGCGAGCCGGCGTGCTGTTCAAACAGTGGCTGCAGTTCGAGCTCGGCCATGGCCCGGCTGATGCCGTGCAGTTCGGCGTAGCGCTGGGGTAGCTGCTCGAGCCAGAAATGGTTGTCGAAGTGCAGGTCGAGCAGGGTACCGTCCATGTCCAGCAGAACGGTATCGATGGTGGACCAGGCTAAAACGGGCATATGAAATTCTCGAACAGTCATTAGGCAGCGGCCGGGCAAGCCACGGTATAGTAACCCGTTCACGCCAAGGAGCCGCCCCATGCGCCAGAAACCCACCGTTCTCTCTCGCGAGATCGTCGCCAGCAGTCGCCTGTTTCGCGTCGAAGCCGTGCAATTGCGCTTTGCCAACGGCGCCGAGCGCACCTACGAGCGCCTGGTAGGGCGCGGCAACGGTTATGGTGCGGTGATGATCGTGGCAATGCTCGACGCCGAGCATGCGGTGCTGGTGGAGGAATACTGCGGCGGTACCGACGAGTACGAGCTGTCGTTGCCCAAGGGCCTGATCGAGCCGGGTGAAGACGTGCTGGCAGCGGCCGACCGAGAGCTCAAGGAAGAAGCAGGCTTTGGCGCCCGTCAGTTGGAGCACCTGACCGAGTTGTCGCTATCCCCCGGCTACATGAGCCAGAAAATCCAGGTAGTGCTGGCCACCGACCTCTACGAGGAACACCTGGAAGGAGACGAACCGGAGCCGATGCGTGTCGACAAGATCAACCTGCGCGAGCTCTCGGCCCTGGCCCAGCATCCGCAGTTCTCCGAAGGCCGGGCCCTGGCGGCGCTGTATCTGGTGCGCGACTTGCTGAGCCAGCGTGGGGTATTCCCGCTATGAACGATATTGAACTGATGCAGCACGTGGTGGAGCTGGCTCGCCAGGCGGGCAAGGCCATTTTGCCGTTCTGGCGCGCCGATGTGGCGGTGACGGCCAAAGCCGACGAATCGCCGGTCACTGCCGCCGACCTGGCTGCCCATGAGGTCATTGCCGAGGGTTTGCGCGCACTGGCGCCGCAGATTCCGGTGCTGTCGGAAGAAGACTGCGAAATTCCCCTCAGTGAACGGCAAGGCTGGCAGCGCTGGTGGCTGGTCGATCCGCTGGATGGCACCAAGGAATTCATTGCCGGCACTGAAGAGTTCACCGTCAACATTGCGCTCATCGAGCAGGGCCAGGTGGTGTTTGGCGTGGTGGCGATTCCCACTGACGGGCGTTGCTATTACGGCGGTAAAGGCTTCGGCGCCTGGCTGGCAGCGGCGGGCGGCGTGCCCAAGGCCATCAGCGTACGCAATGCGCCGACTGCGGGCGAGCGATTTACCGTGGTCGCCAGCCGCCGGCATTCCAGCCCGCAACAGGAGGCCTTGCTGGCCGGCCTGAGCCAGGCGGTAGGGGAGCTGGAGCTGGCCAATATCGGCAGCTCGCTGAAGTTCTGCCTGCTGGCCGAAGGCGTGGCCGATTGCTACCCACGCCTGGCGCCGACCTCGCAGTGGGATACCGCTGCAGCCCAGGGCGTGCTCGAAGGCGCTGGCGGTGAAGTGCTCGGCCTTGATGGCAAGGCCTTCGTCTACCCGCCGCGCGAATCCTTGCTCAACCCGTTCTTCCTGGCCTTGCCGGCTGCCGCGCCATGGCGCGACAAGCTGCTGCAGCACGCCCTAGCGGTGTAGCACGTACTGGCCGCTGAACTGCACGGCAGCCTCGCCGCTGCCGGCATTACTGACCTGCGTATGCAGGTTCAGGCGCGCGCGGCCACGGCGTTGATAGGTGGCGATGAAACGCTCCCAGACTTTATCCTCCGGTGCTGCGCAGGTGGCGATGGCCGCGCCGGTGACCGGTAGCGGGTAGCTGATCTGGCCTTCCTGGATGACGATATGCCCGTCATCGACCCCTGCTTCGCGCAACCTCAGGTGCAACCAGCCCCAACCGACCAGCACCGCCGCGCAATACAGGCTGCCGCCGAACATGGTGCTCTTGTGGTTGACGTTGGCCTCCAGTGGTAGCTGCAGACGCAAGCAATGCTGCTGCCAGTCGAGCACCTGCAGGCCCATCTGCCGGGTCAACGGGATATCACTGTGCAGCACCGATTCGAGGTAGTGGCTGTCCGTGGTCATGGACGGTTGTCCTCCAGGTCATCGCTGTGATGGTTGTCGCCGAAGCTCAGGCCGTGTTTACGCAGCTTGTCGTGCAGGGTCTTGCGCGGGATGCCGAGGGCCTCGGCGAGGCTGCGTAGTGAACTGTGCGAGCGCGCCAGCTCCGCGGCGATCAGCGAGCGTTCGAACTGCTCGACCTGTTCGCTGAGGTTGCCGCCGCCGATGCTTGCCGCCGTATCGTCGGCGGTAGGCGGCAGATCACCGTCCAGGGCCAGTTCCAGGCCCAGGGCGAAGCGCTCGGCAGCGTTTTGCAGCTCACGCACGTTGCCCGGCCATTCATGGCGCAGCAGCAACGCCCGTTGCGCCGGCTGCAGCGGATGCGCGGGCAGGCCATGGCGCTCACTGGCGGCATCGGCGAAATGCTGGAATAGCACGAGGATGTCTTCACCGCGCTCGCGCAGCGGCGGAATGCGCAGTGGCGCGACGTTCAGGCGGTAATACAGGTCGGCGCGAAAGCGCCCCTGGTCAGCGGCCTGGCGCAGGTCTTCCTTGGTCGCGGCAATGATGCGGATATCCAGCGGGATCAACTGGTTGCCGCCCAGGCGCTCGACTACACGCTCCTGCAGCAGGCGCAGCAGCTTGACCTGGACATCCAGGCTCATGCTTTCGATTTCATCGAGGAACAACGTGCCGCCGTTGGCGAATTCGAACTTGCCAATGCGGCGCTTCTGCGCGCCGGTAAAAGCCCCTGGCTCGTGGCCGAACAGCTCGCTCTCGACCACCGATTCGGCCAGGGCGCCGGCGTTGATGGCCACGAACGGGCCGTCGCGGCGGCTCGACAGGTCGTGCAGGGCGCGCGCCACAACCTCTTTGCCGGCGCCGGTTTCGCCAAGGATCAGCACATCGGCGCGGGTGCCGGCCAATGCGCCAATTTGCTCGCGCAGGCGCAGCATCGGTGCCGAGTGGCCGACCAGGCGGGTGCTCAGCTCTTGGCGATCGCTCAGTGCCAGGCGCAGGCTGCGGTTGTCCAGCACCAGGCGACGCAGGGCCAGGGCACGGCGCACGCTGTCTAGCAGGGCATCGCTGGCGAAAGGTTTTTCCAGAAAGTCATAGGCGCCGGCGCGCATGGCCTGCACCGCCAGCGGCACGTCGCCGTGGCCGGTGATCAGCAGCACCGGTAGCTCCGGGTCCTGGGCGTGCAGCTGCTGCAGCAACTCCAGGCCGTCGATGCCGGGCATGCGGATATCGCTGACCACCACGCCCGGCCAGTCGCGCTCGATGCGCCCGGCCAGGCCCTGGGCGTCGCTCAGGGGCAGGATCTTCAACCCGGCGAGGTCGAGGGTCTGGCTCAAGGCCTGGCGCAGGTGCGGGTCGTCGTCGACCAGGATCACCTGCGTGCGGCTGTCGATGAGCGGCTCGGTCGTCATGCCGATGGGTCCTCCGAAGTGGGTAGGGTGGCGCCGGGCTTGGCGATGCGCAGTTGCAGGGTGAGCAGGGCGCCGCCCTCAGGGTGGTTGCCCAGCAGCAATTCGCCGCCCAGGGCCCGCATCAAGGTATCGCAGATCGCCAGGCCCAGGCCAAGGCCCTGGGTGCGCGTCTTGGTGGTAAAAAACGGCTCACGGGCGCGGGCCAGGGCCTGGCTGGTAAAGCCCGGCCCGTTATCGCGAATGTACAGGTAGACGTTGCCATCACGCTGCTCGGCACTGAGCCAGAGTTTGCGCGGGTTGGCCTTTTCGGTCAGCGCGTCGAGGGCGTTGGCCAGCAGGTTGCCGAGCACCTGGCGCAGACGGGTTTCACCGGCCTGGACCCACAACGTGGCTTCCGGCAGGTCGCGCACCAGCTCCACGGCCATTGCCCGTCGGCGCTTGGCCAGCAGCGCCAGGGCGTCGTCCAGGGCCGGCTGCAGGGCGACGCTTTCCGGGGCATGGCGGTCGCGGCGGGCGAAGGCGCGCAGGTGGGCGATGATCGAGGCCATGCGCCCGGTCAGTTCGCTGATCAGCTTGAGGTTGCTGCGGGCATCGTCGGTGCGCTGGTGATCGAGGAGGATCTCGGCGTTCTCGGCGTAGCTGCGAATCGCCGCCAGCGGCTGGTTGAGTTCGTGGCTGATGCTTGCCGACATGGTGCCCAGTACCGAGAGCTTGCCAGCCTGCACCAGTTCGTCCTGGGCGCGTACCAGTTCCTGCTGGGCCTGTTCGCGCTCCAGTACTTCTTCCTTTAGGCGGCTGTTGAGGCCTTCGAGGTCGGCGGTGCGCTCGATCACGCGCTTTTCCAGCTCCTGGCGGCCGTGGGCTTCAAAGTCGATGCGATCCATGTAATGGCGGCGTCGCTGCATGATCAGGCCGAGCAGCAGCATCACCACCAGCAAGGTGGCGCCGCCGATGGCCACCACGGTGCGCACCGAGCGGTCGATCAGGGTGCGCGGGGCGAGAATGCTGACCTGCCAGCCGGTCTCGTCGATGGCCTGTGTCTGGGTCAGCCAGGCCTTGGGGTCGAGGGTCAGCGGCTTGGGCGATTGGGTCGGGTAGGGCTGGATGGCAACGATGGCTTCGCGCTCGGCGTCGCTCAATGGCCGGGTGGCGCGGAAGCGCCAGTCAGGCCTGGAGGTCAGGATCACCACGCCGTTGTGGTCGGTCAGCAGCAGTTGCTCCGGGGTTTTGCCCCAGAGGGTCTCGGTATGGTCGAGGTCGACCTTGACCACCAGCGCACCGATTACCCGATCGCGGTCGCGCACTGCGGCGGCAAAGAAGTAGCCGCGCTTGGCCGAGGTGGTGCCCTGGCCGAAGAAGCGCCCCAGGCGCCCGGCAATGGCTTCGCTGAAATACGGGCGGAAGGCGAAGTTGCGGCCGATGAAGCTGTCGTGCTTGTCCCAGTTGGAAGCGGCCAGGGTATTTCCGTTGGCGTCCATCAGGTACATGACTTCGGCGCCGGTCTGGGTGGCGATGTCCTTGAGCAGGCGGTTGGCGTTGGTCAGGGTTTCCAGGCGCAGCGGGTCGGCCAGCACCGCACGCAAGGCCGGCAAGTCACCGAGGATCTGCGGCAGGGTTTCGTAACGGTGCAGGGTGCCGAGCAGGTTGGCCACGTAGAGGTCGAGGGTCTGGCGATTCTGTCCGGCCAGTTCGTCCTGGTAGTAGCGCTCGGCGAGGTGCTGCAACGGCCACAGCAAGGGTGCCAGGCACACGGCAAGGATGGCCAGGCTGCGCCAGCGAGGGCGGCGGGGTACGGGTGGGGTTATGTTCATCGCAACTGCGCCAGAATGATCTGGCGCATTATGCGCTACTTCAGGCAGTCGATCAGCGCCTGCTGCCAGTGCGGCTGGCTAACTTGCCACTCGCGTTGCAGGCGACCGCAATCGAGGCGCGAGTTCAGCGGGCGGCGAGCCGGGGTCGGATAGTCGCAGGAGGAGATTGGCAACAGCTCGGCGCAGGGCAGGCCCTGGGCCTTGAGCTGCTCGCCAATGGCCTGGGCAAAGCCGAACCAGGAGGTTTCACCTTGGGCGGTCAGGTGATAGGTGCCCCAGGCACCGGCCTGGCCAGCCTGCCAGCGTTCGATCAGGGCGCAGGTGCTCTGGGCGATGGTGCCCGCCCAGGTCGGTGCGCCTATCTGGTCGGCGACGATGCGCAGCTCGGGCTTTTCCTGCAGCAGGCGCTGCATGGTCAGCAGGAAGTTGCGCCCATGGCGTGAATACACCCAGCTGGTACGCAGGATCAGGTGCTGGCCACCCACCGCGGCGATGGCCTGTTCGCCGGCCAGCTTGCTGCGGCCGTAGACGCCGAGCGGGTTGGGCTCGTCGTCCTCGGTGTAAGGGCTGGCCTTGCTGCCATCGAACACGTAGTCGGTGGAGTAGTGGATCAGCGGGATGCCAAGCTTCGCCGCTTCCTCGGCAAAAATGCCGGGAGCCTGGGCGTTGATCGCAAAGGCCAGCTCCGGCTCGCTTTCGGCCTGATCCACCGCTGTGTGGGCGGCGGCGTTGATGATCAGGTCGGGCTTGAGCTGCTGCACCTGGCCACGGATGGCTTCGGGGTACGCCAGGTCGAGCTGGTCACTGCCCAGCACCTGCAACTGCGCCAGGTCGCCCAGCTGCTGTTGCAGCGCCTGGGAAACCTGGCCGTTGCGGCCGGCGATAAGGATGCGCGGTTGGCTGTGCTTCACGGGAACAGGTCTGCCTCATGCAGGAACTTGCCGACCTGGTCCTTGGCTGAAAGCACCGGTGCGCTTTCAAGTTCCCAGTCGATTGCCAGGTCCGGGTCGTCCCAGCGGATGCAGCGCTCGGCAGACGGTACATAGTAGTCAGTGGTCTTGTAGAGAAACTCGGCGAAGTCGCTCAGCACCAGAAAACCATGGGCAAAGCCCTTGGGAATCCACAACTGGCGATTGTTCTGGGCCGAAAGCCTGACACTGACCCAACGGCCAAAGGTCGGTGAATGGCGGCGGATATCGACGGCCACATCCAGCACTTCGCCTGCAGTTACCCGCACAAGCTTGTCCTGGGTATGTTCAACCTGGTAATGCAAACCGCGCAGCACATTTCTCTGTGAGCCGGAATGATTGTCCTGAACAAAGTGGGCATCGATGCCTGTTGCTTCCTGGAACGAGCGCTCATTGAAGCTCTCGAAAAAAAAGCCTCGTTCATCACCGAAGACCTTCGGCTCGATCACAAGAACATCAGGCAGCGCGCTGGCTGTTACTTTCATTAACGTTTCCCTACGAGACCGAACAGGTACTGACCGTAGCCGGTCTTGCCGAACATCTTGCCTCGCTCCAGCAGATGCGCTTCATCGATCCAGCCCTGTTGGTAAGCGATCTCTTCAAGGCAGGCGACCTTGAGGCCCTGACGGTGTTCGATGGTCTGCACGTATTGCGATGCTTCCAGGAGACTGTCGTGGGTGCCGGTGTCCAGCCAGGCGAAACCGCGCCCGAGCAACTGGACATTGAGGTCGCCGCGCTTGAGATAGGCGTTGTTGATGTCGGTGATTTCCAGCTCGCCGCGTGGCGAAGGTTTGACCGCCTTGGCGATCTCGACCACGTCGTTATCGTAGAAATACAGGCCTGTCACTGCATAACTGGACTTGGGTTGTGCCGGTTTCTCTTCGATGGAAAGGGCGCGGCCTTCATCGTCGAATTCGACGACGCCGAAACGCTCCGGGTCCTTGACCCAGTAGCCGAACACGGTGGCACCGGCACCCTGCTGGGCTGCCTTGCGCAACTGCGGAGTGAAGCCCTGACCGTGGAAAATGTTGTCGCCCAGGATCAGGCACACTGAATCATCACCGATGAATTCTTCGCCGATCAGGAAGGCCTGCGCCAGGCCGTCCGGAGAAGGCTGTTCGGCATAGCTCATTTCGATACCGAACTGGCTGCCATCACCCAGCAGTTGCTTGTAGTGCGGAAGATCCTGCGGGGTGGAGATCAGCAGGATTTCGCGAATACCGGCCAGCATCAGTACCGAGATCGGGTAGTAGATCATCGGTTTGTCGTAGATCGGCAACAGCTGTTTGGAAACCCCCAGGGTAATGGGGTGCAGGCGGGTGCCGGAGCCGCCCGCCAGGACGATACCTTTGGTCATGCAATCAGATCCTTGAATTCGCTGGCGCCCAGGCGCTGGCCTTGATAACTGCCGTCTTGTACCCGTTGGCACCATTGCAGGTTGTCCAGGTACCACTGTACGGTCTTGCGCAGCCCGGTTTCGAAGGTTTCTTCGGGAACCCAACCCAGTTCGCGTTCGATCTTGCCGGCGTCAATGGCGTAACGCAGGTCATGGCCAGGGCGATCCTGAACGAACGTGATCAGGTCGGCATAGTTGGCAACACCCGCCGGTCGCTGTGGTGCCAGCTCTTCGAGCAGGGCGCAGATACTGCGCACTACATCAATGTTCTTCTGCTCGTTATGGCCGCCAATGTTGTAGGTCTCGCCAACTTCGCCTTCGGTGACCACCTTGAACAGGGCGCGGGCGTGGTCCTCGACGAATAGCCAGTCACGCACTTGCAGGCCATTGCCATAGACCGGCAGCGGTTTGCCCGCTAGGGCATTGAGGATCACCAGCGGAATGAGTTTTTCCGGGAAGTGGAACGGGCCGTAGTTGTTCGAGCAGTTGGTGATCAGCACCGGCAGGCCGTAGGTACGCTGCCAGGCGCGAACCAGGTGATCGGATGCGGCCTTGCTTGCCGAATAGGGCGAGCTTGGAGCGTACGGCGTGGTTTCGGTAAACAGGTCATCGACGCCATGCAGGTCGCCATACACTTCGTCGGTGGAAATGTGATGGAAGCGGAACGCGCCACGCTCGTCGGCCGGCAGGCCCAGCCAGTAGGCGCGGGTGGCCTCCAGCAGGCTGTAGGTACCGACGATGTTGGTGTGGATGAAGTCCGACGGGCCGTCGATCGAGCGATCAACATGCGACTCTGCTGCCAGGTGCATGATTGCATGGGGCTTGAAGCGCTCCAGCACAGCGCTAACGGTGGCCTGGTCAGCAATATCAGCCTGGACGAACTCGTAGCGGCTGTTGGTCGCAATACTGGTCAGCGATTCCAGGTTGCCGGCGTAGGTCAGTTTGTCGAGGTTGAGCACTTCGTGCTCGGTGCTGTTGATCAGGTGACGCACCAGCGCCGAGCCGATAAAGCCGGCCCCGCCGGTGATAAGAATTCGCATGTCGGACTGCCTTTCTTCCGTAACTGACATTGAACTTAGGGTGCACAGCTTGTGGCCGGGTGCAGGCAGGCGCAAGCAAAAAGCGCCGAACTGTCCTTCTTACCCGGGGTGTTCGATGAAACTGGGCAAATGTTGTGCAATTTTAGCCGTTATTCTTGCCAACCGGCACAAGCAGTGGCGATATAGGCAACAAAAAAATGAGGTCCCCTGCCCATGTCGCTCAATACCATGATCTATCGCTCCAGCCAGCCATGCCCTGAAGTCAGTGAACAACAGGCCGCCGGCCTGTTGCAGGAACACTTCGGCCTGAGCGGCTCATTGCAGGCATTGGGCAGCCAGCAGGACCTGAATTTTCTTGTCGATTCGGACCATGGGCGCTACGTGCTGAAGATTTGCCATGGCGCCTATGCCGAGCAGGAACTGCAAGCCCAGCATGCCGCCCTCGGCTTCCTGCGCGATCAGGGGTTGCCAGTGCCTGCGGTGCAGGTTGCGCGGTCCGGTGAGCAGCTATTGACGGTGACGGTCGACGGCCAACCGCTGCGCGTGCGCCTGCTCGACTATATAGAAGGCCAGGCACTGACCCGCATCAAACACATGGAGCCACGCCTGGTCGCTGAACTCGGCCGTCTGTGCGCACGGGTTGACCAGGCTCTGGCCAGTTTCACCCACCCGGGCCTTGAGCGCACATTGCAGTGGGACCCGCGCCATGCACAGGCCTTGATCAATCACCTGTTGCCGATACTGGATAACAACCCGCAGCAAGCAAGGGTAAAAGCCGCCGCGAATCATGCCTGGGAACATCTGCAGCCGTTGATCGATTCGCTGCCATCGCAAGCCGTGCACCTGGACATCACCGATGACAATGCTGTCTGGCTGCGTGACGAGAAGCGCCAGTGGCAACTGCAAGGTGTCATCGATTTTGGCGACCTGATGCACACCTGGCGCATTGCCGACCTCTCGGTCACCTGCGCGGCCTTGCTGCACCACGCCGAAGGCGATCCCCTGCGCATATTGCCGGCGGTCGAGGCTTATCATGCGCTCAATCCGCTGAATGTCGCCGAGCTCAAGGCCTTGTGGCCGTTGGTGGTGGCCCGTGCTGCGGTGCTGGTATTGAGCAGCGAGCAGCAATTGAGCATCGACCCCGGCAATAGCTACAGTCGGGACAATCTGGCCCACGAGTGGGAAATTTTCGACGTCGCCACCAGCGTGCCTTTCGAATTGATGCAGGCGGCGATTCTGCAAGTGACCGGGCATGAGCCCTCGGGGCTGGCACTGGAAGGTTCGGCGCCGCTGATGCCCGCCTCGGTAGCCACACAGGTGGTGGGTGTGGATCTTGGCGTGCTCAGCGAGCACTACCAGGCCGGTAACTGGGGGCAACCCGGAATTGATCAGCACCTGCTGGCCAGACAGGCAAGTGCTTCAGGCGCGGCCTGTTCGCTGTATGGGCAGTATCGCCTGTCGCAGACCCATATCGACAATCCTGCAGAACCTGCCACTTTCGCCCTGCATGTCGAACTGCACCTTCCTGTCGCTACGGTACTCCAGGCGCCCTGGCCCGGAACCTGGCGCCAATACGGCGAAGACAGTGGCTGCCTTGAGGGCAGTGAATGCAGCCTGTGGCTGCACGGGCTGGGCCAGGCGCCAGGCGACGGGCAGGTGCTAGCCAGCGGGCAGTCGCTGGGCACCAGTGGCGCATTGAAGGTTCAGTTATGCCGGGTGCCCGGGCTCTATCCGCCGGCTTTCGTCGCGCCTTCGCGGGCACAGGCCTGGCAGGCATTGTGCCCCTCGCCGCAAGCCATCCTCGGCGTTGCCTGCGACGCCGAACCGCTGGTCGATGCCCAGGCCTTGCTGGCTCGGCGCGATGCCAGTTTCGCCCGCTCGCAAAAACACTATTACCAGCAGCCGCCGCATATCGAGCGCGGCTGGCGCAACTACTTGTTCGACATGCAGGGGCGGGCTTACCTGGATATGCTCAACAATGTAGCGGTACTTGGCCACGGCCATCTACGCATGGTTGCCGAGTCGGCGCGGCAATGGTCGTTGCTCAATACCAACTCGCGCTTTCACTATGCAGCTGTTGCCGAATTCTCCGAACGCCTACTGGCGCTGGCACCGAGTGGCATGGACCGGGTATTTCTGGTCAACAGTGGTACCGAGGCCAACGACCTGGCAATTCGCCTGGCCTGGGCCTACAGCGGTGGGCGCGACCTGCTCAGTGTGCTTGAGGCCTATCACGGCTGGTCGGTTGCCACCGATGCGATTTCTACGTCGATCGCCGACAACCCCCAGGCCTTGAGCACCCGGCCGGACTGGGTTCACCCGGTGATTGCGCCCAACACCTATCGCGGCACCTACCGGGGCGCCGAAAGCACTGCCGATTATCTGCGCGACGTCGATGCCAAGCTCGACGCGCTGGCTGCCGGGCAGCGGCAACTGGCCGGTTTCATCTGCGAGCCGGTGTACGGCAATGCCGGTGGCATCTCGCTGCCACCGGGTTACCTGCAGCAAGCCTATGCCAAGGTGCGGGCAGCGGGTGGCGTGTGCATCGCTGACGAAGTGCAGGTCGGTTATGGTCGGCTGGGCACCTGGTTCTGGGGTTTTGAAGAGCAGGGCGTAGTGCCGGACATCATTACCATGGCCAAGGGCATGGGCAACGGCCAGCCACTGGGCGCGGTCATTACCCGTCGGGAGATTGCCGAGGCGCTGGAAGCCGAGGGCTATTTCTTCTCCTCCGCCGGTGGCAGCCCGGTCAGCTGCCGTATCGGCATGGCCGTGCTTGATGTCATGGAAGAAGAAGGGCTGTGGGACAACGCCCGGGAGGTTGGCGGTTACTTCAAGTCACGGCTGCAGCAATTGGTCGATAAACATCCGCTGGCGGGTGCCGTGCACGGTTCCGGCTTCTATCTGGGGTTGGAGCTGGTGCGTGACCGCCAGACCCTGGAGCCGGCCAGTGCCGAGACCACTCTGCTGTGCAACCGCCTGCGTGACCTGGGTATCTTCATGCAGCCCACTGGCGATTACCTCAACATCCTCAAGATCAAGCCGCCGATGTGTACCACCCGTGAGAGCGTGGACTTCTTCGTCGACAGCATCGACCGGGTACTGTCGGAAGACCTGTAACCCTTGAGCTAAAGCCGGTTAATCCGATTGTTATCGAATTAACCGGCTTTTTTATGCCGTAAATTTTCTATTCGTCACTTTTAAAGCCGATATTTATCGGATATAAATGCCTCCAACATCACCATGGTGGCCTGGCCTTGTCGGCCCGAGCACCTGCCGAGGAGGAATACATGAGCCGCACTGTCACTGTTGCCGCCACCCAGATGGCCTGCTCCTGGGACCGCCAGGGCAACCTGGAAACCGCTGAACGGCTGGTCCGCGAGGCGGCCGCAAAGGGCGCGCAGATCATCCTGATCCAGGAACTGTTCGAAACCCCGTACTTCTGCCAGAAGCCCAACCCGGACTACCTGCAACTGGCCACCCCGGTCGAAACCAATGCTGCCATCGGCCATTTCCAGAAGCTCGCCAAAGAGCTGCAGGTGGTGCTGCCGATCAGTTTCTATGAGCTGGCCGGGCGCGCGCGTTTCAACAGCATCGCGATCATCGATGCCGACGGCAGCAACCTCGGGGTGTACCGCAAGACCCACATCCCGGATGGCCCCGGCTACCACGAAAAGTACTACTTCAACCCGGGCGACACCGGCTTCAAGGTCTGGCAGACCCGCTACGCGAAAATCGGCGTCGGCATCTGCTGGGACCAATGGTTCCCCGAGTGCGCACGCAGCATGGCCCTGCTCGGCGCCGAAGTGCTGTTCTACCCAACCGCCATCGGCAGCGAGCCGCACGACAAGACCATCTCTTCGCGCGACCACTGGCAGCGTGTGCAGCAAGGTCATGCCGGCGCCAACCTGATGCCGCTGGTGGCCAGCAACCGCATCGGCCATGAAGAGCAGGACGGTTACGACATCACCTTCTACGGCTCCTCCTTCATCGCCGACCCGTTCGGCGAGAAGGTCCAGGCGCTGAACGAGACCGAGGAGGGTGTGCTGGTGCATACTTTCGACCTCGACAAACTTGAGCACACCCGCAGTGCCTGGGGCACTTTCCGAGACCGTCGTCCGAATCTGTACGGCCCGGTAAAGACCCTCGACGGCGCGCTGCAATCCTGACAGTTCAGCAAGGATCCTCTATGAAAACGCTTACCAGTACCCCGCGCGCCGACGGCTTCCACATGCCTGCCGAATGGGCGCCACAAACCCAGGTCTGGATGGTCTGGCCCGAGCGCCCGGACAACTGGCGCCTGGGGGGCAAGCCGGTGCAGGCGGCCCACGTGACCCTGGCCAAGGCCATCGCCCGTTTCGAGCCGGTGACGGTTGCCGTGTCCGCTGCGCAGTACGACAACGCCCGGGCCCGCCTGGACCTGCCGAACATCCGCGTGGTGGAAATCAGCAACGACGACGCCTGGGTGCGTGATACCGGCCCAACCTTTGTCATCAACGACAGCGGTGAAGTGCGTGGCGTTGATTGGGGCTTCAACGCCTGGGGCGGCTTCGAGGGCGGCCTGTACGCGCCGTGGAACCGCGACGAGCAACTGGCCAGCAAGGTGCTGGAGATGGAGCGCTGTCAGCGCTACCACACTGAAGGCTTCGTGCTCGAAGGCGGCTCGATACATGTCGACGGTGAAGGCACGCTGATCACCACCGAGGAGTGCCTGCTCAACCACAACCGCAACCCGCACCTGAACCGCGAGCAGATCGAGGCCATTCTGCGTGACCACCTGGCCGTGGACAGCATCATCTGGCTGCCTGAAGGTCTTTATAACGACGAGACGGACGGCCACGTCGACAACTTCTGTTGTTACGTTCGCCCGGGTGAAGTGTTACTGGCCTGGACCGATGATCCGCAAGACCCCAACTACGCACGCAGCCACGCTGCACTCGAGGTGCTGGAAAACAGCCGTGACGCCAAGGGCCGCGCCTTTACCGTGCACAAGATGCCGATTCCGGGGCCGCTGTTCGCCACTGAAGAAGAGTGCGCCGGGGTCGACCCGGTGGCCGGCAGCCAGGAGCGCAACCCGTCGGTGCGCCTGGCCGGTTCCTACGTCAACTTCCTGATCGTCAACGGCGGCATCATCGCCCCAAGCTTCGACGACCCGGCAGATGCCGAGGCTAGAGCGATTCTGGCGCGGGTGTTCCCTGATCACGAAGTGGTCATGATCCCCGGGCGCGAAATGCTCCTGGGCGGCGGCAACATTCATTGCCTGACCCAGCAACAACCGGCGCCAGCCAAACGCTGAGCAGCGCTAAGAAAAAAGCCCGTCGCTTGACGGGTTTTTTTATGCGCGGACGACGACCGGCATAGCCTTCTGGCACACCTCTTGTATTTGTTTTGCATTGTATTTCAAACAGATAGACCAGCATGGTTCTGTCACAAAGTTTGAGTAGGTTAGCCGCTCACGGCCCCAGGGAGTACGTGTCGAAATGAATGCAGCAAGTGAGCCGGCTTCGCCCCCATCAGCGGTGAATCACGAGTCCCTCCAGCGCGTGGCGCAGTGGTTGAAACACAATGGATCAAACCGGGTCAGGAAGGCCGATCAGCGTCGCTCGTTGCTGGCGCGTTATCCGGCAGGCCTGCTGAGCGAAGCAGAGCTGGAAGCGCTGCTGGGTGATGGCAGCCGCTAGAGGGTTCGGCAGCAACAATGAAAAGGGCAGCATTGCCTGAACAATGCCGCCCTTTTTTGTTGCCTGGTGTTTAGAAGCTATAGGTGCCGGTAACGATCAGGCTGCGCGGGTCGCCGAACTGGATCTGCGCGGCGCTGGTGGCCGAACTGTAGTAGGTTTTGTCGGTGATGTTGTTGAGCGCTGCACGCAGGTCCCAGTCCTTGGTACGAAAGCCCGCCAAGGCATCCCAACGGCCATAGCCGGGCAGCACGGCGGTGTTCTGGTTGTCGGCATAACGCTCGCCGACCAGGGTCAGGCCGGTTTCGCCGTACCAGCCCATTTCCGGCTTCCAGGTCAGGAACAGGCTGCCATTGCGCTTGGCAACGTTACTCACGCGGTTGCCTTCCTGGCCGTTGTTGTCCTCGACGATGGTTGCATCCTGGATACCAATGCCGCCGCGTACGTACCAGTTGCCCACGATGTTGCCGGTGGCGGTCAGCTCGACGCCGCGCGAACGCTGCAGGCCCGAGAGCAGGGTGATGCCCGGGTTGTTCGGGTCGCTGGTGCGGCGGTTGTAGAGTTCCAGCTCATAAACCGCCAGGGTGGTGCTCAGGCGCTCGTCGAGCCAGTCGCTCTTGACCCCGATTTCTTTCTGTCGGGTCTGTTCCGGGCTGGTCTCATTGGTGTTGCCGGCCGCGCCCGGGGTGATGCCGATCAGGCCGCCACCGACTGGCGAGAAGGTCTTGCTCCAGGAGGCATAGAACGAATGCTCTTTCCACGGCGAATAGACCACGCCCAGACGCGGGCTGGTGCTGTTGCTGTCCTGCTTCTCGGAGATACCGCGGACCTTGTTGGTGGTTTCCACCTCGAACTGGTCGAAACGCACCCCAGCCAGCACTTGCCACTGATCGTTCAGGTGCAGTTGGTCCTGGAGGTACAGGCCGCGGCTGTCGACCACGGTGTGGTTGTTGCTGGAAACCACCATGGTGCCGTTGTGCTGCAAATTATGGTTGGGGTTGTTCAGGTCCAGGCCCGGCACCGGACGAGCGCCTGCGCCGGAAGTCGCTGCGGTGTAGAGGATCGGATCGCGGCGCTGGTTACCGAACTCAAGGCCGGTGAGCAGGGTGTGCTGCAGGCCGAAGGTGTCGAAGTTGCCTTCCAGTTCCAGATTGTTGAACAGGTTGCGGGTGTTCAGGTCCTGCTGCCAGCGCTGGCGGGTGACCTGGTTGGTGGTGGCGTTGTAGCCGGTCAGGTAGGTGTTGTCGAAATCGCTGTTGAGCTTGAACAGGCCCAGGGTGTGGCGCACCTGCCAGTTGTCGCTGAGCTGGTAGTTCAAGAGCGAGCGCAGCGATTGCGCCTTGTCATCGATGAAGTCGCGCTGGGTATCGCCGTAGGTAGTGTCGCGGCCAACGTCGGCCGGGCGGCCGTTGACGCTGGGAATACCGCGATCCGGGGTACGGTTGTAGCGGCTGTACTCGTATTGCACCAGCCAGTTCAGGTCCGGGGTCAGCTGCCAGCTCATCGAGGGCGCGAACAGTTGGCGGCTGCCGTCGATGCCGTCGCGGAAACTGTTATTGTCCTGGTTGCCCATGTTCAGGCGCAGACTGATGTTGTCGGTGGGGTCGGCGCTGAGGTCGGCATACAGGCTGCGCAGGTCTTCGCTGCCGCCCTGGGCCTCGATGCTGGAACGGCGGCCGGCTTCCGGCATCTTGCTCACCCGGTTGACGATCCCGCCCTGGCTGCCGCGGCCATAGAGCACCGCAGCCGGGCCCTTGAGCACTTCGACCCGCTCGATGTTGTGCAGGTCGCGCACGTATTGGCTGTCGTCGCGGATGCCGTCCAGGTAGAAGTCGTTGCTGGCGTCGAAACCACGGATGCGCACGCTGTCAAAGCGCGTGTCGGCGCCGCTGCTGACGTTGGGGATACCACTCAGGGCCTTGCCAAGGTCGTTGCTGCCGTAGTCCAGCACGTTGCTGGTCTTCACCGAATCGATGGCTTGCGGCACATAGCGGGCAGGCGTGGCGGTACGAGTCGCGGTGCTGACTTCGCGCACCCGCGGGTCGTCGCGCTCGCGGTCAGACTCTGCGGTAACCGACACTTCGGGCAGTGTGGTGGTGGCAGCAGCGACCAGCCCGGAGCTGAAAAACAGCGACAGGCCCAGGGTCAGGGGAGAAAGGCGGCAAGGGGCAAGCATGGCGGACATCCGGGCATTTATTGGAGTGGAGAAATTTTGCGCGAATGATAATGCTTGCCATTTACTAACGTTAATTGTTTCTGAACTTGCCAGAGGGCTGTTTGTTTCTAAATGTTTCTGTATGCAGGCACTTAGTCTCGGGGGTTTATTTGTGCTGTTTTTCACAACAAAGCTGTAACCAATGCGGCGTTTTTCGCAACCTTCGTCCGGCCTAGTCTGACGCCATCATTTTTTCTGGAGGCGCTCATGCCGGTGCAAACCACCCTTCACTACGTATTCGACCCCTTGTGTGGCTGGTGCTATGGCGCCGAGCCGCTGATCAATGCGGCCAGCGGCCTGATGCCGGTTGTGTTGCACGGGGGCGGGATGATGGCCGGCGCTAACCGTCAAACGGTCTCGGCACAGTTGCGCGATTTCGTCATACCACACGACCGGCGCATCGCTGAATACACCGGGCAGCCTTTTGGCCGCGACTACTTCGAGGGCTTGTTGCGTGACAACGACGCCATCTTTGATTCGCAGCCGCCCATTGCTGCCATTCTTGCCGCTGAGCAACTGGCCGGGCGTGGTCTTGAGTCGCTGGCGCGCTTGCAACGTGCGCACTACGTCGAAGGCCGACGGATTGCCGACGACGGGGTGCTTCAGGCCATCGCCGCCGAGATGGGCTTGCCTGCACAAGCCTTTGCCAGCGCCTTGCGCGACGTGGATACCCAGAGCCATATGCGCACCAGTCACGCGTTCATGGCCAGCGTTGGCGGGCAGGGGTATCCAACCCTGGTGCTGGAGCGCGAAGGACGGCTGCAGGTCATCGACATCGCTCCCTTCCTCGGCAAACCTGACGCCTTCGTGCAATGGCTGGACCGGGAGTTCTACCTGAGCGTGGCCAAAGCGCCCTCTAACCCAGGGTTTTGCGCCCCGGATGGCTGTGATCTATAGGCAGAAACACTTACTTTTCACGAATTTTTGACATGCTGATCCGCACACGGATAGGATTCGGTCAACGCCTGTAGGCCCATCGGCCAAGAGTCCAGAAAAAAGGCCCGCTGCGAACACTCGCAGGCGGGCTTTTTATTTTCAGACCCGTGAGCGTCAACCCACGCAGGGGGCGTGGTTTTTGGCGTTTGGTCGCAGAGCGTCTTTGACTAAGTAATAAGGAAAATAAAATGTTGAAAACCAGGATCAGTCTGGTCGCGCTGGGGCTAATGGCCGCGACTCAGGCTATGGCCAATGACCAGGCCGAGGCCAAGGGCTTCGTAGAAGACAGCAAAGCCAGCGTTCTGCTGCGCAACGCGTTCATCAACCGTGACAAGAAGCACGGTACCAACGACCAGAGCGAGTGGGGCCAGGCCTTCATCGGCAAGTTCTCCTCCGGCTACACCCAGGGCACTGTTGGTGTCGGTGTTGACGCATTCGGCCTGTACGCAGTGCGTCTGGATGGTGGTAAAGGTCGCAACGGCGGTGGCGGTATCGACTTCTTCAAGCCGGCGGACGGCGACTCGCCGACCAACCAGCAGAACTCCCCGCACAACCTGGCCCGTGGTGGCGCAGCAATCAAGTTCCGCATCTCCAACACTGTACTGAAGTACGGTGACCAGATGCCTGAGCTGCCAGTGCTGCAGTACGACGACGGTCGCCTGCTGCCAGAAAGCTACACCGGTACCCTGATCACTTCCAAGGAGATCAAGGGCCTGGAACTGAACGCCGGTCGTTTCACCCAGGAAGCCCGTAAAAGTGCTGAAGGCCGTGACAGCGGTGGCCTGAAGTCGATCAACGTATTCGGCGGCAGCTACAAGTTCACCGAAAACCTGTCGGCTTCCCTGTACACCTCCGACGTCGAAGACGTGCTGAAGAAGCACTACCTGGGCGTTAACTACGTTCATCCGATCGCCGACGACCAGTCGCTGACCCTGGACTTCAACGGCTACAAGTCGGACATCGACAAGAAGTACGTCGCTGCCGCCGACCTGACCGGTGACTCCAACACCATCTGGAGCCTGGCGGCTACCTACGCCTTCGGCCCGCACTCGATCACCATCGCCCACCAGCGCAGCACTGGCGACACCGGTTATCAGTACGGTTTCTACCAGAACGCCGGTGGCGTGGGTGACGGTGGTTCGACTATCTACCTGGCCAACTCCTACTGGTCCGACTTCAACGCTGAAGACGAGCGTTCCTGGCAGCTGGGCTACGGCCTGGACTTCGGCGCCTTCGGCGTACCGGGCCTGACCTACAAAGTGGCCTACGTGCGTGGTGACAACATCAACACCCACGGCTTCGGCGAAGGTAAAGAGCGCGAGATCTTCAACCAGTTCAAGTACGTGGTTCAGGAAGGCCCTGCCAAGGACCTGTCCGTCAAACTGCGTAGCTCGTTCCTGCGTACTTCTGACAGCGTTCGTCAGAACGGCTACAACGACGACGGCAACGAAGTCCGCGTATTCGTCGAGTACCCGATCAGCATCCTCTGATAGCTGTCTGGTCTCTCCAGCAACCCCGGCCTAGGCCGGGGTTGTTTGTTTTCGGTGCACGGCAGGTTTGATTGCCTGCACTTCGCCGCTCTCCGGCTCGAAGCTGTCGCTGCGGGCCATGCGCCACATCCGTGCATAGAATTCACTGTCGATCGAGCCGCTGAGCAATTCACCGGGCTTGAGGAACACGTGCAACTGCGAAAACAGGCGAATCTCACTGGCGCTAATGCGCCGCACCAGGTGCTTGGGCTTGAGCTCGGCCGGATGGTCCAGGCCGGCAGCGGCGAGCATTTCGGCCAGGGCATGCAGGGTGTTGCGATGGAAGCTGTAGACTCTTTCGGCCTTTTCCGGCACCACCAGGGCGCGTTGGCGTAGCGGATCCTGGGTGGCAACGCCGGTCGGGCATTTGTTGGTGTGGCAGCTTTGCGACTGAATACAGCCGATGGCGAACATGAAGCCGCGGGCCGAGTTGACCCAGTCGGCGCCAATGGCCAGCACGCTGGCAATGTCGAACGCGCTGACAATCTTGCCGCCAGCGCCGATGCGAATCTTGTCGCGCAGGTTCAGGCCCACCAGGGTGTTGTGCACAAACATCAGGCCTTCGCGCATCGGCACGCCGATGTTGTCGCTGAACTCCCGGGGTGCGGCGCCGGTGCCGCCTTCCTTGCCATCAACCACGATGAAGTCGGGGACTATGCCGGTGGCCAGCATGGCCTTGGCGATACCCATGAATTCCCACGGGTGGCCAAGGCAGAACTTGAAGCCCACCGGTTTACCGCCAGACAGCTCGCGCAACTGGCCAATGAACTGCAACAGCTGCACGGGGCTGCGAAAGGCGCTGTGCGCTGCCGGCGAAATACAGTCTTCACCCATCAGCACGCCACGGGTGGCAGCGATTTCGGCACTGACCTTGTGCCCGGGCAGAATCCCGCCGTGACCGGGCTTGGCACCCTGGCTGAGTTTGACCTCGATCATCTTCACCTGCGGGTCGCGGGCCTGTTCGGCGAAACGCTGCGGATCGAAGCGGCCCTCCGGGGTGCGGCAGCCAAAATAGCCGCTGCCGATTTCCCAGATCAGGTCGCCGCCATGCTCACGATGGTAGGGGCTGATGCTGCCTTCGCCGGTGTCATGGGCGAAGCGGCCACGTTTTGCGCCCTTGTTCAGCGCGGCAATGGCATTTGCACTGAGTGCCCCAAAGCTCATCGCCGAGATATTGAAGATCGACGCCGAGTAAGGTTGGCGGCACTGCGGGCCGCCAATGTTGACGCGAAACGAGGCCGGGTCGGGGGTTTCGACCGGCAGCATGGAATGGCTGATGAACTCGAAGCCCGGCCGGTACACATCATTGAGCGTACCGAAGGCCTTCTCGGCACTTTCATTCTTCGCCCGTGCATACACCAGCGAGCGCTGGGCACGGGAGAATGGCAGCTTGTCGTCGTCGCCTTCGAGCAGGTACTGGCGAATCTCAGGGCGGATGGTTTCGATCAGGTAGCGAATATTGCCCAGGATAGGGTAATTGCGCCTCACCGCGTGGTGGCTCTGGCGCAGGTCATTGAGGCCGACCAGGCTGAGCAGGGCACAGAGCAGGGTGAGCGGCCATAGCCAGGGGTGGGCAGAAAGAAACGGCAGGCTGGCAACACTGAAAACGAGACAGCCGACAAGGCAGGCGTAGCGGCTGGGAAGCGAAGCTTTCATGGATCTTCCGCTGATATGAGAGATCCTTCCTAGGATAGGCAAAGCGTCCCAGCAGAAAACCAGTGGTTTCGGTAAAACACTTTTATCCCCGCCGTGCTTGTCAGGCAGCCGCGCTCATGCGCTGGCTGCGGTTGCCCGGGCAAGGATTTGCAGAAACGCCTCGGCTGCCCGCGAGCGCCGCTGGCGATGGCTGATCGCGAGCAGGTCGATGTTGGCGTCTGCTTCGTTCAGGGGCCGGTAGCACACGCCGCGCTGGTTCAAAGCCCGGGCGCAGGCAGGCACCAGGGCAACGCCCTGGCCGGCTGCGACCAGGGCGATAATCGAGGTGATCTGCCGTCCGCGCGGGCCGCGCAGCAAGGGCAGCTGGCAATGCTGGAACAAGCGCTCGATGGCATCGTTGAGGCCGGTGCCTTGCTCGTCGGTGTACAGCACCACGGGGTGTGCTTGCAGTTGGGTGAGGCTGATGGTGTCGAGTGCCGCCAGCGGATCGTTCTCGGCCAGTGCAACCAGCAGCGGCTCCTGGTCGAGCGGCTGGACTTGCAGCTCAGTGAACTCCTGGGGCGGCAACAGCCTACTGAGGCCGATTTCCAGGGTGCCTTCGACGATGTTGCGCCATTGCGCGCTGGAGGCTTCTTCAACCAGGGTCAGGCGAACCTGCGGGTAGGCGTGGGAAAACTGCTGGATCGCCTGGGTGAAGTGGTCACTCAAGGCCACCGAGCTGGCATAACCGATGCTCAATTGCCCGGCTGTGCCGGCGGCCAGCTTGGCAGCGAAGCTTTCGCTGCGGGTCAGTTGCTCCAGTACCCCGCGGGCGTAAGGCAGGAACTGCTGGCCTTCGCCGGTCAAACTGACTGCGCGGCTGCTGCGCTCGAACAGGCGGAAACCCAGCTGGCTTTCCAGGGCCGAGATCTGCCGGGTCAGTGCCGGTTGCGCCAGGTGCAGGCGCTGCGCGGCGCGGCCGAAATGCAGGTCGTCGGCGACGGCAATGAAATAGCGCAGCTTTCGCACATCGAGCATGTTGCACCTTGAGGTATCAATCGGTCCGAATTCGGTATTGGCCAGGGCCAATGACCGCACCTTATAAACAATACTCGTCACTGTAACGAGTTTTCCCATGCAATCGCGCCTGTCCGCCGCACGCATCGCGATGTTCCTCTGCGGGTGCGCCGCGTTTCTGCCGCTCTATGCCACCCAGGGCATCCTTGCCGAGCTGGCGCAGAGCTTCGCCGTGGATGCCCGGCACGTCAGTTGGAGCATCACCGCCACGACCCTGGCCGTGGCCTTGGTCGCGCCCTTTGTCGGCGTACTGACCCGGCGCTGGAGCCAAAAGACCGTGCTGGTGGCGGCAACGCTGTTGCTCAGCGTGCCGGGCTTGATGCTGGCAGGGGCCAGTGACTTGAACAGCCTGCTGTTCTGGCGCTTTGTCCAGGGCATGTTGATCCCGGTGATCTTCGCCACCAGCGTGGCTTACATCGGCGAGCGCTGGCAGGGTGCCAAAGTCACCGAAGTCACCAGCCTGTACGTCGCCGGGACCATTCTCGGCGGTTTTGCCGGGCGTTTTCTGACCGGGGTCATGACCCAATACCTGGGCTGGCGCGAAGCGTTCATCCTGCTGGCGCTGCTGACCGTACTGATCGGCCTGAGCATTCACCGGCTGCTGCCCAATGGCACGCGCCTGATCGAAATCACCATCGCCAACAGTCGAATCAGCATGCTGCGCAACCGGCCGTTGCTGGCGGCCTACCTGGTTGGCTTTTGCGTGCTGTTTTCACAAATTGCCACCTTCACCTATGTCGGCCTGCACCTGCTGGCAGCGCCGTTCAATCTTGGCGTTGCCGCGCTGGGCTCGGTCTATGCGGTGTTTCTGCTGGCGCTGGTGGTCACGCCGATTGCCGGCAAGCTGGCCAGCGCCAGGCCACCGGCGCATCTAGTGGTGTTCGCCGGGGTGCTGGGGCTGCTGGGTTCATTGCTGACCTTGCTCAGTAGCCTGTGGTGGATCGTGCTGGGGCTCGCGCTCAGTTCTACCGGGGTGTTCCTGGCCCAGGCGGCGGCCAATGCCTTTGTCACGTCAACCGCCCGGCACAACAAGGCCGGCGCGGTGGGCTGCTACCTGACGTTCTATTACCTGGGCGGCAGCGTTGGCGCGCTGTTGCCGGCGCTGCTGTGGCAGCGCTGGGGCTGGACAGGCTGTGTACCGCTGATCATGGCCGCGCAGTTGCTGGTGATGCTGATCGCCTGGTTCGGCTGGCAGCCCACCGATTCCACCGACAAGAACGCCTTCAAAGAAACCGCTGATCCCTCTATTACAAGGACGTAAAAACGCCAATGAACACCGTGATTGCCCTGCACAGCAAACTACTATCGATCGTCGAGCCGGTCCTCAATGACATGCCGGCCAGCACCCTCAAGCACGGGTTGTTCGAAGCCTTCTGGGCGGTAGAAGAAGAGCTGATGGAGATTGAAAAGGCCTTTGCCCTGCTGACCGAGCGCAAGCATTCACCAGCGGTGCTGCGCAAGTTTTTCGCCAGTTGGTCGAAAACCAACAACTCCGCAGCCAGTGTCTCCGGTCTTGCCAACCGCCTGACGCTGCTGGCCCGTTCCGACGCCGGCTCCATGGCTGCCGACCAGCTGTACCGGGCTTGTGGCAGCCTGCAGCGAATCACCGATGAAGACCTCGGGGCGCTGGGCAATACTCTGCACGCCGACCTGTTCTACAACATGGCGACGCCTCTTTGCGGTGATGACCAGTGGATGCTCAAGGCCAACTGCCTGCCTTCGGCCCAGGCCTTCAAGGACTGGACCGACCGCCAGCGCTTGCGCGAACGCGACCTGCTGCAAGGTTTGCTGACCACCCTGGTGCATGAGGTCTACACCCATGGCGAGGTTGAGTTCATCCACCCGTTGTTCAAGCAGTGGTTTGTCCGTGACATGGGCATACCGGCTGAGCGCGCGCGGGCGACAGTAGCCTGGGTTACCGTGCACACCGGTGGCACCGAGAGCAATCACTTCGCCCACGCCGTGGCGGCGGTCGAGCAGTTTGTCGAAGCCATGCAGATCAACATCGATCAGGCGGCGGCACGGGAGATATTCGAGCATTACCTGCGGATGAAGGCAGGCGTGATGAAGGAGTGCGCCGAGCTGTTGCACTGACCGCTGGATAGGCTGCGCGCAGGCAAAGTTCGCTGCCGGCTGAACCCAACTCCGGCAGTTGTATAACGGTCGCGGAGCAGGGCCATGCTACAAGGCAGCTCAACTTCGCCGAGTGACGTCTGAGCATGCCCGCCATCCGTACCGAACAAGCTGCCCCAGGCTTTGGCCTGCTGTGCCTGGCCAGCTACCTGCTGTCGTTGTCCTATGGCTCGACCTTCCTGTTGTCGCTGTTGGTCAGCAGCCGTGGCGGCAACGAGCAGGATGCCGGGCAGATCATTTCAGTTGCCATGCTTAGCACCGTCGTCGCCGTACTTGGCAGTGGCCATCTGGCTGACCGCTTGGGTTCGGCACGAGCCATCGCCCTGTCGGCGCTGAGCCTGGTGGCGGCTTGCCTGGGCTTCGCCCTGGTGCCTGGCACCGGCGCGGGGTTGATGCTCTGCGGCCTGATGCTGGGCTTGGGTTGGGGGGCTTTTTACACCTTGGGCCCGATCCTGGTGGCCGAGCGGGTCGAAGCCCAGCGGCGTACCCACTGCTTCGCATTACTCTCGGGCAGCATGATGAGCGGCATCGGTTCCGGGCCGCTGGCGGGCAAGCTGGCAACGCTGTTGCAACTGCCGGTGCAGACGGCGTTCTACACCGCCGCTGCCGCCGCAGTGGTGGGCCTGCTGATCTTCAACCATCTGGCCCGCCAGCCACGGCACGCCACTCAGCCGGTTGGTATCAGCCGCCGCGCTGGCGCAACCGTACTGGCTTCGCCCGCACGCTGGCCGATTCTCATGGTTGGCCTGGGCGGCGCGATCTTCGGTGGACTGGGCAGCTTCCAGACCTCTTATGCCGCCGGGCGCGGCCTGGACTATTCGCTGTTCTTCATCGGCTTCATGAGTGCAGCCATCAGTTGCCGTTTGCTGATCGCCGGTTGGGTGGTCAAGCGTGATGCCTACCGTGCCTCGTGCCTGCTCTCGGGCTTTATCGTGCTCGCCGTGCTGGCGCTGGGCTGGTGGGTACAGGGCAACCTTGGCTATCTGCTGGCCGCAGCGCTGCTGGGGGTTGGATACGGCCTGAACTATTCGGTGATCAACGGCCTGGCCGCCAACCAGGCACCGCCCGGGCATACCCCGCAGGCCTTGCTGCTGTTCAGCCTGGCGTATTTTCTCGGGGTGTTCGGCCTTCCCTGGCTGGCCGGGCAACTGATCGTCAGCGGCGGCACCGAGGCGATGATGCTGTGCCTGCTGCTGGTAGCTTTGCTCAACTGGGCGGTCAGCCTTGGCCGCCTGCTCGGGCGCAGGCGCGCCCGTAGTGTTGCGCAGGCGTTACTGGTCCGGGGCGATGGCAAACATTAACTGGTCGGCTTCCAGGTAAACGATCGCCTCGCGGCCGATGACATCCACCGGGCGGGCGGCAACTGCTTCGTGCTCGGGGACAATCTTCTCCAGGCGCTTGGTCACCAGGTCAACCCGCCAGATGCAGGCGAAGCCGCCGTTGTTGTCGAAGTACAAGACCGGCCGGGTCGGGCTCCAGGTCGGGTTGACCAGGCTCCAGCCGCCAGCATCCTTGTCCATCACCCGGTCGTAGGGGTTGCTGTCGCCGGTAAGGTGCGGGTAGTAGATCAGCAGGCCGGAGTTGTCGTGGTTGAGGTCGCCGCTGATCTGCGCCTTGGCAAAGCGCTTGCTGTTGGACTCGGCCGCATACAGTTGCGTTGAAGGCTGCGGCGTGGCCTTGGAACCCAGTGTGTAGGCCATGCTTTGCTGGGCTTCACCGGTCATCTTCTGCCGGTAGTAGAACACCCCGTCAATGATCCCGGCATAGCGCCGACCCTGATCGTTGGCGGTGATACTGTTCCAGCCATCAAAGCGTACATTGCGCGCGAACGCGTGCAGGCCAGGGCGAGCGTCGGAGTATTCGTAGAGCGTGCCTACCGGGCGGCTGTCATAGATATTGCCGGGGTTGCTGCCTTCGTCATCCTGCTTTTGGGCAACGAACAGCACCACGTTGAGCACGCCATCGAGGGTGGCAACGTCCACCAGATAGACAAAACTGTCCTCGCTCATGTCGGCAACGGTGGCCAGGGGAAAGCGCTGCCACGGCTCATCCTCGACCTGGGTATAACGCTGATCGCGGGGCAGGGGCTGCAGGCTCTTGGGATCTACCTGGGAAAGTGCCGGCACCGGGGTCAGCAGCTTGATCTGCTGGTCGTAGGCGACTTCCAGGCAGGCGGCGGTCTCACAGCGGTTACGCACCTCGCGCAGCCAGAAGTTCTCCAGCTCGCGGAAGATCTTGCGGTCCTTGAGCGGCTTGTAGCGTTCGTTGAGCGTGTCGTCCTTGGCCGACAGCGACGGTGTGGTGCAGATCGCGGTTTCCAGCAGGGTGCTGGCCTTGCTGCAGTCAAAGCCTGCGGCAAGGGTTGCGGGGCTGTGCAGGCAGGCAGCGAACAGGGCAGCAGGAAGCAAGCGCGCGGCGGCTTTCATCGGACATCCATGTGAGTTTGAGCAGGGTGGCGATGATACGTCAGCAAGGGCCATTGCGGAATCTGCCGCAGTAATGTGCTCCGTCTGGCTGCCGGGGTTCATTGGCCGTTGAGTTGTGCGCTCAGGTAGCAATGCAGTTGCTCTGCAATGATCTCTGCGTGTGCAGATTTGACGATCAGGTTAAAAAAATAATATTGCTCGAACAGATGCTCGATATCGATCTGAGGCACAAGGTAGAACGCAACATAACTTGTGTAGATCGCTTTCACTGCTTCGGAAATTTCTTCGAGATCCCCGGCCAGATTGGTGATGTCGTAGAAAACATTCTTGTACGTTTCATTGATGTCACTGATCTCTATGTAGGGCGCCTGCTGCCGCTCGCACTGTTCCCAGTGGCGCTTCTGATTTTTGCTGTTTCGATGGGTGTAGTTCATCTTCAGTCCTTTATCTTGAAGTCAGTGACGTGGGTCATTTTCCCTTTAGGATCGAGCTTGGCCATGTAGTGGACGTTGACCCCGTTTACTTTACGCTCCATTTTTGACCAGCCCTTGCCTTTGAAGTGAGGGTCTCCGATCTGGTCGGGCTTGATGATTTCTATGCCGTTTTCCGGATGTTTCTTCACATGATCCAGAGCGAACTCTTCGTTGCGGTTCCTGGGTCTGGTGCGCCCCGTTGATTTGCTTTTTACCCGTCGGGGTTTTCGGAAGCTGCATTTCTTCTTCCAACCCAGCGGGTCGACCCAGCCGATCGGATTCGGTGCGTATTGATAAAGGTTGATGCCCCCCAGCAGGCCGATGGGATCGGGTGTGGTGAAGCGTCCGATATCAGGATCATAGAAGCGAAACGTGTTGTAGTGCAGCCCGCTTTCCCGATCCAGATACTGCCCTTGGAACCTGAGATTCTGCTCTTCGAGGTAGTAACCTTCGCGGGTTTCCTGCAGGGTGTTGCCCCATACCAGATAGCGCGCCTGCCAGAGAACGTCACCCTTGAATTCGGTCAATTGTTCTGGCAAGCCGTTAAGGTCGTTGTGGTAGTAGCGCACGTGTTGTTGTGCGCCAGCGCCGTCGACCCGGGCCAGAGGCTCATGGCTGTCCTGATCATAGAGATAGAGACTGGTTCGGCCATGCTGCTGTTCCAGCAAAAGACGCAGTCCATCCCAGGTAAAGCGGGTCTTTTCCAGCAGATTGCCAGCGTCGTCGTACTGGCTTTTTTCGATGCGTCGGCCCAACGGGTCATAGCGCATGTTCAGCACCCGTTCTCGGCCGCCGATATGGCTACGGACCTGGATCAAGCGGTGTTCTGCGTCGTAGCTGAACTGTTGCACGCCGTGGCGGCTGCTACGTTTTTCAACCATCCGACCAAAGGCGTCGTAGCGATACCGTTTGTCTTGGTAAGAAAGCAAACGATTATGGCGGACAGGGCCCTTTCCGAGCTCTGAAGCATCAAGCAGATTAGCCGCGGCATCGTAGGCAAAGACTTCGCTCTGGCCCTGACCTGCGTCCTGGCTGGCCATGATGCGAGCGCTGGCATCGTAATGCAGCAGTTGCTGGTGCTGACCCGCAAGATCCTGATTGAAACGACCGATCAAATTGTCGGCAGGGTCGAAGTCAAAGCGTTGTTGAACGGGCGCTGGTAGCTGTGGCGGCTGCTGCAGTGAACGACGCAGCCGGGAGCGCAGGCGGCCGCTACGGTCGTACTCGCTGCGGGTGCAGAGCTGTCCCTGGGAGCGAAGCACTTCTCGATGCATGCGGTCGCGCTCAAAGTCACAGATTACCTGGCCATCGAGATTGAGCTGGTGCAGATGGCCACTGCCATAGTAAAGACGATTTAGCCAGCGGCCGTCGCCCAGTCGGGTCTGGGTCAAGTTGCCGAGTTCATCGTAGTGGTGCTGCAGTAAGCCGGCCTGACTGTAGTCCTCAACAAGCTGTCCGAGTTCGTCATAGCCGAACTCCAATTGTTCGCTGTTGCCGCTGGTATCGGTGAAACAGATGGCGATCAGGTGATCAAGAGGGTCGTAGCTGTACTCGGTTACTCCATCATCAGTGCGTTTTTGGGTCACCCGGCCGGCTGCATCCAGTTGGTATTGGTGACAGATCGGTTTGAGTTTCGGCTCGTTGTCATCGGGCGCCGAGACATACGTCAAAGCAGTAACGTTGTTCAGCGCATCATAGTGATAACAGCGGGTGCTTGAATCCAGATACTGCTGCTGGATCAAGCGATCTCCTTGATCCCAGGCGAAGCGATAACTTTCACCATTTTCGTTGGTCAGCGTGTGCAAACGGCCGTAGGCGTCGTAGCCGTACTGAACTTTACGCCCGTGTGGATCGATGCGCAGGTGCACCTGACCGCGACGGGTATAGAGGAACTGGGTGGTGTGCCCGGCCGGGTCGGTATGGGTACTGAGCTGACCGTTGTAGTGATACTGGTAAAGGTCGCTGCGCCCATCCGGCAACCGTCGCAGTTGCAAGCGGCCTCGTGCGTCGTATTCATACTCGGTGCGTTCGCCGAGGGCGTCGGTGACAGATTGTAGATGGCCCCGACGGTCATAGTTCATACGGGTGGGATAGCCCGAACAGTCGACCTGCTCACTGAGCAGGCCGTAATCATTCCAGCGTAACTGTTGGCGCTTGCCTGTAGCGTCGATCACCTCTACCACTTGGCCTCGTTCGTCGTACCGATAGCGAGTTATGTTGCCTTGTGGGTCGGTTTCACTGCTGCAGTTGCCGCGCTGATCGTAGCGATAGCTTCGCCGGTTGCCTGCGTAGTCGGTCTCTACTCGGGGTAAAGACCAATGCTCCAGCCATAGGGTTGACTCGCTGCGCCCGAGCGGGTCGATGCTTTCGCACAGGTTGCCGGACTCATCGTAGAGGTATTTCCATTGCCCACCTTGCGGGTCGGTGGCAGCGAGCAACTGGCGCTCGTCGTTCCACTCGAAGCACCAGGTGTGGCCGAGGGCGTCGGTGTATTGGGTGATTTGGTACTGCGGGTTCCAGTGGCGGCTGCTGACCCGATGCAGGCTGTCGGTGATCCGGGTGATGCCGGCCTCTATGTCGTAGTCGAAACGATACTCGTCGCCATCATCGGTCCAGTGTCGAGCGACGCGCCAGTCGTCGGCAGCGCGAGTCCATTCGTAGAAGCAGCGCAGGCCGCTGGGCAACTGGTGCTCGACCATGCGTCGACCCTGGTCGTAGCTGAAGCTGCGTTGCAACTGGCCATTGGCGTCGCGCACCTGGGCCAGGTCGCCGTTGTCGTCATAACCATAACTGACCAACAGTTCGGTTGCGCCGTCGCTATACAGCCGCTCGAGATGACTGATCCGCCCAGGCCATTGAGTGCTGTAATGCAGTTGTACCTGGATCAAGTCGAAGGTATCGCGCAGCCCGGTCAAACGACCACTGGCGTCGTAATCAAGATAGATGCGGTTATCGTTGCGGTCACCCAATTGCGCCAGGCGCAGGTGCAGCGGGTCGTTCGGAGTCGGCTGGAACAGGCGATACAACCCGTCGGTACGTTCGATCAGCAGTTCACCGTTGTGCTCGCGGCGTACACTCAGGCCTTCACCCGCGCTGAAGACGGCATCGCCCCGGGGTATGTGGCCCATGTCGATAATACGCGCCTGATCGTCGGTAAACAGCACTCGCTCGCCGCCTTGCGGGTGTAGTTCGATCCTGACAGATACCTCGTAATCGACGCTCCAGCCCGCACCGAAAAGGCCATCGTGTCGGGTGTCCCGGCTGCTGTAGAAGCGCTGCCACTCCAGCGGGATCAAGCCGGGCAAGCTGAAGTCCAGATCATCGTCGTCAGCAAGAACCTTTGCCCCTGTGGGGCTATGGACCGGATGCGCAGAGCCGGCTACAGCGGATGTCAACGCACCTGCTACCTGCTCGGTCAGGTAGGTAGCGACGCCGCCGATTACCATACAGCCCAATTCGCTGTAGAACTTGCCGCCACGCCCGCGCAGCAGCATCAAGGCGGTAATCGCCAGGCCGATGCCCGGGGTCTTGCCGCTGCGAATCTCGCGGACCACGATCGAGCCGCCGCCGATGCGCACGTTACTGGAGATCAGCCCGGCATCGACGATCACCGCCTCGCAGGTACTGCGATCGCCGCTGCGACAGGCCGGATGGCCGTTGATGGTGACCTTGCTCGAGCCTTCGGCCAGGTACTGCGGCGGCATCGGCGGGTGCTTGCTGCAGAGGATCTTGTCGTCGTCGGCAGGCTCGGTGTTCGGCGCGGGGCTGGCGACCGTGGGCCGCCACATCTGCGAGAAAAAGCCTTTGGCCATGTCGAGGAAGCTTTCTTCTTCCTCTTCGGCGGGTGGCTGGGCGGCATCACTGCCGGCGGGCGCCATGGCGGCAACGATCACACCTGCGGCGCGAGCGGCCGGCTTGCCATTGGTGTGGGTGTTCTTTGAGCCGGTGAGGATGTTGGCCTGCACCGAGGGCGGGAACAAAAAATTGCCGATGCCCTCGCATAAACTGCTTAAACCCTTGTCGGCCCCGGTCTTGCTCATGGCCACGCCGACCACGATACCGACCACCGCGCCGAGCACGAAGCAGCCCAGACCGCCGGTAGCCACGGTAAGCCCCAGCGCCGCGGTCACCGCCGCAGTGGCCAGCACGCCGATGGCGACGTTGGCGGCGACTTCCAGCACACCGCTGACGATGTCAGCCATCATCGAGGTGTGCATCAGCGCATCGCCCTGGCGGGCGGCCCACAGGGCGTCAGACATGCAAGGTGCTCATCAGGCCAGGGTGTCGAAGTTCAGTGATTGCTTGATCGCCGCCCAGTGCGCAGCCTCGGCATCACCCAGCGGCTGGGCCTTGACGTAACTCAGGGCGAACATCTTGCGCGTGCCTGGCAGTACCAGGGCAAGCTGGTACTGGTAGACCTTTTCGTTGCCCTTGCTGAACTGGCTGCGCAGTTCGATACCGTCCACCGACTGCTCGGCACCCAGGCGCACGGCCTGGCCAGGCTGGAAGCGCAGGTCCTTGACCTGTTGTTGCAGGCGCTCAAGCTGGCCGTCGAAGTTGCTTTGCAGGGTTTCGCCGTCGGCCAGCAAGCTGCGGCTGACGATCAAGGAGGTGCCGAGCTTGGCAAAGCGCAGGATGTTGATGCTGGTGTCCTGCACTTCGGCATCGGGCAGGGCGAACTGGAATTCGTTGAGGCGATAAGTCATGACGCGCAAATCTCTTTATTGGCTGGCTTTGGGCTTGGGGAAGATCGCTTCCACGGCACCATCGATGGTGCCTTTGACGCCTTGCCCGTCCGCAGTGGCGCCGGGAGCGCCGCCGATGTTCAGGTCAAGGGTGCCGCCGGTGTTGAACTGGGCATTGCCTTCGGCGTTGAAGTTGAACTGCACGCCAGTGAGGTTGATCTGGCCGCTGGCATTGAGCTCGAGCACGCTCTTGCCGCACACCAGGCGCAGGTTTTCGCCGACCTCGATCAGGTAGCTGCGGCTGATGCTGTCGGTCTTGGTCGAGCCCACCAGCAAAATGTCATCGCGCTTGACCGCGCGAATGCGGTCTTCGCCGATGGTCGCCACTTCGCTGAAGTCCACCACCTTGTTGCGGTTGTGGCCTACCCAGTGGCTCTCATCGTTCTCGACTTCGATGTCCTGGTTGCGCTCGGCGTGGATGTACAGCTGCTCGGCGCCCTTCTTGTCCTCCATGCGGATTTCGTTGAAGTTCGCCGGCGTGCCGCCTTTGCTCGAACGGCTTTTCATCCCGCTCTGGGTCGCATTGGCCGGCAGGTCGTAGGGCACCGTCTGCTCGGCGTTGTACACCCGGCCGGTGATGATCGGCCGGTCGGGATCGCCTTCAAGAAAGCTGACGATCACTTCCTGACCGATCCGCGGGATCTGCATCGAGCCCCAGTTCTTGCCGGCCCAGGCTTGAGACACGCGGATCCAGCACGAGCTGTTCTCGTTTGACTGGTCATGGCGGTCCCAGTAGAAGTGCACCTTGACCCGGCCATACTGGTCGGTCCAGATCTCTTCACCGGCCGGGCCAACCACGATGGCAGTCTGCGGCCCCTTGACCTGCGGGCGCAGGGTGCTGGCCAGGGGCCGGAAGCTCTGCTGCGCATCGATGCAGCTGAGGTTGCTTTCGAACTGTGCATTGCCGCCACCGGCACCGGTTTCCAGGCGCTCCTGGACGATGTAGTAGCGGGCACCGACGATCAGGTATTCGCGGTTCTGGTCCTGGCGGCTGAAGCCGCTCATGCTGAACAGGTTGCCCGCTGCCAGGCCGCGGGCATTGCCGCGCAGTTCGATGCGCTCGTGCAGGCTTTGCAGCGCTTCGATACGGGTACGGGCGTAATGCTCGCCGTCCTCACTCTGCACATAGGTGCCGGGGTAGTCGTACAGTGGGTAATCGCCGGCGGTGTGCGGGCGTGGCATTTGCGAGCGTACGTCGATGCGCGCGCTGGGGCGCTGGAAGTCGTAATCGTTGAGCTCCAGCGAGCCGGACTGCACCTCCTGGGCCAGGTGCCAATCGTTGAGGTGGTCACGCTCACGGTGCTGGCCATCAGGCGGAAAGTACGGCACCGACTCGTAGCCCGGCACCACCTGGTGGGCGCCATAGGCATCGGCCAGCACCAGCACGTGGCGATCCTTCTCATGGCGGAAGTAGTAGTAGATACCTTCCTGTTCCATCAGGCGGCTGACGAAGTCGAAGCTGGTCTCGCGGTACTGCACGCAATACTCCCACTCACGGTAGGGGCGGCTGAGGCTGTCTTCGAAGTCGGAAAAACCCAGGTCGCGAAACACCTGCTTGATGATCTGCGGGATGGTCTGGTTCTGGAAGATACGGCAATCGGAGGTCTTGCTCAGCAGCCACAGCCACGGCCGCAGCGTCACCCGGTAACTGGCGAACTGGCCGCGGTCGATGGTCTGGCTGCAGCGCGAAACGATGCCGTGAAAATACCGCGAGCGGCCCAGGTCCAGTTGCAGGCTGAGGCTCATGGGTTTGCCCAGCAACTGGTTGAGGTCGATGGACGAGTTGTCCGAGGTCAGCTGCAACTCGTAGTCGAACAGCCGCCCCAGCTCTTCGCCGCCGCCCATTTCCGCCAGGATCAGTGCATCCGGGCCCAGCGGGCTGTTGATCTGCGCCAGTCGGGTGAATTGCTTGAATAGCATCGCTTATCTCGTCAAACGCGCCATCACGGCGCGTCGCTGAAGTGGTAGTGCAGGTCGTTGTCGCGGCGGCTGATGCGCACCCCGGCCAGGGCTTTGCCCTCGAGCATGCGGGTGAGGAACTCGCGGCTCATGTCCGGCAACAGGCTGTTGGTCAGGATCGCGTCGATCATCCGCCCACCGCTCTCAGTCTCGCTGCAGCGCGAAACGATCAAGTCGACCACTTCGTCGTCGTAGTCGAAGGCCACCTTGTGGGTGCCCTGCACGCGCTTGCGGATGCGTTCGAGCTGCAGGCGGGTGATGGCCTTGAGCATCTCGTCGCTTAGCGGGTAGTAGGGGATGGTCACCAAACGGCCGAGCAGCGCCGGCGGGAAGATTTCCAGCAACGGCTGGCGCAGGGCGGTGGCGATGGCCTCGGGTTCGGGGATGTTCTGCGGATCCTTGCACACCCGGGAAATCAGCTCGGTACCGGCGTTGGTGGTGAGCAGGATCAGGGTGTTCTTGAAGTCGATCACCCGGCCTTCGCCGTCTTCCATCACGCCCTTGTCGAACACCTGGAAGAAGATTTCGTGCACGTCCGGGTGGGCTTTTTCCACCTCGTCGAGCAGCACCACGCTGTAGGGCTTGCGCCGCACCGCTTCGGTCAGCACGCCACCTTCGCCATAGCCGACATAGCCGGGCGGAGCGCCCTTGAGGGTCGAGACGGTATGGGCTTCCTGGAACTCGCTCATGTTGATGGTGATGACGTTCTGCTCACCGCCGTACATGGCTTCGGCCAGGGCCAGGGCGGTTTCGGTCTTGCCCACCCCGGAGGTGCCGGCGAGCATGAACACGCCGATCGGTTTGTTGGGGTTGTCGAGGCCGGCGCGGGAGGTCTGGATGCGCTTGGCGATCATCTGCAGGGCATGGTCCTGGCCAATGATGCGCTTGGCCAGGTGCTGGTCGAGCTTGAGCACGGTTTCGAGTTCGTTGCGGGCCATGCGTCCGACCGGGATGCCGGTCCAGTCGGCAACCACCGAGGCCACCGCCTGATAGTCGACGGTTGGCAGGATCAGCGGGGTTTCACCTTGCAGGGCACTCAGGCGCTGCTGCAGGTCGATGAGTTTTTCGCGCAGCTCATGGCTTTGTTCGCTGCCGGTGTCGCGGTCGACTACTCCGACGTTCTCGCGCAGCTGCGCGCGGGTGGCCAGCAGCTCGTAGACCAGGGCCTTCTCTTCGGCCCAGCGGCTTTCCAGTTCGGCCAGGCGCTCGCGCTCGGTGGCCAGTAAGGTTTCGGACTGTTGCTGGCGGTTGCCGATGGCGATACCGATGGCGTGCTCGCGAGCGATGATCTGCAACTCGGTTTCCAGAGCCTCGATGCGACGACGGCTGTCGTCGACCTCGGCCGGCACCGCGTGCAGGCTGATGGCGACGCGGGCGCAGGCGGTGTCGAGCAGACTGACGGATTTGTCTGGCAGTTGCCGCGCCGGAATATAGCGATGGGAGAGTTTGACCGAGGCTTCCAGGGCTTCATCGAGGATCTGCACCTGATGGTGCTGCTCCATGGTCGAAGCCACACCGCGCATCATCAGCAGCGCCTTGTCTTCGCTTGGCTCGGCGACTTGTACTACCTGAAAACGCCGGGTCAGGGCAGGGTCTTTCTCGATGTGCTTCTTGTACTCGGCCCAGGTAGTGGCAGCCACGGTACGCAGGCTGCCACGGGCCAGGGCGGGCTTGAGCAGGTTTGCGGCGTCGCCGGTTCCGGCAGCGCCACCGGCACCGACCAGGGTGTGGGCTTCGTCGATGAACAGGATGATCGGTTTGGGCGAGGCCTGAACGTCCTCGATGACCTGGCGCAGGCGCTGTTCGAACTCGCCTTTCATGCTCGCCCCGGCTTGCAGCAAGCCGACATCCAGGCTGCGCAGTTCGACGTCCTTGAGCGATGGCGGAACATCGCCAGCAACGATGCGCAGGGCAAAGCCTTCAACCACCGCCGTTTTGCCCACCCCGGCTTCACCGGTGAGGATCGGGTTGTTCTGCCGGCGGCGCATGAGGATGTCCACCAGTTGGCGAATCTCTTCGTCGCGGCCAACGATCGGGTCGAGCTTGCCGCTGCGCGCCTGTTCGGTGAGGTCGACGGTAAAGCGCTTGAGCGCTTCCTGCTTGCCCAGGGCGCTGGGGGCCATGGCGCCGCTGGCTTCGCCCGGCACGGCGCCGGCGTTGAAACCGTCGCTGGCGCTCAGGGCGTTTTCCGGCGAGTCGCCGACGTACTCGTCGAAGCGCTCGCTGAGGGCCTCGACCTTGATCTTGGCAAACTCCGACGACAGGCCGAGCAAGGCGTTGCGCAGGCTTGGGGTCTTGAGGATGCCGAGCACCAGGTAGCCGGTGCGCACCTGGCTTTCGCCGAACATCAGGCTGCCATATACCCAGCCACGTTCGACGGCTTCTTCGACGTGGGATGACAGGTCGGTGATCGAGGTCGAGCCGCGCGGCAGGCGGTCCAGGGCATCGGTCAGCTCACGTGCAAGACGCGCCGGCTCAAGGTTGAACTGGCGGATGATGCGATGCAGGTCCGAGTCCTGCAGTTGCAGCAACTGATGAAACCAGTGGGCCAGTTCCACATAGGGGTTGCCCCGCAATTTGCAGAACACCGTGGCGGCCTCGATGGCCTTGTAAGCGACGCTGTTGAGTTTGCCGAACAGCGCGGCGCGGCTGATTTCACCCATGTTCCGGACTCCTTGTGGATTGCGATGCGCTCGCTTGCTCGGCGTAGTACCGAGCCAGTGTCAGGTCGCTGGCATCGTGTTGCGGGCGGCCCAGCCAGGTATCGAAACCCAGGCGTCGGCCAGTGTTGAGTTGCAGGGCGGGTATTTCGTCCTGCTGCAGAATCAGTTGCAGGTCCCAGTCCAGCTCGTGCCCCTGGTGCTCGGCGACCCAGGCCACCAGCTCGGCGAAGGCACTGCCATCGGGCAACAGCGACAGGTATTGCTCCAGGCTCAGCGGCCCCAGGCAGATGCGGAACTTGTGCTGTCGGTCCCAGACATGGCTGCCCAGGCACACATCCATGCCCAGCTGATTGGCGCTCGCACCCAGGCGGCTGCGCTCGGGAAGTTGCAGCCACTGGCCGACGTATTCCTCAATGCTTACCGGTACGCCGAAGTAGGCCCCGAGGATGCCGCGCAGGCCATCCGGGTAGCGGGTCTGGGCGGCGAGGTGGCCGCTGTAGTGCAGCTTGGCGGTGTCAGGCAACGGGCCCTGATCACGCAGCGCCGGGGTGCCGCGCCCGCTCAGGGCGGCCAGGCGTGCGGCCCAGTAGTCGTCATCGGGCCGGTCATGGCTGACGGTCGGCCGGGCTTCGGCCCAGGCCCGGTAGAACAGGCTCAGCAGACGGTGATGAAAGACATCGAGAAAGCGCTTGCTGGTGCTGTCGGCGTTGTTGCGCTGGCGCTCGCGCATGTACTCGGTCAGGTGTAGCGGCAAGGGACCATTGGGGCCGCCCAGGCCAAAGAAGAACTGCTCCAGGCGCGCCGGGCCCTGATCACTGGCAGGCGTCAGCGCCGCCAGGGTCGCCGGCGCAAACGCACAGTCGAGCTGCTGGCCAAGGCGCACCGGATCATCGGCCAGGCGTAGCGAATGGCCGAAGCGTGGCAGCTGCGGCGACTCGCATTGCAACCGGCGCAGGGCCTGGAAGAAATCGTAGTTCCAGGGTTCGGCCTGCATCTCGCTGAGGATGTTCACAGGGTCGGACGGCGTCCGGGCTTGGCTTTCCATCGCATGATCTCGCCGCGTTCGGTGGTACGGAGCACCGTTTCGGTAAAGCTGTTGATCGACACGTAACGTGCCAGGAAGCGCTCGAACACCGCACCGAGCAGGAACACACCGGTGCCGCGGAAGGCGTTTTCGTCGAACTCCAGGGTGATCTCCAGGCCACGGCCAAAGACGATCGGACCCGGCATTGGCAGGCGTCGCGTGCAGGCCTTGCTGCTGACCTCGCGCAGGCCGTCGATCTGCAACTGTAGGGCGGCGTCATGGCTGTCGCCGTACAGGCGCAGCAACTCGCGCAGGGCGGCGGCGCCCTGGCCCTGTTCGGTCAGCGACAGGTAGTTCAGCGACAGCTGGCTGATCAGGCGCCAGGCCTTGTTGTCATGGGCGTGGCTGGCCCGTGGCCGGCTTGGCCCGGCCAGGCAACGAATGGCGGCCACCGGCGCGCTGTCGGCGAGGGTGAAATCACTGCGGCCATCGCCGACATTCATGAACAGCGCCAGGTCGCGGTTGGTGCACAGGGCACTGACACCCAGTTGGCGCAGGTCGTGGCGGTAAGGCGCCTGCTGGCCATCGACCAGGCTGATGAAGGTTTCGCTGCCCATGTAGGTCGAGCGGGTGCCGTTGCGGCGCTGCTCGCTGGAGAGCATGCGCGGCTCGCGGCGAACGACGTAATAGGCCTGGTCCCGGCCGTAGCGTGAAGGGTCTCGAACCGCATAGAAGGGCAGGAAAGCCTGGTCGGGGCCGGTGCCGTGCCCGGTCACGCTGCTCAACGAGTGGATCTCGAAGTCCGTTGGCCGGGTGCGGTCGGCGATCACGTGGTGTTCGTTGACCCGGTCGCTCAAGTGGATGCGGTCGACCCGGCGCGGGAACAGGTTGATTGCCGGGGTGCAGAAGGGCACGAACTGTTCGCCGCCAACGCTGCCTTCCAGGGTCTGGTCGTAGCGCTCGAACAGCACGATCAGCTCCAGCTCCTGGCCATCGCAACGCTTTACCGCGCGATCCAGTTCGGCGAATTCGACGAACAGAAAACGCTGCGGCAGGGCGAAGTACTCCTGCAGCAGGCGGTAACCCTGGAACGCCTGCGGCACCACCGGCAGCGCCGCCTCGCGGTCATCGAAGCCGCAAGGACGCAGGGCCGAGGTGGGAATGCGCTCGATCCAGTCGCTGCCCGGCTGGCGCGCGAATACTGCGCAGGTGTTGCCCAGCAGTTGCTCGTAAAGCCTGAACGGCAACTCGTCGGCGCCGTTCAGGTACAGCGGCAGGCTGCTGAGGTCGAGGGCGTTGAACGGTAGCTCGGCGCCGGTACGCAAGGTAATGCGCAACCCGGCGCGGGCCTTCGGTTCGCTGGTGGCGAGGCGCCCGAGGCTGGCGGCGGGATTGCCGAAGTATTCGGCCTGGGTTACCTGCAGCGGCCACAGGGTGACCGGATGGGCACTGCGAAACTCGCAGGGCGTCTGCGAATCACGGCCGAGTGTGGCGCGCAGCACGCTGCCACGGGGCAGGGTGAAGCCGGCACTGAGCGAACCTTCGTCGGGATCGGCCTGCATCTGCACCACGGTCATCGAGGGTGTCGGCGCCAAATAGTGCGGGTAGGCGATTTCCAACAGATTGTGGGTGAAGGTCGGGTACTCGGCATCGAGCTTGAGTTGCACCCGGGCCGTCAGGTAGGCAAAACCCTCGAGCAGGCGTTCGACATAGGGGTCGGCACAGTCGATGCCGGACAGGGTCAGGCGCCCGGCGATCTTCGGGTATTCCCTGGAAAATTCTGCCGCGCTTTCGCGGATATGTTGCAGTTCCTGGTTGTACAGCTCGAGCAGGCGCGGGTTCATGGACGTCTCCGGCGCTCGGCGGGGGCCACCCGGACATGCCCGGATTCCAGGTCAAGGTCGGTGCGCAGCAGCAACGGCAATGCCGCCGGCTGGGCCCACAAGTCGCCTTCGATCTCGAAACTCAGGGCGTTGTTATTCATCTCCCCCGGTGCGACCTGGGCGCGCACCCGCAGGCTGCTGCGCAAGATGCGTGGTTCGAAGGTGGCGATGGCCTGGTAAATGATGCTCTCCAGTGCGCTGATATCAATGTTCGAGGCGCTGTTACCGGCCAGTGCCGGCAGGCCATAGTTGATCACCGAGGTGCCGGCCGGGGTGTTGAGGGTGGCGGCCGCATCGAGCAGTGAAGTGGTATTGAGCAGCCAGGTAAGATCGCGCAGTACTGAGGCCTTGAGCTGGTTCAGCGACAGCACGCGTTTATCGTTGGCTTCTTGCAGGTTGCCGGGCTCGTCGTCGGTCAGACGATCGAGCAGCGAAGGCTGCAGACGGTCACGTGCAGCGATTTCGGCTACCAAGGGGCGGCTCCGGTGGTGATATGCGTGAGTGCGTTATCCCTATCGCGGGGCAAGCCCGCTCCTACAGGGTGGGAGCGGGTTTGCCCCGCGAACAGGGCAAAACGCATCAGATCTTGACGTTCTGGCGCACGTTCCAGCCGTACTTGACTGGGCCGCCGTCTTTGGTGCCGTCAGCTTTCTGTGGCTGGTAATCGACCGTGACCTTACCGAAGTTCAGGGTGACGTTTTCGGTCAGGCGGTCATCGCCGCCCGAGCCGCCGGTGCTCAGCGAACTGATCAGCACTTCTTCGAGGTTGATGACCAGGTACTCGACCTGGCTCTCGCCACCGGCCTTGCGCACGGTCAGCTTTACCTTGTCAATGTGCTTGCCGCTGGAGCAATGCATCATCAGGTTAGGGCTGGATTTGTCGACGTACTTGGTCAGCGACAGGTCCTGGATGTTGACCTTGCCAGCGCCGCCGCCACCACCCATGTGCATGTTGCCGGACTGGGCCATGCCCCAGCTCCAGTTCAGCACATCGATTTCGTCCTTGTGGGCTTTGTCCATGGACTCGCCCTTGATGTCGCCGATCTTGATGAAAATATCAACTGCCATGTTGTCTCCAGAGTGTGGCGTCTACCACATTGTTTTTTCAGTGCACGCCCCGCAGTGCGGGGCGCTTTAGCGGGCCTGGGCTCAGGCGCCCTTGGCCGATGGCAACTTCGATACCAGGCGCAGCGACACGGTCAGCCCTTCGAGCTGGTAGTGCGGGCGCAGGTAGAAGCGCGAGTTGTAGTAGCCCGGGTTGCCTTCGACTTCTTCGACCACCACTTCGGCCGCCGCCAGCGGGTGCTGGGCCTTGGTGGTTTCGGTGGAATGGGCCGGATCACCATCGACGTAGTTGAGGATCCAGTCCTGCAGCCAGCGCTGCATTTCGTCCTTCTCTTTGAACGAGCCGATCTTGTCGCGCACGATGCACTTCAGGTAGTGGGCGAAGCGGCAGGTGGCGAACAGGTACGGCAGGCGCGCCGCCAGGTTGGCGTTGGCGGTGGCGTCCGGATCGTCGTATTCGGCAGGCTTTTGCAGCGACTGGGCGCCAATGAAGGCGGCAAAGTCGGTGTTTTTCTTGTGCAGCAGCGGCATGAAACCGTTTTTCGCCAGTTCCGCTTCACGGCGGTCGGAAATAGCGATTTCAGTCGGGCACTTCATGTCCACGCCACCGTCATCGGTGGGGAAGGTGTGCGCCGGCAGGTTCTGTACTTCGCCACCGGACTCGACGCCGCGAATCCGCGAGCACCAGCCGTAGTACTTGAACGAGCGGTTGATGTTCACTGCCATCGCGTAGGCGGCGTTGGCCCAGGTGTACTTGGCGCTGTCGGCGCCGTCGGTGTCTTCTTCGAAGGCGAAGGCTTCCACCGGGTCGGTCTTGGCGCCATACGGCAGGCGTGCCAGGAAGCGCGGCATGGTCAGGCCGATGTAGCGCGAGTCTTCCGATTCACGCAGCGAGCGCCAGCCAGCGTACTCGGGGGTGGTGAAGATCTTGGTCAGGTCGCGAGGGTTCGACAGCTCCTGCCACGAGCCCATGCCCATCACGGTCGGCGAGGCCGCAGCGATGAACGGCGAGTGCATGGCAGCACACACCTTGGACAGCTCGCCGAGCAGCTCGACGTCCGGTGGCGACTGGTCGAAGTAGTAGTCGCCGACCAGGCAGCCATACGGTTCGCCGCCGAACTGGCCGTATTCCTCTTCGTACATCTTCTTGAACAGCGGGCTCTGGTCCCAGGCCGTGCCCTTGAATTTCTTCAGGGTCTTGTGCAGGTCGGGCTTGGAGATGTTGAGCACGCGGATTTTCAGCTGCTCGTCGCTCTCGGTGTTGTTGACCAGGTAGTGCAGGCCCCGCCAGGCGCTTTCCAGCTTCTGGAACTCGGGGTGGTGGATCACCTGGTTGACCTGGGCGGTGAGCTTGGCGTCGATGGCGGCAATGATCGATTCGATCGACTTGATCGCGTCATTGGACACCAGGTCGGTTTGCGCCAGGGCCTGTTCGGCCAGGGTACGTACCGCGGTTTCGACGGCTTCGCGGGCGCGCTCGGTCTTGGGTTTGAATTCTTGCAGCAACAGCGAGGCGAACTCGCTGGCTTGCTCGGTGGCCGCTGGCTGGGCCTGGGTATCACGCATCGGATCGGTCATGAGGCTTTGTCCTGATTAAGCGTTCGGCTCGGAGTCCTGGGGCTTTGGCGCGCTGGCCAAGGCCTGGAGCAGGGCCGGATCCTTGATGGCTTTCATGATGATTTCTTCGGCGCCGGTCTTGCCGTCCATGTAGGTCAGCAGGTTGGCCAGCTGGGTCCGCGCTTCGAGCAACTGGTTCAGCGAATCGACCTTGCGCGCTACGGCGGCAGGGCTGAAGTCGTCCATGCTCTCGAAGGTGATATCCAGGCTCAGGTTGCCTTCGCCGGTCAGCTCGTTGGGTACATGGAACGCCACCCGTGGCTGCATGGCCTTGAGGCGCGAGTCGAAGTTGTCGACGTCGATTTCCAGGAACTTGCGGTCGGCGACCGGGGCCAGCGGCTCGGCAGGCTTGCCCGCGAGGTCGGCCATGACGCCCATGACGAATGGCAGCTGGACCTTCTTTTCGGCGCCGTAGAGTTCGACGTCATACTCGATCTGCACCCGCGGCGCGCGATTGCGCGCAATGAATTTCTGAGAACTGGGGTTCGCCACGTTGTTCCTCCTGGTCGCAGGTGCGACGGTATTGGCGTCATCGATCGTTGCCGGTAACGGTGTTGCGTAAGTGCGTTGGGTCTGGCCCGCAGGCCTCAGTCAGCCTCAGGTCCGCGCAGGGTTTCGAACTGCGACAGCCCGTCGGGGATCAAGTCGCGGACGATCGCGGCAAAATCGGCGTTGACCAGATTTTTCGCGCGGTTGAGCAGCACCGGCAACGGGCTCGAAGGCTCGTGGCGGGCGTAATAATTGAGAATTCGGTCAAGGTTGCGCAGCACTTCGTCGCGGCTGGCGATATCGGCCGAAGCGCGAGCGACGGCGGGCGCAGGGGCGGCCTCGGCAATCGGCGTCGAACTGTTGGCGGCGCTGCTGGTTTCGCCAGTGTCGTTGGCGGCTTGCTCGGCTACCGGTGCATGTTCGGCAAGAATCTGTGCAGCCTGGCGCAGCGGCTGCTTGAGCGCGCTCAGATCAACTCCGCTGGCCGATCCGACCTGCTCGTTGACGTACTGCTCGATTGCCTCGGCGGCCTCACGGGCTTGCTGTAGCGCCTCGCGGATGGCCTGCAGCTGCTCGCTATCGCTGTCGCGCAGGGCACCGCCGAGCTCGTCGGCGTTGAGCGTCTCGCTGGCAAAGTGCTGCAAACCGCTGGCGTGCAGGGCCGCGCGCAGGCTGACCGGGCCGAAGGCGCGGGAGCGGGTCAGCAGGCTTTCGCGCAGCAGGGCGATGTTGGTCTCGCAGACCAGACCGGCGAGGGCGTTGATGCGCACCGTCGGGTCGTTGTCGTCATCGGCGTCGAGCTGCGGATGTATCTGTGGCCAGTATTGGCGCAACAGCTCGTTGATCAGTTGCAGAGTGCTGGCCAGGCCGGGAATGCCGTGCAGGGCGAGGGCACTTTGCAACAGGAAATGAGTGACGCGAAGGTCTTTGCTGCGATGCAGCAGAGTGGTACATGACTGCTCGATCTGCCGCCATTGCGGAGGCTCGGCAGGCTGGATGGCATCCCCCATGACACGCTCGGGCTTGCCTTGGGCATCACGCTCCAATTGCAGGAAGTCCGGGTCGTATTCAAGGTCGTCGCCGCAAGGGAAGTTCTCCGAAACGGCAACGAGCAAATGCGCTGAGTTCACCAGATATCGATCTCCGTATCGTCCCGTGGTGGGGTGGCTAATGTGTGCTAGTTGGTTTTGTGACGTAGCGCACATAATTTGCTGAGTTGTCCTTAGTTGATATCAAAGTGATATCACGCCTGTTCAGCAAGTTGCGCATTTTTGGTTTATTTCCAATTGGCTGTCAAGGTAAGCTAGCGGCCCACCGTGACCTGCATACTGGGCCCTACAGGTTTATTGACTTGTTGGTCAGGGTAGCGGTGGATGCCATTTGAAACTGGCCAAGGTCAGCGAAAAGTGGCCTAAGTTCGGACATTCAGTAGACTTTTTCAGGGATTGGAAGCGAATCGTACTAGGTGCAGCAGGCCTCCAGCGGCCCACCAGGCGATTCGGGATGTTGCTAAGGAGGCGTGATGTCGCTGAGTCTTACTATTACCAGTTATCACAAGATTACCCCTGGCCAATGTCCTGAAAAGTTCATCGAGTCAGGCGCCATCAGTATTGGTCGCGGCCCCGGTAATGACTGGGTATTGCCCGATCCGGAACGTCTGGTTTCTTCGCAACATTGTGTTATTCAATATAAAGACGGCCGCTATTACCTGACCGATAACAGCACTAATGGTGTCGAATTAATTCACGCCGGTATTCGCTTGCGTCGCGGTAACAGCGAACCCTTGATGGACGGCGAAGTCATCCGTATCGGCGAGTACGAGATTCAGGCGCGGATCGATTCAAGCTTTAAAATGGCCGATGGCAACCCGTACGCTGCTGACGCCTCCAACAGCTTCGAAGCCTTGATGGCCAATCAGGCCGACAGCACTCCGGTAGCCCCAAGCCCTGCCGCGCCTGCGTTGATTCAGGGCGCATCAAGCAATGCCACCTTGCCGGACCTGTTCGACTTTCTCGCCCCGGCCAGCATTGCGCCGGTGACCCTGCCCGATCATGTACCTGCCCAGCAGCATGATTTCCGTCCACCCACGCCCGTTCCCTCTGCGCCTATGCCTGCCCCGGCTTCGGCAAGCCCCGGGGTCATTCCCGAAGACTGGGACCTGTTTGCCGAACCTGTGCCCCCGGCGCCCGCGCCAGTCGCTGCACCTGCGCAAACAGCCATGCCGGCGCCTGCATCCTCGCCTGCTCCTGCCGTCGAGGCCCCGGTACAGGCTGGCGACGCCAGTGCGCTGGCCCAGGCATTCCTGCGCGGTGCGGGCCTTGAACATCTGCGTATCGACAGCGCCCAGGTCGAGGCGCAGATGGAGGCCCTTGGCCGCAGCTATCGCTTGATGGTCGAGGGCCTTATCGATGTATTGCGTGCGCGCAGCAGCCTCAAGGGCGAGTTTCGCATGCAACAGACGATGATCCGCCCGGCGGAAAACAACCCGCTCAAGTTCGCGCCCAATGCCGATGAAGCGCTGCTGTTGCTGCTGCGCCATGGCAACCACGCGTTCATGGCGCCGGATCAGGCGGTACGCGACAGTTTCGACGACTTGCGCGCGCATCAGCTGGCAGTGATGGCGGGCGTTGAAGCGGCGATCAAGCACCTGCTCGGGCGCTTTGAGCCAGCGCAGCTGGAGGCGCGGCTCGGCGAGCCTGCAGGCCTGTCCAAGCTGTTCGCAGGTTCGCGCCAGGCGCAGTACTGGCAGCAGTTCACCGAGCTGTACAGCAAGATTTCCCGGGAAGCCGAAGACGACTTCCAGGACCTGTTCGGGCGCGAATTCAGTCGCGCCTACGAGGAGCACAGCGCGCGTCTGCAGCGCTCCTGAAACAAACGGAAAGTGCCACGTCATTGAGGACGCAGGATGATTCGAACAATGCTGATGGCAGCGGTAACCACACTGCTGCTCAGTGGTTGTAGCAAGGATGAAGTCGCAGCACCGGCTCAGCCCGAAGTGGCAGGGCCTACCAGCGTCACCTTGTATTTCAGTGCCGCCGCCGGGCTCAACCCGGGCGCCAACGGCCAGGCCGCGCCTGTTCGCGTGCGCATACTTGAACTGAAGAACAGCGCAAGCTTCAGCCGCGCCGATTATTTTGCCCTGGCCGAGCGCGGCCCGGCGACCCTGGGCGCCGACCTGGTCGATCAGGATGAAGTGCTGGTGCAGCCCGGTGAGCAAGTGCGCATTGACCGGCCGTTGAATCCGTTGACGCGGCAGATCGGCCTGGTGGTTGGCTACCGTGAAATCGACCAGGCGCAATGGCGCAGCCTGCTTCCAGTGCCGCCGCTGGATTACCAGATCAGCCTCGATGTTCGCGCTGTGCGCAGCGCTGCCCATACCTCCCCAACCAGCACCGCCCAATAGGCGATCGGAGAAGCCATGTCCTGGAACAATCGTGTGGTCTGGTCGGAAGGCATGTTCCTCGGAACCCAGCACTTTCAGCAGCATGACCGTTATCTCGAGAACCTCATCGATGCCCGTAGCCGGCCGCTGTCGGCGGGTGCCTGGGGCTTCTCGGAGCTGTTGGTCGACCAGGGCCTGCTGGCCCAGGGCAAGCTGGCTATCGTTTCTGCCCGAGGGCTGCTGCCCGATGGCACGCCGTTCAACATCCCCCACGATGACCTGGCCCCCAGCCCGCTGAACATCGACGACAACCTGCGTGATGGCCTGGTGTACCTGGCCTTGCCGCTCAAGCGCGCCGGTGCCCGCGACACCGTGGACGAAGGCGAAGCACCGGGTGGCGCGCGCTACGTCAGCCGGGTGGCGGAAGTGCGCGACGACAACGCGCCATTCGAGAACCGCGCGCCGGTCGCCCTTGGCTCCCGTGCGCTGCGCCTGATCACTGCCGAAGAAGGCCTGAGCGACTATGCCGCGCTGGGCCTGGTACGCATCAAGGAGAAGCGTGCCGACCGCGCCCTGGTGCTGGACGACAGCTATATCGCACCGGTGCTGGATGTATCGGCGAGCAAGAGCCTGTCGGCATTTCGCAGCGAACTGCTGGGCTTGCTGCACCAACGCGGCGAAGCACTGGCCGGGCGGGTGGTGGCCTCCGGTGCGGGTGGCGCTTCGGAGATTGCTGATTTCATGCTCCTGCAACTGGTCAATCGCGCCCAACCGCTGGTCGAGCACCTGAGCCAGTTGAGCCCGCTGCACCCGGAGCGGCTGTACAGCGAACTGGTCAGCCTGGCCGGCGAGTTTGCCACCTTCTGTGCCAGCAACCGCCGCCCGGCCGAGTTCCCGGTGTACCAGCATGACGACCTGGCGGCGAGCTTCACCCCGGTCATGCAGGCACTGCGCGAAGCCCTGTCGATGCTGATCGACAGCAAGGCCACGCCGATCCCGATTGTCGAGAAAGCCTATGGCATCCACGTCGCCATGCTTGCTGATCGCAGCCTGCTCGACAACGCCAGCTTCATCCTCGTGGTGCGTGCCGATGTGCCGAGCGAAACCCTGCGCGGGCGCTTCGCCCAGCAGAGCAAGATCGGCGCGGTCGAGCACATCCGTGACCTGGTCAACCTGCAACTGCCGGGCATCGGCCTGTTGCCGCTGCCGGTGGCACCACGGCAGATCCCGTTCCATGCCGGCTCCACCTACTACGAGCTCGACCGCGGCAGCGAGCACTGGCAGCAACTGCAGAACGCCGGCGGCTTTGCCTTCTACGTCGCCGGCGAGTTCCCGGGGCTGAACCTGGCCTTCTGGGCCATTCGAGGATAAGCCGCGATGCAGCCTAACGACCCGTCGGCGCCACCGGCCAACGACCGCACCCAGTTCATGCCACGCCCCGGTGGCCGTGGCCCCCAGGCCGGTACGCCGGAGCCTGCGGCGGCGCCGTCGATGCCGGCGCAGCCGCTGCCCGCTGGCCAGGCGCTGGGCCTCAATCCGCTGGAAAGCGCCGCCGGGCCCTTGTTGGCCTTGCTGACCCGCTTGCGCAGCACCATCGCCCATCCGGCCCCGGCCAGCCTGCGTGCGCAGTTGCTGGCCTATCTGCGTCAGTTCGAAGAGCGCGCCGAAGCCGCCGGGGTAGCCCGCAACGAAGTCATGCTGGCCCGCTACGCGCTGTGCACTGCACTCGATGAAGCGGTACTCAGTACGCCCTGGGGCAGCAGCAGTGACTGGGGCAAGCAGAGCCTGCTGATCACTGTGCACAACGAAGCCTGGGGTGGCGAGAAGGTCTTCCAGCTGCTGGAGCACTGTTTGCAGAGCCCGCGCGAACGTCTGTACCTGCTGGAGTTGCTGTACCTGTGCATGTGCCTGGGCTTCGAAGGCCGCTACCGGGTCATCAACGGTGGCCGCGCCCAGCTCGAAGCCTTGCGCGAACGCACTGCCGCCGCCATCCGCAGCGCCCGAGGCGAGTTCGAGCGCGAACTGTCGCCGCACTGGCGCGGGCTCAGCGTCAGCCGGGATCGGCTGTCGCAGTTCATGCCGCCCTGGGTGGGCCTGGCCATTGCCCTGGCGTTGCTGCTGGCCTTGCTGTTTGCCCTGCGCATGATGCTCGCCGCCGACGCGGAGCCGGTGTTCAAGAACATTCATGCCCTGGGCGAAATCCCGGTGCAGGCCATCGACCGTCCGGTGACCCAGCCCAAGCCGGTGGAACGCCCACGTTTGGCGGGTTTTCTGGCCAGCGATATCAAGGCCGGGCGGGTCAGCGTCGAAGACGCCGTCGACCGCTCGGTGGTGACCATTCGTGGCGACGAGCTGTTCGCCTCGGCCAGCACAAGTATTAACGACAGCCTGCAGCCACTGATGCTGCGCATTGCCGACGCCATCGGCCAGGTCAAAGGCCAGGTGCGCATCACCGGCCACAGTGACAATCGGCCGATCGCGACCTTGCGCTTCCCATCCAACTGGGCGCTGTCCCAGGCCCGCGCCGAGCAGGTCCAGCAGATTCTCGCGGCCAAGACCGGGCAGCCTGCGCGCTTTACCGCGCAAGGCCTGAGCGACACCGAACCACTGGCACCGAACAACACGGCCGAGGGCCGGGCAAAGAACCGCCGGGTTGAAATTACTGTATTGGCGGAGGGGGTCGAGTGAAGGCGTTTTTCGGATTTGTCATTCGCTGGGTCATTCCGCTGCTGGGGCTGATCGCCCTGAGCCTGATCATCTGGTTCGTCGGGCCGCTATGGAACATGCTGATCCCGGCAGGGCGGCGCTGGGCGCTGATTGCCCTGCTGTTTGCGCTGTGGATCGGCTATCGCCTGTGGCGCATCATCGAGGCTCGGCGCCAGGCGGCAGAAGTCATGCGCAGCCTGGCTGCTGAAACAGCGCCTGACCCTGCCAGCGTGGCCACCGCCGAAGAGCTGGCAACCCTGCGCCAGCGCATGGATGAGGCCCTGGCGTTGCTGAAAAAGGCCCGCCTCGGTGGTGATGAGCGGCGCAACCTGTATGAGCTGCCGTGGTACGTGATCATCGGCCCGCCGGGCTCGGGCAAGACCACGGCGCTGGTCAATTCCGGCCTGCACTTTCCGCTGGCGGCGCAGCTTGGCGCCGGGGCGATTCGCGGCGTGGGCGGCACGCGCAACTGCGACTGGTGGTTTACTGACCAGGCGGTGTTGCTCGACACCGCCGGACGCTACACCACCCAGGACAGCCACGCCCAGGTCGACAAGGCGGCCTGGCTGGGCTTTCTCGACCTGCTGAAAAAGCAGCGCGCGCGCCGACCGATCGATGGCGCCTTCATTGCCATCAGCCTGTCCGACTTGCTGTTGGGCAGCGACGCGGAACGTGCTGCCCATGCGGCGGCCATCCGCTCGCGCATCCAGGAGCTGTACAGCCAGCTGGGCGTGCGTTTTCCGATCTACCTGATGCTGACCAAGCTCGACCTGGTGCCGGGCTTCATGGAGTTCTTCGACACCCTGAGCAAGGAAGAGCGCGCGCAGGTGTGGGGCATGACCTTTGCCCTGGATGACGACAAGTCGGCTGAAGGGCCGCTGGCGCAGTTCCAGAGTGAGTTCGCCGGCCTTGAGCAACGCCTCAACGAGCGGCTGGTCGAGCGCCTGCAGCAAGAGCGCGACCCGGCGCGGCGCGACCTGGTCTATGGCTTCGTCCAGCAGTTCGCCGCCTTGCGTTCGAACCTGCAGAGTTTTCTCGACGGTGTGTTCAAGCCCAATGCCTATGAAGAGCGCGCCCTGTTGCGCGGCGTGTACTTCACCAGTGGCACCCAGGAAGGCAGCCCGATCGACCGCCTGATCGGTGCCATGGCCCAGAGCATGGGCCTGGACCGTCAGCACCTGGCGCGCCAGAGCGGCACTGGCCGCAGCTACTTCATCGAAAAACTGTTCAGCGCCGTGGCCTTTGCCGAGCGCGGCCTGGTCGGGGTCAACCCCAAGGTCGAGCGCCGGCGCAAATGGCTGGCCCGCGCTGCGCTGGCCGCGAGCGTCGCCCTGGTGCTGCTGGTCGGTAGCTTGTGGGCGCTGAGCTATCGCGCCAACCAGGCCTACATTGCCCAGGTCGAGGACAAGCTCCAGCCGTTGGGGCAAACCCTGCAAACCCTGAGCCCGGCCCAGCGCGACGTGCTGGCGGTGCTGCCACTGCTCAATGCCGTGCGCCATCTGGCCGATGATCCGCCCAGCTGGGCCGAAGGCCTGGGTCTGTACCAGGGCGACATGCTCGAAGCGGAGTCGGCCAGCGTCTACCGCAAGTTGCTGATTGCCGTGTTCGCCCCGCGCCTGGTCACGCGTATCGAAGAACAGCTGCACAGCGGCGGTGGTTCGGACTTCCTCTACGAAGGCCTCAAGGCCTACCTGATGCTGGCGGATGGCGAGCATTACGACCCTGACTTCATCAAGGCCTGGGTCAGCCTCGACTGGGAGCAGAGCCTGCCTCGCGACCTGGCCCCGGAGCAGCGTGCTGCGCTGGGCGAGCACCTGCAGGCGCTGTTCGAAAAGCGTCCGCCAAATGCGCGCCTGGATGCCAACCTGATCGAAGACCTGCGCCGCCAGTTGCAGCAATTGCCGGTAGCCCAGCGCGTCTATGACCGGGTCAAGCGCCAGCAATTGCCCGAGGGCGTCAGCGATTTTCGCCTGAGCGAAGCCGCCGGCCGCGATGCCGCACTGGTGTTCAGCCGCAAGAGCGGCAAGCCCTTGGGTGAACCCTTGAGCGGGCTGTTTACCGTCGAGGGCTATCGCAAGGCATTTCTCGCCACCAGCCTGCAGCACAGCAATACCCTGGCCGAAGAGCGCTGGGTGCTGGGCCGCGAGCAAGCCGATGAGGGCGATGTCAGCAGCCTCGCCGCCGATGTGCGGCGCCTGTATTTCGCCGACTATATCCGCCATTGGGACGCGCTGCTGGCCGATATCGACTTCGTGCCGATCACCAGCGTGGCCCAGGCCGCTGATGTTCTGCGGGTGATTTCCGGGCCGACTTCGCCGCTGAAAAAACTGCTGGCCGCGGTGGCCAAGGAAACCAACCTGCAACAGCAGGATCCGCTTGCCGCGGCCCAGGCCAAAGCCAGCGAGGCCGGAGTCGACCAGCTCAAGCAGCGCCTGGGTAATCTGTTGGGCCAGGATGCACCGGCCGATACCCGCCAGGCGCAGCAAAGCCAAGACCCGGTCACCGCGCACTTTGCCGACCTGGCCAGCCTGGTCAGCAAGGGCGAGGGCGAGCCGGCGGCCATCGACGGCCTGCTCACCGACATGAACGCCTTGTACGTGCAGGTCAGTGCCATGGTCGGTGCCAGTGGCGACGCCTTGCTCGGCGAGGCCAAGAACCAGGCCACTGCCGCCGCCAACCGCGTCAGCCTTACCGCGCAGCGTCAGCCGCCGATGGTCCAGGGCCTGGTCAAATCGGTGGTCAACTCGACCACCAACACCATGATGGGCGGGGTGCGCAATCAACTGAACGCCGCCTGGACCAGCGAAGTGGTCAACGTTTATCGCCAGTCGCTGAGCGGCCGTTATCCGCTGGCAGCGGGCAGCTCGCGGGATGCCACGCTGGACGATTTCGGCCAGTTCTTCGGCGTCGGCGGGGTGATGGACAGTTACTTTCGCAAGTACCTGCAGCCTTATGTCGATACCTCGGCCAACCCTTGGCGCTGGCAGCCGGGTGCGGCGCAAAAGCTCGGCATCGGCCCTGGCGTGCTGCACACCTTTCAGCGTTCGGCGGCGATTCGCGATGCGTTCTTCCGCTCCGGCGGCATGCAGCCGACCGTACGTTTTGAACTCAAGCCGGTGGCCATGGACGCCTCGATCACCCAGTTTTTGCTCGACCTCGACGGCCAGCAGATCAGCTACGACCACGGCCCGAGCCGCCCGGTAGCGATGCAGTGGCCGAACCCCAACAGTATCGGCGTGGTACGCCTGTCGATCATGCCACCGTCGGCCAGCGGCCGTTCCGGCCTGACCGTGGAAGGGCCGTGGGCCTGGTTCCGCTTGCTCGATCAATCTGACCTGGTGGCCGGCAACGGCCCGGATCGCTTCAGCCTGCGCCTGCGTGTCGATGGCGCCAGCGTGTCGTACGAGCTGCGCGCCAACAGTGCGTTCAACCCCTTCAAGAGCCGTGTGCTCAGCGGCTTCAGCCTGCCGGAGCGGTTGTGATGGCGGGCGTTGGTTTTTACGGCAAGTTGGCCAGCCGCGGCGACTTCGTCAGCCGCGGCCTGCCGCGGAGCTTTATCCAGCCTTGGGACCAGTGGCTGGCGGCGGGGCTTGTGGCCAGCCAGCAGCAGCTGGCCGAGCGCTGGTTGCCGGCCTATCTGGTCAGCCCCTTGTGGCGCTTCGCCCTGGCGGCGGGGGTGTGCGGGCCAGAGGCTGTCGTGGGCGTGCTGATGCCCAGTATCGACCGGGTAGGGCGCTATTTCCCTCTTACCCTGGCCCAGGTTCTGGCGTCGGATGAGTCGCTGGCGGCAGTGGTCGGTGGCCCGGATGACTGGTTCGAGCATTGCGAGGCGCAGCTGTTGGCAACCCTGGAACCGCAGGCTGGTTTCGAGGCGTTCGATGCAGCACTAAAGGGCTTCGAGGCCGCTCGTGTCGATGCTGTTTCGAGCCCGGCCATGGGTGGGCTGCAACGCTTTGCGGTGATTACCCCGCAGGCTCGCAACGCAGTCCTGGCCGAAAGCGCCTGCGCCGGCATGAGCCTGTGGTGGGGGCGCGGCTCGGAGCATATCGAGGCGGGATTGTTGCGCTGTGCCGGCTTGCCGCGCAGCGAGGATTTCGCCAGTTTTCTTTTGGGTAGTGAGGCGGCGCGCTAGATGACGGCTTTGCATTACACCGCAGCCAGCTACAGCCATGTCGGCATGGTGCGCAGCATCAATGAAGACGCTTGCCTGGACCTTGGCAGCGAAGGCCTTTGGGCGGTTGCCGATGGCATGGGCGGGCATGCGGCGGGCGACTACGTCAGCTGCCTGATCGTCGATACCTTGCGCCAGTTGCCGGCCACGCCTTCGCTCAATGACTACGCCCAGGTGCTGCGCGAGCGGCTGTCGGCGGTCAATGCGGCAGTGCGCGAAGAAAGCGCCCGGCGTGGCGTGGCGATGATGGGCAGCACCCTGGTGCTGCTGGCGGTGCGCGCTGACCAGGGTATCTGCCTGTGGGCCGGTGACAGCCGCCTGTATCGCCTGCGCGACGGGCGCCTGGAGGGCATTTCCCGCGATCACAGCTACGTGCAGGAACTGCAGGACAGCGGCCTGCTTAGCGAGGCCGAGGCACGGGTGCACCCGCGGGCCAACATCGTCACCCGGGCGATTGGCGTCGAGCCGGAGCTCGAGCTTGAGGCCGTGCACTTGCAAATCCTCCCTGGCGATACCTACCTGCTGTGCAGCGATGGTCTGAACAAGACCGCCGAAGACCATGAAATTCGCGAAGTGCTGGGCCACAGCGACCCCTACCAGGTGGTCCGCAGCCTGGTGCACCTGGGCCTGACCCGGGGCGCCCCCGACAACATTACCGCCGTCGTCATCAAGGCCGGTTGAAGACCAAGCACATGGACAAAGTGATCCCCGGATACGACATCGACGGTGAAATTGGCGAAGGCGCCATGGCTACCGTCTACCTCGCCACCCAGCGCTCGCTCGAGCGCAAGGTGGCCTTGAAGGTTATGGCCGCGGCGCTGGCTGCCGACCCGACCTTCTGCGAGCGCTTCTTGCGTGAAGGCCGCACCCTGGCGCGGCTGTCGCACCCGCACACGGTGACCATCCACGACATCGGCAATGTCGGCGAGTTGTACTACATGGCCATGGAGTACTTGCCCAACGGCACGCTCAAGGAGCGGATCGCCGCCGGGGTCACGCCGGAGCAGGGCCTGCTGTACATCCGCCAGATCGCATCGGCGCTGGGTTATGCCCATGCCCAGGGGCTGGTGCACCGGGATGTGAAACCGGCCAACATTCTCTTTCGCGCCGATGGCACGGCGGTGCTGTCGGATTTCGGCATCGCCAAGTCACTGGATGACCGCACCCAGTTCACCCAGGCCGGCTTTGCAGTCGGCACCCCCAGCTACATGAGCCCGGAGCAGGCGCGCGGCCAGGAAATCGACGGGCGCGCCGACCTCTATGCCCTGGGCGTGGTGTTCTTCGAGATGCTGGTGGGCAAGCTGCCTTACAGCGGCAACGACGCGCTGTCGACGGCCCTGGCGCATTTGACCGAGCCGTTGCCGGAGCTGCCGATCGAGCATGGTCGCTATCAGGAAATCCTTCGTGGCCTGCTGGCCAAGGACCCGGCCGAGCGCTTTGCCGATGCCGAGACCTTGCTGGCGGCGCTTGATCGGCTACCAGCACAAGATACTGAAAACACCCTTATCCAGCCGCTGCCGATTACCACCCCGCCGGTGACGCCCGTAGTGGTGGAGCCGCCACAGCCGCCTCCAGCGCCGAAACCAGAAGCCGTCACCAAGGCGTCGGCACCTGCAGCCGCGCGCAAGCGTCCGGCACTGGCGCTGCTCGCTGTTGCTGTTGCAGCCGCACTGGGCCTGGGCGGGATTGGCTACTGGGCCATGAGTGGCGATGAACAGGTAGTGGAGGCGCAGCCGGTACAAGCCCGTGAGCCAGTAGCGCCCACCGTCGCAACCGCTAGCAACGACACTGACCGGCCCCTATTGATGGCCGGCAAGAAAACCCTGTTCCAGCGTGTGCTGAGCAGGCCGGGCGCGCAGGTCGTCAAGCAGCCGGGTGCCACGCCCAGCGATACCTTGCCGGCCTTTACCGTGCTTTATGTCTACCAACGCCAGGACGTTAATGGCAGCCCCTGGCTTGAGGTCGGCACCGCCAGCGATGGCCGCCGCGACGGTTGGTTGCCGGCCGCCCAGGTCAGCGACTGGAAGCAGAGCCTGGTGCTCAAGTTCACTGAACGCTCGGGGCGTGCGCCGGTGATGTTCCTGCGCCAGGCCGATGAGCTGGAACGCCTGCTTGGCGACACCTCGGCCGCCCGTGCCGAGCTGCTCAAGGCGCAGAACAACCCGGACGAAGTGCCGCAAGTGATGGCCCTGGAGCCTGGCGCCAGCGCCGTGCCGCAGGACCAGTTCTACCTGATGCCGATCTTCGAGGCGCGCGAGAGCTTCGACGAAAACGGCCAGCCGCTGCAGCTGCTCAACGTCGCCTCCATCGACCCGGGCAACAGCGCGCCCGCCGGCGAAGCGAAAGCCGCAGGCATGGCCACTTCAAGCGACGCCTTCCGTACCGCCGTGGTGCTGGTGGTGGATACCTCGGTATCGATGCAGCCCTATATCGATCAGGTACGCCAGGTAGTGCACGAGCTGCACGGGCAGATTTCGCGCCGTGGCGAGCTGGACAACGTCAGCTTCGGCCTGGTCGGTTTTCGCAACAACACCACGCGCACGCCGGCCCTGGAGTACCTGACCAAGACCCTGGTAACACTCGATGAAGGCCGCGATCCCGAGCGCTTTCTGAAGCTGGCCGAGCAGGTAAAAGCCACCAACGTTTCCAGCCATTCGTTCAACGAAGACGCCTTTGCCGGGATCATGCAGGCGGTCGACGGCATGGACTGGTCCGGCTACGGCGGACGCCTGATCCTGCTGGTCAGCGATGCCGGCTCCCTGCGCAAGAACGACCGCTACAGCAGCACCCAGATGAACGAAGCCGAAGTGCGCCAGGCGGCCCTGAGCAAGCAGATCAAGATTTACGCTCTGCACCTGCGTACCGATGCCGGCAAGAAGAACCACGCCTACGCCGAGCAGCAGTACCGGGTACTGACGGCCGATGCCAACCCGCAGATCGGCGACCTGTATGTGTCGGTGCCCGGTGGCGATGTGCACAAGTTCGGCGAGCGCGTACGCGAGATCGGCTCGAGCTTTGCCGATCTGGTTCATCAGGTGCGCAGCAACCCGACACAACCGGCGCCGCTGCTGGCCGCCTCGCCAAGCGTCGCGGATAAATCAGCCGCCATCGGCTATGCCATGCACATGGACTTTCTCGGCCGCAAGAGCGCCAGCCAGGCCCCGCAACTGGTCAGCGCCTGGACCTCCGACCGCGACCTGACCAACCCGGCGCTGCCAACCCTGCAAGTGTGCGTGATGCTCACCAAGCTGCAGCTCAACGACTTGCAGCAGTCGCTGAAGCTGATCGTCGATGCCGCGCGCAAGACCCGCACTTCGCCCAAGGATTTCTTCCAGGAAATCGCCAGCGCCAGTGCCTACATGAGCCGCGACCCGGCCGCCCTGCGCAAGGGCGCCAACCTCGCCGAAGGCGGCGTGCTGGGCGAATACCTGGAGGGCCTGCCGTACCGCAGCAAATCCCTGAGCATGACCCAGGACCTGTGGTTGTCGCTCAGCGTTGGCGAACAGGAAGACTTCATCGACGAACTCGATTCGAAGATCCGCCTGTACGAAACCTTCCACAACGACATGGCCAATTGGGTGCGCTTCGGCAACGCCGAGCCGGGTGATGCCTTGTACCGTGTGCCATTGTCGACGCTGCCATGATGATCAGCCTGCACGCGCTGCGCAAAAGCCGCGGCCTCGGCGCCCAGCGCTACAGCCTGGAGATCGAGCGCCTGGAGCTGCGCGCCGGTCAGCAGCTGGCGCTGGTCGGCCCCAGTGGCTGCGGCAAGAGCACCTTGCTCGACCTGCTGGCCTTGGTGCTGCAGCCCGATCAGGCCGAGCGCTTTGTGTTCAGCACCGACTCGCACACCTACGACGTTCAGCAGCTGTGGCGTGAACAACGCCAGGACCACCTGGCGCACCTGCGTCGCCGGCACCTGGGCTATGTACTGCAGGCGGGCGGCTTGCTGGGCTTTCTCGATGTGCGCAGCAACATCGCCCTGCCGCGCCAGGTGCTGGGGCTGGGCAACGACGGCAGCGTGCAGCGCCTGGCCGAGCAACTGGAGATTGACGATCAGCTCGACAAGCAACCGAGCGCCCTGTCGGTCGGCCAGCGCCAGCGCGTCAGCTGCGCCCGAGCCCTGGCGCACAATCCAGACCTGCTGCTGGCCGATGAGCCGACCGCGGCCCTTGATCCGCTCAATGCCCAGCGGGTGATGCAACTGCTGCTGCGCCAGGCGCACGCGCGGCAGGTGACCTGCCTGATCGCCACCCACGACGAGGCGCTGGCCCGTGATGCCGGCTTGCAGGTGTTGCGCATGACCTGTCGCCGGGATGCCGACGGCGGTGTTACCGCCACGCTGGAGGGCCAGCCGTAATGCGCCCGATGCTGATCGCAAGCCTGGCCTGGCGCGACTACCGCAGCGACGCGCGTCTGTCCGTTTGCAGCGTGCTGGCGCTGGTGGCGGTGATTGCGCCGTTGCTGGTGCTGTTCGGTCTGAAATTCGGCCTGGTCAGCAGCCTCACCGAGCGTTTGCAGCGCGACCCGGCCGTGCGGGAAATCATTCCCTTGGGTGGCGGTCGCTTCAGTGCCGACTTTGTCGCTGAGCTGGCGGCGCGTAACGACGTCGCCTTCGCCTTGCCGCGTACCCGGCAGATTGCCGCAACCGCCGACCTGGTGCTGGCTGCGCGCAAGGTCGTGGTCAATGTCGAGATGATCCCCACTGCGCTCAACGACCCGTTGCTGCAAGGGTTGCAAGTCCCTGAGGCAATCGACCAGGTCGTCCTCAGCCGCACGGCCGCGGAAAAGCTCGGCGCTCAGGCGGGTGATCAGCTCGATGCTTCGTTCAGCCGCCAGCTTGCCGGGCAGATCCAGGCCCAGCGCACCCCCTTGACGGTCGTGGCCGTGCTGCCACTGGAAGCCTTCGAACGTGACGCATTGTTCGCACCTTTGGCGCTGCTGGAAGCCGCCGAAGACTACCGCGATGGCCGTGCCGTGGCTGCTTTTGACTGGGAAGGTGAGGCCCATGCTGGCGAGGCGCAACGGGTCTATCCGGCCTTCCGCCTGTACGCGCGCAACCTCACCGATGTCGAGCCGCTGCGGCGCTTTTTTGCCGATCGCCAGTTGCTGGTCTCGACCCAGGCTCCGGCGATTGCCCAGGTGCAGTCACTGAGCCGCAACCTGACCCTGGTGTTCTGGATCATTGCCGCCCTGGCAGTAGCAGGCGCGTTCGCGGCGATCTGCGCCGGCGCCCTGGCGGCGGTCGAGCGCAAGCGCCGCGAGCTGTCGGTGTTGCGCCTGCTCGGTTTCAGCACCGTCGCCTTGCTGGCATTTGTCGTGCTGCAGGCGTTGTACAGCGGGGTGTTTGCCGCTGTCATCGGTGCGGCGCTATACACCCTGGCCGAAAGCGGCCTCAACCAGTTGTTCATGCAGATGCCCGGCGAGTACGCCAGCCATCTGCTCCCGTCGCATTACCTCGTTGCCTTGCTCGCTGTGCTGTTGGCCAGCGCGGCCGCTGCCGCCCTGGGGGGCTGGCGCGTGGCACGAATAGACGCTTGTGAAGGAATTCGAGATGTTTGACCGCCGCTTACCCGCCCTGGCGCTGATCGTCGCCGCCCTGAGCCTGGTTTCCTGCGCCCAGGCCGAGGACGACAGCAAGCCTGCCAGCAACAAACTGGACAACCCCAAGCCGTTGGCCGACGACATCAGCCTGCCGCTGCCGTGCGACGGCGAGATGGTTTTCCGCCATGTCTACGTGCTGGCCCAGGGCAGCCTGGACGACCGCGAGGTGAACCTCGGCTACCCCTTCAGCGAAGGCGAGGCGGGCTACAAGCAGTCGTTCATTTCCGGTTATCGTCGCGACTTCATCAACGGCCAGTTCAGCCTCCAGGACTTGTCTGCCGACTGGAGAAAGCGCATCAGCCCGAGCCTGCCGAAAACCGATGCCGGCAGCCCGCTGAAGCCGATGATGTACTTCATCGGCAAATACGAAGTCACCGCCCGCCAGTACGCCCAGGTGATGGCCCAGGCCCAGTCGCTGGCCAGCGGCGAACCGGCGCCGGCCTGTGAAGCACCGAGCGGCATGGCCGGGCGCTTGCCCAAGGTCAAACTGTCGCGCTTTGAAGCCGAGCGTTTTTCCGCGGTGTACAGCGCCTGGTTGATGAAGAACCATCGTGACTTGCTGCCGGTCAGTGGCCGTGGCAAGAAGGCCGAAGACGGCGGTGTCGGTTTTGTGCGCCTGCCCACCGAAGTCGAGTGGGAGTTCGCTGCCCGGGGCGGCTCCGCCGTCAGCCGCCAGGAGCTGGAAGGCCGGCTGTTCCCGCGCCGCCTCGAGGGCAGCGAAAGCGACGGCCCGCTGGCCGATTGGGCGGTTTTCAACCAGGTGGCCGGCGGCACCGGCCAGGCTGCGCGCCTGACCCCGATCGGCACCAAGCTGCCCAACCCGCTGGGCATGTTCGACGTGCTCGGCAACGCTGCAGAGATGGTCCAGGAATCGTTCCAGTTGGTGCATGCCGGGCGTCGCCAGGGCGCCTATGGCGGCTTCGTGGTCAAGGGCGGCAACTACCTCGAAGGCGAGGGCACGCTGTTTACCGGCATGCGCCGCGAGTACCCGCTGTTCGGCGCCGATGGTACTGAGCAAAGTAACGAAACCACAGGTTTTCGCGTCGCCATCGGCGCCCTGTCGGCGCCGCGTTCGCGCTATGAAGAACTGTTCGAACAATGGCAGAAAGAGGGCCGCCTGGCGGCGCTGACCGACGCCATCGACGACGCCCAGGACCCCACCAAGCGCCTGGACAGCATCATCGCCGCCAGCGTCGACCCGCGCCTGCAAGCGGAGCTTGGCCTGGTCAACGAAGAGCTCAAGCGCAACGTCTCGCTGATCGCCCAGCAGCGCGAAGAGGCGGCCGGCAACCTGATCCAGTCGGCGGCGCTGGTGGCCGAAACAATCAACAACTACAACATTCGCCTGACCAACCTGCAAAAGACCCAGCAGCAGGCCAAGGCCTCCGGTGACGAGACCAGCGCCAAGCTGTTTGCCGCTGCCATCAACAACGGCCGTAGCGCCCTCGACGGCGCCGTGGCGATCTACATCGACAACCTTGCCACCGGCACGCGCTACACCGACGCGGTGATCCAGGCGCAGTTCCAGCGGGTCAAGGAAGAGCTCAATCGCAAGCCGGTGCTGGGCAAGAGCCTGCTCAGCCGCGCGACCCTGTTCGTCCGTCATGTCGGGGACTATCGCCAGCAACGGCGTGCCGATCCGGCGACGATTTTGAAAGAACTGCTCGCATCAGCCGCCCCGCAACCTTGAGCGGCTGTCGAGCGAGCATCGTAGTGACCGGGGCGACATGAGGTTGTCCCGGGCGTGTTTAAACAGAGAGAGAACCTGACCATGCTTTCAACTCGCAAGCCCTTCTTCACTGCTTCCAACGGCCGGGCCGCGCTGCTGCTGGCGGCCGGTTTCAGCACCGTCCTGCTGACTGGCTGCGCCAGCTCGCCGGCGTCCAAGGTCGGTGCGACGACCAAGGTCGAGTACTACCCGAGCTGCTACGAGCCGGTCCAGCACCTGCGCGCCACCGATTCGGACATGACCAAGTCGGTCGCCACCGGTGCCCTGATCGGTGCCGTCGGCGGCGCGCTGACCGGCGCTCTGACCGGCAACTCCGACAACCGTGGCCGTAACGCTGCCATCGGTGCTGCCGGTGGTGCCCTGGTCGGCGGTGCGGCTGGTTACTACACCGAGCGCCAGAAGCAGATCAGCGACGACAACCAGCGCATCGGCTCCTACGCCACCGACATCAACAAGAGCGCGGCCGACATGGACCGCAGCACCGCTTACGCCAAAGCCTCCCAGGCGTGCTACCAGCGTGAGTTCGCCAACCTGATGGACGGCCGCAAGAGCAACAAGATCAGCGACGGCGAAGGCCGCAAGCGCCTGGCGGAAATCATCGCCGGCCTGCAGGAGTCGAACAACCTGATCACCGCGGTCAACGGCCGTCTGGGTGAGAACCTCAACAACTACACCCAGGCTTACGAGCAAGACCTCAAGCAGGTCGGCGTACCGCGTAACGACGTGGTGATTGTTGCCGAAGCCCAGGCGCCGGTACTGGCCACCGGTAACGCCAAGAAAACCAACACCGGCAAGACCAAGACCCCGCCACCGGCGAAGAAAAAGCTGCCAGACGTACCGAAAGAAGCCGTCGCCACCGAGAAGACCCTGCAGGACGCCAATGCCAAGAAGGCCGAAAGCCAGAAGGTTGCCAGCGCCGGCCAGAGCCAGGTCAACAGCATGTGCAAGAACCCGGACATGGGTGACTGGGCACCGGTGCCTTGCCCTAACGTGTAAGGCTTGAGCCACAGCGTCGCCCGGCTCGGCGCCACAAGGCCGGGCGACCTGTGCGCCGTTTCAAGGAAGACCGTTCATGAGTGAGTTACTCAACCGACTGGATAACAATCCGTCGCAGTTTTTCGCCAGGCAGCGCATCGAAAGCAGCATCAACCTGCCAAAACTCTTTGCCGCCATCGATGCCGATCCGGGCATTGTCGGTGCTGGGGTGGTGTATATCGATGCGGATTACAACGTGGTGACGCTGCGTGAGTTTCAGCCGATATGCAGTGTGCTACCCAAGCGGGTGATTTTGCGTGAGGCGAAGAAGTATCTGGCGCCTGCGCAGTTCATCGAAGAGCTCAAGACCAGTCCGCGTGAGTCGCGGGTGGTTAAGGAAGCACTGAACGCAACGCTTTCCTGTACCGGGGCAGTTCTGGGATGGATCGTAGTGTTTAGCGGCACGGTCGCGGTGCCGTTCACTGCCGGCACCAGCCTGGTGCTCACTACAATGGGCGCCGCAGCTGCAGCGGCCAGTACCACCCAGTGCATTTTCGGCGGGTACAGAACTTTCAACGAAGTGGTGAACCCTACGGATAACGACGAGCTGGACTCTTACGAGTGGTACCAGAACATGTCATCAGCTCTGGATGCTGTGTCGTTGATGGGGGTAGGGGCCTCTGGGCTTACGACCTTCAAGTATCTGCAAGTGCGCAAAGCGGCTACCGGAAGCAGTTGGTCTGAGCTTTCCAGAAAACTGAGCCGTCAGCAGCGCAAAGCGCTGACCGATGAATTGCTTTCGCTCAAGCATCCTTCGCTGACAGCCAAGCAACTACGGCTCAAACAGAGTACTGGTCAACTTCCCAAACGCCACACACCGACCGAGCTCAAGCATGCGACCCGAACCCTGATCAAAGACTCCCTGGGTGCTGGTGCCGGGTTTGTGGGCAGCAGCAGGGTGCAGACGATCGCAGTAGGGCTGTATGAGGAGTTCAAGCCATGAAGCAGCCACCGAGCTTGAAAGTGTTTCTGGCAAAGTACTTTCCAGCCTTCATCGTTGCCTTCTTCATGGTGTGCTTCTCAGCTTCCTGTACCGTGGCGCTTGCCTCCAATACCTATTTCAAAGGTATTGAAGATCGAGTGTTCAAAACCTCGATGGTTCTGCTGGCGCTTTCTGTGGTGGTCTTTGTGAGCCATTTTCTGATGGTACGGGGTCGTGCTTGGGCGGTCTGGGTCGTTGTCGGTTTGTTCGTGGCTTGCCTGGTGACCGTGCTGCCCAGTTATGGATACCGGCCACATATGTTTGTCTATAGCACCGGCCTGCTATTCCCGCTCATCGGCTTATTAATTCTGAACAGCAAACTGCACAGGGAAATGCGTGCCTATCTGGCGGAGATGCGAAAGGAGCGTGTCAAGCAACGGGACGAAGCTCGGGCAATCAAGGAACGTCGTTGAAGGGGAAATCCCGAATGCTCCACCTCCATGACGTACCAGGGTTTCTTCGCCGTTACTTTCCGACTTTCATCTGCGCATTCTTATTGGCCTGTTTTTCCTGCGCGTTGACAGCGATAGTCGTGGTCGAAGGCCGTTTTGCCACTGTGAGAGAGCAGGCTAACTACACCGTAATACTGGTTATGACCGTGTCCTTGGTGCTTAGTATCGGCAATATGCTTGTTGTCCGTGGGCGCCCCTGGGGTGTCTGGGTGGTTGTTGCATTGTTGCTGGTTAATCTGTTGGCATTGCTCGTTAGCTATGGGCCGCGCTCAAGTAATCTGCTGTTTCTGGTTATCACGGTTTTGTCCCTTTCTGGGCTCTATCTGCTTAACAGCCAACGCCAGCGAGAAATGCGCAGTCGTCTGGTGGCGATCCGCAAATCGCGTATCAAATTGCTCAAAGCCATGCATGCCGGCAATCGGCAAAACCATTGACCCCGGTTAATATTTGCACAATAGCCACCCCCTAGACTGAGGCCTCTGCACCCTCAAAGGGGGGACATGGCATGACCATTATCGTCACCGGCGCCGCCGGTTTTATCGGTAGCAACCTGGTTCAGGCCCTCAACCAACGCGGCGAAACCGAGATCATCGCGGTCGATGACTTGAGCGATGGCGACAAGTTTCGCAACCTGGCTGATGGCGAAATCGCCGATTATCTGGACAAGGACGACTTTCTTCAGCGCTTCGCTCGCGGCCAGTTCGGCAAGGTACGCGCCGTGCTGCACCAGGGCGCTTGCTCGAGCACCGTCGAAGGCGACGGGCGCTTGATGATGGACAACAATTACCGCTACAGCCGCGACTTGCTCGACGCCGCCCAGGCCCTGCAAGTGCCGCTGCTGTATGCCTCGTCGGCGGCGGTGTATGGCGCCGGCCGTGACTTTCGCGAACAGCGTGAGTGCGAGCGGCCATTGAACGTATACGGCTACTCGAAATTTCTCTTCGACCAGCGCGTGCGCCGGCAACTGCCCCAGGCGCGCAGCCAGATCGTCGGCCTGCGTTACTTCAACGTCTACGGCCCCCACGAACAGCACAAGGGGGCCATGGCCTCGGTGGCCCTGCACTGCTTCAACCAGTACCAGACCGACGGCAAGGTCAGCCTGTTCGGCAGCTATGGCGACTACCCGAGCGGCGGCCACCTGCGCGATTTCGTGGCGGTCGAGGATGTGGTCAAGGTCAACCTGTTCTTCCTCGACCGGCCACAGGTGAGTGGCATCTTCAACGTCGGCAGCGGCCGCGCCCAGCCATTCAATGACGTGGCGTTGGCAGTGATCAACCGCCTGCGCGAGCAGCAGGACCAGCCGCCGCTGTCGCTGGAGATGGCCTTGCTCGAAGGCATTCTTGAATACAGCGAATTCCCCGAGCACCTGCGCGGCAAGTACCAGTGCTACACCTGCGCCGACCTTGAGCGCTTGCGCAGCGTTGGCTATGAGCAGCCAACGCTGACGGTGGAGCAGGGTGTGGCGCGGTATTGCGACTGGTTGCAGCGCGCGCCGTAGTCAGTGCTGGCGTAAGGTCTTCAGGTCGCCCTTGCCCGAGGTCTCGCGCAGGTACTCCTGCAGTGAGTCATCCAGCGCGTTGAGCCAGCGGGTATGGTGCGGCACGGCAGCGGTACCGGTAATCACCGAGCGGTAGGACTTGTCGCGGTAACCCATGATGTCCTGCTTCTTGTCCGACTTCCATTTGAGGAAAAACCGGTTCACCGCGTCGATATCGAAGCTTGGGTAATCAGTCTGCTCGATCAGGTGCTTGATATAGCGGCCCTGGAACTCGTACATCGAAGCGGTCGACTCCAGCACCAGTTCCTCGGCGCGCCACTGTGCGCTGTCGGCAGCCATTGCCGCCGGCTGCGGCAGCTTGATGCGCCCGAGCATGTAGTCGCGGGCGAACCAGGCCTGGGCATCGAACAGGTTGAAGCTGTACCAGAGGTCTTGCATGCCGAGGTAGATCAGCTGCGGGTTCTGCTCCCAGACAACCCCTTGGTACAGCCCTGCCGGCCAAAGGCGGTTGCTGGTCTTGAGCGTCAGCTCATCGGGCAGGAACGGGAAGTGATGCTGGTAGCCGGTGCAGAGGATGATCGCATCCACGCGCTTGCTCGAACCGTCGGCAAAGAACGCCATCTCGCCCTCGACCCGCAGTAACTGCGGGCGCTCCTCCCAGCCTTTGGGCCATTTATAACCCATGGGCTGGGTGCGGTAGGCACTGGTTATCGAGCGCGCGCCGTACTTGAAGCACTGCGAGCCGATGTCTTCGGCCGAATAGCTGCTGCCGACAATCAGCACATCCTTGCCCTTGAACTCCACCGCCTCACGGAAATCATGAGCGTGCAGGATTCGCCCGGAGAAGCGCTCGAAACCGTCGAATGCCGGCACATGTGGGGTAGAGAAATGCCCGCTGGCGACCACGACGAAATCGAACACCTGCTCGATGCCCTGGCCGATGCTGTAGTCATAGGCACTGACAGTGAAGGTACGGCTGGCTTGATCAAAACGCACTGCTTTGACCGCGGTATTGAAGCGAATGTAATCGCGCACACCGGCCTTTTTCACCCGGCCCTGGATGTAGTCCCAGAGCACCTCGCGCGGTGGATAAGACGAAATCGGCCGACCGAAATGCTCATCGAAACTGTAATCGGCGAACTCCAGGCATTCCTTCGGCCCGTTCGACCACAGGTAGCGATACATACTGCCGTGCACCGGCTCGCCGTGCTCATCCAGGCCGGTGCGCCAGGTGTAGTTCCACATCCCGCCCCAGTCGGCCTGCTTCTCGAAACACACCACCTCGGGCATCTCGGCACCCTGGGCATGAGCGGATTGAAAGGCACGCAGCTGCGCCAGGCCGGACGGGCCCGCGCCGATAATGGCAACACGAATAGTCATAAGATTTCCTGACAGAAAACACTGAAAAAATGCAAAGCGACTCCAGCCCTGAACGGCAGAACCGAGGGCGAGGGGAAGCGGAAACTTCAGATGTCAGCTGGCAGGCGGAGGGACAGGGCGCTTGCGCTTGTGCGCGAGCAGGGCGTCGCGAGGTGGAATCGACAAGGTGTGGAACAGCGTCGAGAGAGGGGAGCTGGTCAGCGAAGGGCTAGCGACAGCGTTGGGCCCGTAAGGCTTGCCGAACAACGCGGCAAACGGGCCTGAAGGGCGAAAGATACGTGTGGTCTCGTACATGACGGGGCTGATTCTGCCTCTTTTGGTTATGGATGCCTTTTTAGCTATAACGGATGGGGGAGAGGATTACAAGGTGGGGGGGCTTGGCAGAATCTAATACGCGACTGCTGACGGACTTGCGCTTCACCTTCGTGCAGTGGTTTTGCTTTACTTTGCAAGGCGCAGTGCACGCCTGATGTCTGCATTAATATCATCGCTATCTTCCAGGCCAACAGAGATTCGCACCAAGCCGTCCGGCACGCCAATTTTCTCCAGATCGGTGCTGCCTTCCCTGCTAAAACTACCGTAGTGATAGCATAAGGACTCAATGTTGCCGAAGGTTGTACCTATCCGGATAAGCTGCAGATGACGAACAAAGGTTGTAGCCGATTCTCGCGATGGAAGAACAATGGCGATAAGGCCTGTATGCAATGACGGAGAAATTCCGTTGGTTTGCGCACTTTTAGTCGACCAGACCGTACGCCACTCCAGTTCCGGAAACTCTTCACGCAGCATGGCGATCACCGCATGTGCATTATCGGTATGTTTTTTTAATCGCAGTGGCAGCGTCCTTAACCCTCGTATCGTGAGCCAGGCCGAGAACGGATCTAATATGAGCCCTGCACTGTCCCTGTGATATTTCAATGCCCTGAATAGGTCCGGTTTATTGGTACTTACCATGCCGCCCATGACATCGCCGTGACCGTTGATATGCTTGGTGCTGGAATATAATGTTACTGCAGCCCCCAGGGAAAGTGGTTTTTGGCAGACAGGTGTAAGAAAGGTGTTATCGACAACAAGAAGAATGTTGTGCTTTTTACAAAGCGCTACAAGGTCAGGGATGTTGATATCTAAAAAAGCCGGGTTGGTGGGGGCTTCGATAAATATTATTTTCGTGTTCGGTTGGATCGCGCGCTCAAAGGCCGCTGCCTGGTATTCGTCGATAAGCGACATTTCAATACCGCGATGGTTTACTTCATAATTAAGCTGCTCAATGATTTCGTAAAATACACTGTGGGGTACGATGACATGATCGCCTGCGCTCAACAGGGCGCGAAAAACAAGCAGGCAGGCGGTCATCCCGCTGTTGACCGCGAGGCTATAAGAGCAGTGTTCAATGGCACGAAATTTCGCTTCTAAAATTGAAACGGTAGGGTTTGCATAACGTTGGTAGGCAAAATTCTCCTGCTCTGCATTGCCTAGCATCTCTCTGCCTTCTTCAATTGAATTCAGGAGGGTTGCAGAGTTACAAATGAGCGCTGGAACTGGAAACTGGTCCAGTCCATTCTCATGTTGCCCTAAATGGATCGCCTGGGTGGCGATACCTAAAGAAGGAGAAAGAAAATAGTCACGGCATGGTAATTCGCGCGGGCTCTTTTTTTCTGCTGGGCTCATGAAAGGCCTGGTTCCGAAAGGTAATGGGAGACGTTTTGACAGCAACGCTTGCGTCAGAGCGGCGCATGGCGAGATTTAAAGCGCGTTTTATAATGACCAGGCCGTCATGGCTACGACGGCTTTACTGTTTACTCGTATAGATAACAGGGGACAACTTTTCCGCCCAGTGAGACAATCGAAAATCTTTCCATTTTTGGCATGACCGCACAGGCCAGGCTAACCTGGTTGGGGCTGGAATGTAATTCTTTTATCCAAAGGGGATGATTGGCTTTAAAACACTCACTTTTTAAATGGGACAAGTGCAGCGCTAGTGGCATTTTTTTCGGGTCTTGAGGCATCGGGGAAAGTACTGTTTTGGCACGCTGGGTGGCCCCAAACGCCATGCGCAAACAGCGCAGCAGCCTTGGGTTTTTGGCCAAGTTGTTTTTTGAACTGGTCCACTCTTGTGTGACGTGCTGCACGCCTTCAGCTACTTTGTATTGCTGCACTAGCTCCTTGATCGCACGTGCTGCGGCATGGCTTGGGTAAAGTGAACAGCCGCCACCAATGACATGAATATCAGCGATCGTCTTCTCCGGGCAGTACGCAATAAACACGGGATAGGCTATTTGACTAGAGGCGTCAAATACCTCGATTGAAGCGCCTATGGCAGTTTCTGCATCACGCAAGGTGTTTAACAGATGCTCTGGCATTGAGTTGTCAACAATCTTTCTTATCGGTTCTTTTGAATCATAGAAGAAATGTTGTGCAATAAAGCGCCCAATGCCATGGCGCTCTATGACCTCGCTCGCGGCATGAATTGCCGCTTCGTTAAATCCCACACCCGCTGCCACACCGGTGCCGCAGGAATATCGGCGCGCAGCGCTATAATCAGTATCATCACCGGCAAGCGACTCGTTCGCATACTGATGGTTAATCAGAAATGACGGATAGAGTAATTCAACGCCTGCGGATGCTTCATGCGCCTCGAAGGAAAGTACAGCCATCTGTGATGCGCCACAGTGGCGAAGCATTTGCATCGGCAGTATGTTTTGCAAGGCCGGTTGAGAAATAACCGAATCAAAACAATGCAGTGCGCTATGCTTTCGTAGCTGAAGGGGGCCCATGTAATGCTCATAAGCCTCGAACTTCGCACCCACACGAGCCTCTGCTTCATAACCTTTGCCACAACCGACACATTCTATGCCGCTACTGTCGTAGGGGAGGTGAAGGGTGGCAACAGTGCTGGACAGCGGGCTACCGTAACGACGTAGGGTTAAATGAATTCCTTCGCTGGAAAAGTGCTGATCGATTGCGCTTTCTGCATCGTCCAGTGACAACGTACGCTCAGGGGCAATTGTTTTCATAGACAGGAAGTTTCCATATAAGCCAAAAAATGAGGCGAAAAAATCGCCTCATTTATTTTCGTTACTCAACCAGTATGGCGAGCTCTTCTGGCGTGAACGCTTCTTCTGGTTTGACAGACTCTACTTCGTCTTCAGTGGGTTGGTCGACTTTAAATTCGTTGATATACATGCAGCACCACATACCCATAGGAATATCCTTTTTTATTTGATTTAAGTGTGCACTTTTTAATGGGTGCAATGAGAGATTAGTTCGTATGGCTTTGGCTGCACATAGGAAAAATCCCGATTCTATGAGTGATTATGTTTTTTGGAGGGTGCTATTTATTTCTGCACTGCTCAGAAATAAGACACTGGCTTTGGGCATCGGCGTTGACACCGGATCGGGCCAAGTTCTTAGGGAGGAGGCGCAGTGGCGAATGTGACGAACTGGGTCGATCAGCGGAGGTGATCAAGCGCACAGCGGTTGCGATTCAGACGCCGCCTTCAGCAGCTCATTGCCGGCGAGCCCGCTCCCGACCGGCGGATGGGCCAACGCAAACAAAAAAGGCCCACCTTGCGGTGAGCCTCTTTTTTACTGCGTATGGTGCCGGCACCAGGAATCGAACCCGGGACCTACTGATTACAAGTCAGTTGCTCTACCATCTGAGCTATACCGGCACAGGGGCGTCATTATAGCGATCAGTTTGCGTCTGTAAACTACTTCTGCAACATTCCTCGCGATGCCCGGTTTCAGCGGGTATCGCGGGGTGCTTTATTACCAGCCGCGGTGCATTGTCGTGGCGCTGGGTTCGGCTTTGGTGGGGTCGAATATCAGCGGTTTGTAACGGCAATCGTGCTTTTTACAGTGCTCTCGGCAACCGTGCTTTTTCTTGCAGCTGTAGGCCGGGCCGGTGTAGCCCTTATCGCCATAGATCTGCATCTGCGGGATTTCCCAGCCAGACATGGGGGTGTAGTCGCCGGTCGTGCAGCCGCTCAGGTAAAACGCGCACGCCAGCAGGATGAAGGATCTGATGATAGCCACAGGCAATTCCGTTTGGTCGAAGTGTCAGTGTTTGTGTGTGTCGAGGTAGTGCTGGATGGCGCGGTGGTCTCTGCTGAAGTCCGGGCCGGGGAAGCTCTGGTTGCCGTACATCTGCATGGGGGGCACTTGCCAGTCAGACCGGGGTGGCGGGACTTGCCAGTCGGACATGAAGGCGCAGCCGCTGAGGTAAAACGCACACGCAAGCAGGGCGATGGATCTAATGATATCCACAGTCAATTCCGTTTATTCGAGGCGTCAGTCTTTGTTGAGGATACGGTGGATGGTGCCGCCGCAGGCCTGGTAGCAGCTGTCGTAGTCGCTGCCGCACGAGTAGCTAGAGCCGCTGTTGAACGGGTAGCTGGGGTAGTAGCAGCTTTTGCGCGCTTCCTTTTTGCTCTTGCCGGCCTGGCAAAGCTGGTAGCTTCTGTAGTTGGCCTGGTACAGGGCGTGGTCGCTGTTTTCCTGCAGGCGCGCCATCTGTTTGCAGTGGTTGCGTTCCATCGAGCAGGCGTTGATGCAGTTCATGCCCGCCATGCTTGGCGGTGGGGAGTATCTATAGGTATAGCTGGGGCCGCAGCCGCCGAGCAGGCCGACGGCCAGCAGCGCAGCGCGCCACTTGAGTGAATTGCTCACGAGTTGCCAGTTCCTTGTTCATTCCTCGCTGAACTCCAGCAGGTCACCTGGCTGGCAGTTCAACGCGCGACAGAGCTTCTCGAGGGTTTCCATCTTGAAACCCTTGATCTTGCCGTTTTTCAGCAACGACAGGTTCGCCTCCGTAATACCGATAATCTCGGCCAGATCCTTGGAGCGGATCTTGTTCTTGGCCATGACTACATCGAGTCGAATAATTATCGGCATAGGGGCAAGCTAGACATAACAGTTGTGTTCATCGCTGATGGTTTTGGCGTCACGCATGAGGAGTGAGAAGGCGCACAGGAAAATGCCTTTCATGATCTCGTAAACCGCCTGGGATGATACACCGATCGATACGCTGAAGCTTCTTTCGCCTTTGGGCAGGTCGATGGAGAACGCCAGGCCCTGCAAGGTGCCGATCATCGGCCAGACCATCGGCAAGCCGATGCACAGCAAGCCCACCCACCAGAGCATCTTGATGTTTTGCGTCGTCCAGGTTTCGCCCCGGGACAGGCGCAGGAAGAACAAGCCGGTCAGGTACAAGGCAAAGGCCGAGACGCTGGCGGGGATCAGTTCCAGGGCGATCACCAGGCCCAGGGCCAGGTGCGAAGGCTGGTAGTCCGGGGCCAGCAGCAGCGGCATGTTTTCACCGAAGCTTTGCAGGTAGGCGCTTTGCACCTGGGCTTTTTCGAACACCCACAACAATACGTTGCCGCCGAATTCGACGATCCCTGTACCCCAGGCGAGTACCGCGGCGAATGCACCGATCACTCGCAGACGCGATCTCGCGTAAGCCACTGTCTTACTGTTCATGGTTTCCCTCCGTGCTAGTTGAGCGGGGTGCATTATTTGTGAAAAATTATCGTATTACAATAATTAATTGTCATTTTGCTGGGGGTGCGGCGTTTTGACACGAGGGTGAGGTGGAATCTTAGGGGGGATCGCGGGGCAAGCCCGCTCCTACAGGGTGGGAGCGGGCTTGCCCCGCGATGCCTTTATCAGGCCGGGTAATATAATTTACGAACCTTTCTGCAACCTTTAAGGGCTTTCACCTAAATACGGACTGAAAGACGCGAAAATTAATTAGTCATTTTCTATCGATTTGACTTTAACGATGTCTTGAGCTAATTTGTTGTTCATTATGTTGAACACTAAAGCGTTTCCGCTCCTCACCTCCCGCCTGGTTTCCCGTGAACGTCACTGGACCGGCGACCTCTAGCGCCTCCCCCGACAAACAGCCTTTCTCTTCTCTTTGTCTGTAGCCGTCAGCGGGATTTCGCTCGGCTTGTGTCGCCCGTGGGAGGGCATCATGCGTTCCTGGATCTATCTGTTTATCGCCATCACCGCTGAGGTGATCGGCACCGCGTCGATGAAATTCGCCGCCAGTCATTTCCCCATTCTTGGCCACGGGTTGATGTACCTGATGATCGGCCTGTCGTACTTTTTCCTGGCACTGGCGGTAAAACGCGTGCCGGTGGGCGTGGCCTACGCCCTGTGGGAAGGCATCGGCATCGTTCTGATCACCCTGATCAGCGTCACCTGGCTGGGCGAGAGCCTGGGCCTGCTCAAGGCCGCCGGCCTGGGTGTGATGATCGCCGGTATCCTGCTGATCAAGTCGGGTACCCACGCCGCACCTGCCCCGCGCAATATGGAGGCCCTGCCATGCTGAGCATGAACTGGATTCCCTTCGCCTGGCTGGGCCTGGCGATCGTGCTGGAAGTGATCGCCAACCTGCTGCTCAAGTACTCCGACGGTTTCAAAAAGCGCGGCCTGGGGATTGCTTCGATTCTCTGTGTGCTGGCCGCCTTTACCGCGCTCGCCCAGGCTGTGCGAGATATCGAACTGTCGCTGGCTTACGCCATCTGGGGTGGCTTCGGCATCCTCGCCACCGTGGCCATGGGTTGGGCACTGTTTGGTCAGCGCCTGGTGGGTCGCGGCTGGTTGGGCCTGGCGCTGTTGCTGGTGGGCATGAGCCTGCTGAAACTGGCCTGATTCAGCCTGCTTAGCGCTATTCGCGCGAAGGCTTATGCACAAGCCGCATGCCAAACAGGTGCGCATTGCATCGGACCAACGCCCGCCGTTGGTCTTTGCGCAAATGGCTGTTTTTGCTGACGATTAATCAGTGAACAAAAAATGACCAGCCTGTGAAAGTGCTTGGATCCACGAATTTGCTGGGGTTCGGCGCAAAGTTGCGCACAGACTTATCCACAGGCTTAGCGTCTTTACTGACGTTCGGCCAGCAGCAGCAGGTTGCGTGGAGTGAGAGGCTGTTCACAAAACACCCCGAGCTGTACCTGATAGCACTGTTCTTCCAGGAACAGTGCGCGATCCAGCACCAGCCATAATTCCAGCGGGCGGCGAAACAGATTGCGCAGCAATTCCAGGTTGCGCACCTGGGTCAGGCGCTGCCAGCCGGCGGCTTCCAGCGCGGGCCAATCGGGCTCGGCACCTGCCTGCAACTCCTTGAGTTCGGCAAGGCCCCGACAGTAGTCGGCGAACGGCTTGTGCAGCCAACTGACCGGCAGCGAAGGCGTTGGCAGGTACTCATCCACCCCACGCAACTGCCGTTGCCACAGATCGAAGCCCAGGCGTCTGGCCATGGACTCGTCACGCTGGCGGCGTACCCGCGCACCTGCGGTAACGGTTTCGCTGAGCGGCAAGCCAAGATCATCAATCGACAACTGCAGGCCAGACGCCTTGGCGGCTGTGGATAACGGCTGGTATTGCGGCGCCTGGATGCGGTTGTAGCAGCACGGCGCGATGGCCAGTTGGCGACAACCCTTGAGACTTGCCAGTTGCATCAGGCGTACATGCAGGTCGCCACAGGCGTGCAGGGCGACAGCGGTGTGCTCGGCGCTCAATTGCAGGGCGGCGCTATCGGCCAGTACATCCTGAATGCGGTGATCGGCGGGCAGTTGGTGATGCTGGCTGAGGGCGCTGCCGCCTTCGACCAGCGCCGGGTCGTATTCCAGGCAGGTCAGTTGCTGGCTGTGCGGCTGCAGCAGGCGCCGGCCCAGATGACCTTTGCCGGCGCACCAGTCCAGCCAGTGGCGTGGCTTGTGGATAAACCCCAGGTGGCTGGCGAAGGCTTCGATCTGCTGCCATTTGCGCCCCGGCACCTCGACATTCAGGCGAGGACCAGCAGCGGGCAGGGCAACAGTGGATAACTCACCGACGGCAGACAGCTCTGCCGCCCGGCGTGCCAGTTGTGGAAAAGGTGCGGGGGCGTCTAGCTGCTCGGGGTGATTGTGCGCCGCCTCCGCCTCACTCAACGAGCGCTGGCGTAACCAGTGGGCAAGGGCCGAGTGCTCGGCTTCCCACGCCAGCGCCAGCTGGGTGAAAGGCCGTGGCCGCCATAGCGCCTGATGCTCGCGCAAAAAAGCGTCCAGCGCCTGGAAGCGGCTGAGCAGTTGGTCGGCGCAGAGGGGAAGGGCAGTGGTCATGAGCGGATACGAAAACGGGGCTGAGATCAGCCCCGTTATACAGGTTTATCGACCCTGGCAGGCGTCGACGCGCAGCCAGCGTTCCAGCTGCTTGAAGGCTTGCACCAGCAGGAAGGAAATCAGCAGGTAGAACAGCCCCGCCGCGAAGAAGATCTCCACCGGCAGGTAGGTCCGGGCGATGATCGTCCGCGCCATGCCGGTCAGTTCCAGCAGGGTAACGGTACTCGCCAGGGCACTGGCCTTGAGCATCAGGATCACTTCGTTGCTGTACGCCGGCAGGCCAATGCGGGCGGCGCGGGGCAGCATGATGTAGAGCATTGCCTTGGCCCGGGACATGCCCAGGGCCCGCGCCGCTTCGATCTCGCCACGGGGGATGGCCTGCAGCGCGCCACGCAGGATTTCTGCGATGTAGGCGGCAGTGTGCAGGGTCATGGTCAGCACCGTGCACCAGAACGGATCGCGCAGGTAAGGCCACAAGGCGCTGTTGCGCACGGCATCGAACTGGGCCAGCCCGTAGTACACCAAAAACAGCTGCACCAGCAGCGGCGTGCCGCGGAAGAAGAAAATGTAGCCGTAAGGCAGTGCCCGCACGTACCAGAGTCGCGAAGAGCGCGCGATACCCAGAGGAATGGCGAGGATCAAGCCGGCAATGACTGCAATGGCGACCAGCTCGAGCGTCAGCGTGGCGCCCTGGGCCAGGCGTGGCAGCCACTTGATGATGACTTCCCAGTTCATTGATTGGCCCTCGCGAAGCCGCGACCGGCGCGTTTTTCCATGAAGTGCATGCCGGTCATGGCCAGCACGGTAAGGCCCAGGTAAATGATGGCGGCGACCATGTAGAAGGTGAAGGGTTGCTTGCTCACGGTCACGGCGATTTGCGAGTGACGCATGATTTCTTCCAGGCCGATCACCGAGACCAGCGCGGTGTCTTTCATCAGGATCATGAACAGGTTGCCCAGCCCCGGCAGGGCGATGCGCCACATTTGTGGCAGCACCAGCCTGGAGAAGATCCGCCCCTTGGACAGGCCGAGCGCCAGGCCGGCTTCACGGTGGCCCTTGGGGATCGCCAGCAGCGCACCACGGAATACTTCCGTGGCATAGGCGCCGAAGCACAGGCCCAGGGCGATCACGCCTGCGGCAAAGGCGTTGAGCTCCAGGCCAGGAATATTCAGAAGCTCGCCCAGCCGGTTCATCAGGCTGACGGTGCCGAAGTAGATCAACAGTACCCAGAGCAGCTCGGGCACGCCGCGAACCAGTGTGGAGTAGAAACCACCCAGCCATTGCAGGGGTTTATAGGGTGAGGTCTTGGCCAGGGCGCCAAGCAGTCCCAGTACCAGCCCCAGGAGCAGGGCCGACAATGCGAGTTTGACGGTCATCAGCGTCCCGGCCATCAGGGCCGGACCGAATCCGTAAAGATCAATATTCATGGGCAGGTTTGTTCAAGGGACCGGCATCGCCTCCAGGGCAATGCCGGTCGGGGCGAATCAATAGATGCTGAACGGGAAGTACTTGTTGTTGATCTTCTCGTAGGTGCCGTCGGCAACGATTTCTTTCAGGGCGGCGTTGAGCTTGTTGCGCAGTTCGTTGTCACCTTTGCGCACAGCGATACCGACCTTGTCGCTTTCGTTCACCGGATCGCCTTTGAACTCGTAGTTTTTACCGGCGTCGGACTTGAGCCAGTCGTAGTTGGCGTATTTATCGGCAAGGATGGCATCGACGCGGCCGGAGGTCAGGTCCAGGTAGGCGTTTTCCTGACCATCATAGAGGTTGACCTTGAATTCGCCGTCCATGCCGCCGTTGTCGTCTAGCCAGGTCGCGGCCTGGGTGGCGCGCTGGGTGCCAATGGTCTTGCCCTTGAGCGATGCGCGGTCAGTTTTGAAGTCGACGTTTTTCGGGGCGATGAACTGCTGCTTGTTCGAGTAGTACGGGTCGGTGAAGTCCACCGCCTGTTTACGCTCGTCGGTGATCGACAGCGAGGAGATGATGAAGTCGGACTTCTTCGCGTTCAGGGCGGGAATGATGCCGTCCCAGTCAGAGACCTCGACTTCACACTCGACCTTCATCTTGGCGCACAGGGCGTCGCCGATGTCTTTGTCGAAACCGACGACCTGGCCGCTGGCATCCTTGTTGTTGAAAGGCGGGTAGGCCGCCTCGATGCCCATCTTCAGTTTCTCGGCAGCCATGGCATTGGCCGAGAACACCAGCGTGGCGGCAGCGGCCAGGAGGAATTTCTTATAGGTCTGCATGCGTGTTGCTCCGTTAGCGGTTGCTGGACATGAATTGTTTACAACGCGCCGAGGTCGGGTTTTCGAAAACCTGCTGCGGCGTTCCTTGCTCTTCGACCAACCCTTGGTGCAGGAAGACGACTTCGCTGGACACCTGGCGGGCAAAGCCCATTTCGTGGGTAACCAGTAGCATGGTACGGCCTTCTTCGGCGAGGGCACGGATAACGTTGAGCACTTCCTGAACCATTTCCGGGTCCAGGGCCGAGGTCGGCTCGTCGAACAGAATGACCTTGGGCTTCATTGCCAGGGTGCGGGCGATGGCCGCACGCTGTTGCTGGCCACCGGACAGCTCGGCCGGGTAGCTGTGACGCTTGTTGTGGATGCCGACCTTGTTCAGCAGCGCTTCGGCATGCTCGATGGCCTCGGCCTTGCTCTGGCCCAGCACCCGGCGCGGCGCCTCGATGATGTTGTCGAGGATGCTCATGTGCGGCCACAGGTTGAAATTCTGGAAGACAAAGCCGATCTCGCTGCGCAGGCGATTGATCTGCTTGTTGTCAGCGGCCACCAGTTCACCGTTTTTTGCCGCCTTGAGCCTGAGCTCTTCGCCAGCCACCAGGATCTGGCCCTGGTGCGGGTTTTCCAACAGGTTGATGCAGCGCAGCAGAGTGGACTTGCCGGAGCCGGAGGATCCCAGGATCGAGATCACGTCGCCATCACGCGCGGTCAGCGAAATTCCCTTGAGGATTTCCTGGTCGCCGTAGCGTTTGTGCAGGTTGCGGATTTCCAGCGCGGGCGTGGCCTCAGCCATGTGCGGTCCTCATGTGTTCTGGTGCGCTCCTGCTGTTAGCGGCCTTCCTGGCGAGGCGCCAAGCTAGCATAGCGGTCCGAAGACAGCCAATAACGTCGGGAGAGGCAATCGGTTGGTGGGAGGGCGGGTGTCGCATCGCTGCAGTGGACTGTCGCGCAGATGTCCGCCTACCCTCGTTTCCAGGGCCGGAGCCTTGATGAAAAAAGGCGCGATGGTGCCAGTTTTGGCCGTTTCTGGGAAGTCGTTTCTGACCTTGTGCCCAGGTTCGGGCCTTTATTTACGGCTTTGGTTGTACCTTAGGGTTGTACCTATGTGGTCGTAGGAAGTGCATGAGGTGTTACCGGTGACGGATTGTGGTGCACCCGTGGCATTTGTAAGTGGGTATTTCAGTAATTGGCCAATTCCGCCGGTTTTTCAGGGGCTTTCGGTCAAGTCTTGGCCGAAAGGCCTGTAAGCCTTGTTAAACGGGGCTGTGAGAATTTTCGAACGAACGGTCATCGCCATGGCGCGGTAATTGCGTTATCGATCGGCAACAGGATGTAGCACTCTTTTTTAAGAGCGCGACTCGGTAGCAGGATCAAAACGCCATTTCTCGCAAAGGTAGTTTTATGAGCGGTACGCACAATTCCAACGACCTCGCTCAGGGGCTCAAACAACGGCATGTGACCATGCTGTCGATTGCCGGTGTCATCGGTGCCGGGCTGTTCGTCGGCTCCGGCCACGCCATCGCCGAAGCCGGCCCTGCGGTCTTGCTGGCCTATGCCGCCGCCGGGACCCTGGTGGTGCTGGTGATGCGCATGCTGGCCGAGATGGCCGTTGCCTCGCCGGATACCGGGTCGTTTTCGACGTACGCCGACAAGGCCATCGGCCACTGGGCCGGCTTTACTATCGGCTGGCTGTACTGGTGGTTCTGGGTGCTGGTGATTCCGCTGGAGGCCAACGCCGCCGCGACCATCCTTCATGCCTGGTTCCCCGACATCGGCATATGGGTGTTTACCCTGGTGATCACCTTGCTGCTGACCGCCACCAACCTGTTCAGTGTGAAGAACTACGGTGAATTCGAGTTCTGGTTCGCGTTGCTCAAGGTAGTGGCGATCATTGGCTTCATCATTCTAGGTGTGGCCGCGATCTTCGGCCTGCTGCCCAACAGCCAGGTCAGCGGCGTCAGCCACCTGTTCGATACCCAGGGTTTTATGCCCAACGGTATGGGCGCGGTGCTGGCAGCGATGCTGACCACCATGTTCTCGTTCATGGGTACCGAAATCGTCACCATCGCTGCCGCCGAGTCGAAAGACCCGGGCAAGCAGATCACCAAGGCCACCAACTCGGTGATCTGGCGGATCTTCCTGTTCTACCTCGTATCGATCTTCGTGGTCGTGGCCCTGGTGCCGTGGACCAACAGTGACCTGGCCGAAGTCGGCTCGTACCAGACCGTGCTCAACCTGATGGGCATCCCCAACGCCAAGCTGATCGTCGACATCGTCGTGCTGATCGCTGTGACCAGCTGCCTGAACTCGGCGCTGTACACCTCTTCGCGCATGCTCTTCTCCCTGAGCAAACGTGGCGATGCGCCAGCCATGGCCCAGCGCACCACTTCCAGCGGTACCCCGTACGTGGCAGTGGTGCTGTCGACTGCGGCGGCGTTCCTCACCGTGATCGCCAACTACCTGGCGCCTGCCCAGGTGTTCGAGTTCTTGCTGGCGAGCTCCGGCGCCATTGCCTTGCTGGTGTACCTGGTGATCGCCGTGTCGCAACTGCGCATGCGCCGTCAGCGCATGCAGCGCGGCGAGAAGATCGCCTTCAAGATGTGGCTGTTCCCGGGCCTGACCTGGGCGACCATCGCCTTCATCGTCGGCATCCTGACGGTGATGCTGATCCGTCCGGATCATCGCATCGAAATCGTCGCGACCGGCTTGTTGTCGATTGCTGTGGTCGCCGCCGGGCTGCTGGTAGCGCGCAAGCGCAAGGCCGAGGCCGCCGGGCGGGCGGTGCTGAACAATTGATGTGATGCAGGTGCAATGACAAAGGCCGCGATCTGTGAGGATCGCGGCCTTTTTGTTTTGGCCGTTGCGGGCTCATCGCGGCTCACGCGGTGGGCTTTACCAGTGCTCAGGTCGCTCACTGCGCTGATGCAGAAATCGCAATACCTGGACCCGTCCGTCGAGCAAGCGGTACGGGGCAATAAAGGGGATGTGGGCGAGCACCAGCTCACGCACATCCGGCACTGGCGAGGGTCGGCCTGCACCTGGGAAGCGCTCGAGCATTTCCAGGCTGCTCAATATGCCCTGAACCATTGCAAAGGCCGTTTTGCTGCCTGCCTTGAGATGATAGTGCTCGAAAATCGAATCCAGGTCGCTTTCAGCCTTCGCCGTCAGTGCAATCATATTCGCGTTTCACCCACTTTGCCTTGACCTGAGAGAGGTCGGTCAGGTTGCCAGTGTCGGCATCGCTGATGCCGGCAGCAATCGCCTGCACGTGCCATGACTCGGCTTCGACATAGCGCAGCAAAGCGCGCTTGAGGTGATATTGGCGATCTCGATCGGTGGCGGCTGCCAGTTGATCGAGCTTTTCGGCGAGGGATGCTTCGACGCGAAACGACAGAACCGGGGAAGCCATGTCTACGCTCCTGACTTTGTATACGTTGTAAACGGTCAACAAAGGTTAGGTGGCGTCGAGGTGATGGTCAATCGGCTAGGGACCTGTGGTCGATGTAGGATTTTTCTTTGAGGGGTCTGGCCCCCGAGGAATCAGGAGCCAGGCAAGCTGTCAGCCAAACTTCTTCTGTTGCTTGGCCACCGCCTCGGAAGCGCTGATGTAGGCTTCCTGGAACTCGTCGCTCTCGAGCCAGGCCATGGTCGTGGCTTCGTCGGCGCCGTCCAGCCATTTGCGGTAGGCAGTGAAGACCATGACGATGTAGTCGGTGGCGTGTTCTTCCTTGTGGCCCTTGAGCACCAGGGCCAGCAACGGGTCGACCAGGAATACCGAAATCAGCGCGACCAGGCCGTTGTCCTGGGTTTGCTTCATTTTATCGAACAAGGCGCTGTAGCTGCCCGATTCCATGGCTTTGTTGAAGACCTGCTCGACGCTGGCGCTGGAGCTTTCGCCCGAGCTTTTGACCGCCTGGCCGCTACGCACCATGCGGTTCTCGCGGGCCTTGTTGGCGGCGCGTTTGGCGCGTTTCTGTTGTTTGCTGCTGGAGGCCATCGGTGAACCCTTGTGCTGAGCCGGATAAATTCTGCGTATTGAATCGCAGTTGGCCGGGAAACCCAAGTGCCGCCGACGGCACGGAGCAGGCTCAGGCCGGCTGGGCCAGTTCCCCGCGGTCTTCTTCTTCGAGCACGCGCGCGGCGCGGTCTACCAGCAGCGGGTCAGGCTGGTGGGCGACGCTCAGGTCCTTGCCGGGGTAGTCCAGCGAGTGCAGAAAGTGGCGGATGCAGTTGATCCGCGCGCGCTTCTTGTCGTCGGACTTGATTACCGTCCACGGGGCGTCGGCGGTGTCGGTGTGGAAGAACATCGCTTCCTTGGCGGCGGTGTATTCGTCCCACTTGTCCAGCGACTTGATGTCGATCGGCGACAGCTTCCAGTGCTTGAGCGGGTCGTCACGGCGGGAGATGAAGCGTCGCAACTGCTCTTCGCGGTTTACCGAGAACCAGTACTTGAACAGCAGGATGCCGCTGTTGCACAGCATGCGTTCGAGCTCAGGCGCCTGGCGCATGAACTCCAGGTATTGCAGCGGCGAGCAGAAGTCCATGACCCGCTCGACCCCGGCGCGGTTGTACCAGGAGCGGTCGAAGAAGACCATTTCACCGGCCGTGGGCAGGTGCTGGACGTAGCGCTGGAAGTACCACTGGCCCTTTTCCTGCTCGGAAGGCTTCTCCAGGGCGACGATCCGCGCGCCACGCGGGTTCAGGTGTTCCATGAAGCGCTTGATGGTGCCGCCCTTGCCGGCGGCGTCACGGCCTTCGAACAGCACGACGATGCGCTGGCCGGTTTCCTTGACCCAGCTTTGCACCTTGAGCAGCTCGATCTGCAGTTCGTGCTTGGCCTTTTCGTACTCGGCGCGGCGCATGCGGTTGCGGTACGGGTAGCTGGCCGGTAGCTTGGCCGAAGCGCTGTCCTCGTTGGAGCCGCGCGGCGCCGAGGCGACTTTTAAAGCTGCTGGTTGCTGGCTGATGGTACTGATTTCAGCTTCGGCAGCGGCGCTGGCTGCAGGCTTGCGTGGGGTGCGCGGGCGACGTGGGCGGGTGCTGGCAGCTTTGCGTGCCGGGTTTGGGCTGGGGCTCGCAGGTGTTTCAGTGGCAGGCGAGGGCAGGGGCAGGGCAGTGGATTCTTCGCTCATGGGGAGGCCTGTTGGTTCCTTCTAATATCCTCAGAGCATTTTATCGGGGTGGGCCGAGGGCATATTGACGGTGGTCAACAGCCCTCGGCATAGCGCCATTCAGTACCAGTATTTCGGGTAGCTGTTGGCCTGGCGCGCATTGTTCAGGCACCAGGCCACGGCGACGATCACCAGCGAGCCGGCCAGCACCGGGGTAATCACGAAGCTCAGCGGTGCATGGCTGGCGATCACCACCAGCGGGTTGGCCCCGGCCGGCGCGTGCAGGGTGCGGGTCTGCTGCATGGCGGCCAGGGCCAGGCCGACGGCCAGGGCTGCGCTCCACCAACTGTCGCCGAGGGTATGCAGCACTGCCAGGCCCACCAGTGTGGCAATCACGTGGCCGCCGATGATGTTGCGCGGTTGTGCCAGTGGCGAGTCGGGCATGCCGAAGGCCAGCACGCAGCTGGCGCCAAACGGGGCCATCAGCCACAGCGCGCCGGATACCTGGCTGAGCCAGCCGGTTGCGCCGATCGCCAGGGCCGCGCCGATCAGTGATAGCAAGCTGAAATGCAGGGAAGGGGCGGCGGGCGCCTTGGATTTGAATGGCATGGGTGCAGTCTCCGGCTGGGCAATGTGCGCCGAGGATACCGATCGGTTTACCTGCAAGTCAACCGATCGGTATACACTGTTGGCAACTGTCCAGATCGAAGGTGTGGCATGAGTACGTCCGAGAAAATCGCCCAGTCGGCGCTGCAGCTGTTCTACCGCCAGGGTTACCACGGTACCGGCGTCGAGCAGTTGAGCCAGGAGGCCGGGGTAACCAAGAAGACCCTGTACCGGCATTTCCCCAGCAAGGAGTTGTTGATCGAGGCGGCGCTGCAGCGGCGCGATCACGATTTTCTGGCGCGCCTGCAAAGCGCTCTGGCGGCCGTTGAGGCAAAAGCGCGGCCGCTGGCCTATATCGACTTCATCGAGGCCTGGGCGCGCTCTGAAGACTTTTACGGCTGCGCCTTCATCAACGCCTCGGCCGAGTATGCCGGGCCGGCCGAGCCACCCCATGTGCTGGCCAGGTTGCACAAGGACAAGGTCATGGCGGCGCTTGAGCAGGTCTGCCAGCAGGCGGGGTGCAAGCAAGGCGCTGCGCAGCAGCTGTTTCTGATCGGCGAGGGGTTGATCGTGGCGTCGCAGGTCGGCGGGGTGCAGGCGCCGCTGTTCGAGGCGGCGCGGTCGATGGTGGCTGTGCTGGCCTAACGCATCATCCCGCAGATCTGGTTGCCTTCGTAACCATGGAGGATCGGCGCGAGGATCATCATTGGGCCGCAGGCGTACATGGGCGAGCTGATGGTTTGCCTGGCGTTGAACAGTACGACCTGGTCGCCATCGATGTCCGGGCCGTAGGCCACTTCGCTGTAGGTCTTGCACACCGGCAGTAGCAAAGGCACCGGCACGACCACGGCCCAAAGAGTGACACCGCACCATTCGCGGGTGACGTCGGACTTCTCCGATTTGCTGACCTTGGGGGTGATGTTCTTCAGGCGCAGGATGCGATGGGCCGAGGTGGGATAGGTCTGTTTTTCCGGCAGCACGACGGTGGCGCCGATACAGCCAGTCAGGCTCAGCAGCATGGCGACGGCAACGGCAATCGATTTCATCCCTGGCTCCCATAAGCTCGCGGCATTTCCGTGCGCGAGTAGGCCTGCGTTCGCTGATGAATCGCAGGCATGAAAAAAGCCCCAAGGAATCACTTCGCTTGGGGCTTTTCGGTATTAGTGGTGCCCAGAGACGGAATCGAACCGCCGACACGGGGATTTTCAATCCCCTGCTCTACCGACTGAGCTATCTGGGCAACGGGGCGCATTAAAAGGGTTTTTCGGATTTACGTCAACGACTTTTTGAAAATTTTTTAAATTAATTCCGTCGCTTACGATTTTCCGGGGTTATTCGCTAGGTGGAACGTAGCCTTCGGCCTTCTCGTAATCCTGGCCGGAGAAGAACTTGTCCATCTCGCCCTGGAGGAATTTGCGGTCCTCGGCGTTCATCATGTTCAGGCGCTTCTCGTTGATCAGCATGGTCTGCTCTTTCTGCCAGTCGGCCCAGGCTTGCTGCGAGATGTTCTCGAAGATGTCCTGGCCCTTGGCGCCCGGGTAGGGGGCACGATCCAGGCCTGGCATTTCTTTGTGGTACTTGCGGCACATTACGGTGCGGGTCATCGCGACTCTCCTGTAAGCAATACGTCGGCCGCGCGTTTAAGCAGTTTTTTCACCGGGGCGGCAAGGCCCAGGCGCGGCGGGGTGGCGAGGTTATACCAGAGCCAGTCGGCCTCGGCCACGTGGTCGCTGGTGGCGTCGACGCGCACCAGCCAGGGTTCGATGGCCAGCTGGAAGTGGCTGAAGGTGTGGGTCAGGCCGTCCAGCGCCTGGCTGCCGGCCAGGCTCAGGCCGTGCTGGTCGGCCAGCTCGTCGATCTGCTCGAGGTTGTCCAGCTCCGGCAGGCTCCACAACCCGCCCCACAGGCCCGTGGAAGGCCGCCGATAAAGCAGGATGGCGCCTTGGTGGTTGGCCAGTAGCGGCATCAGCGTGCGCTTTTGTGGCAGCTCTTTGCGCGGCTTGGGCACCGGGTAGCGGATTTCCTGGCCGAGCATGTGCGCCTCGCAACCGACCTTGAGCGGGCACAGCAGGCAACTGGGCTTGCTGCGGGTGCACAGGGTGGCGCCCAGATCCATCATCGCCTGGGTGTAGTGGTTCACCCGGCTGTGCGGGGTATAGCGCTCGGCGTTGGCCCATAGCGCCTTTGCCACCTTCGGCTCGCCGGGGTAGCCCTCTTGCGCGGTGTAGCGGGCCAGCACGCGCTTGACGTTGCCGTCGAGGATCGGTGCACGCAGGCCCATACTGATGCTGGCGATGGCGCCGGCAGTGGACAGGCCAATGCCGGGCAGGTCGGTGAGCTTCTCGACATCGCGGGGGAATTCGCCGCCATATTGCTCGACGACGATCTTTGCGGTCTTTTGCAGGTTGCGCGCCCGGGTGTAGTAGCCCAGGCCCGTCCACAGGTGCAGCACTTCGTCCTCTGGCGCTTCGGCCAGGGCCTGGACCGTCGGCAGCGCCTGCATGAAACGGTCGAAGTAGTTGAGCACGGTGCTCACCTGGGTCTGCTGCAGCATGATCTCCGAGACCCACACCCGGTACGGGGTGATGCCCTGTTGCCAGGGCAGATCGTGGCGGCCGTTACGGTCGTACCACTCCAGCACGGCGCTGGAAAACTGCTCGGGGCTCATCGCTTGAATAACCCCTTGAGCGCGTCTTTAAGCTCGGGGCTGACCTTGTCACCGAGCTTCTCGTCGATCTTCTCGCTGAGTTTTTCGCTGACCTTGTCGCCAGCCAGCTTGGCCGCGACCTTGCCCAGGCCGTCTTTATCCAGGCGGCAGGCCTTGGCGCCCAGCTCCAGCGGGCCACGGCAGCGCAGCGGCAGTTCGAGGCCGACATAGCGCTCGCCGACCTGGCAGGCCGGGTCGGGCATGTCGCGCTTGTCGCCTTCGACGATCACGCCAATGCGGTAGTCCATGCCCAGCACGCGCAGGTCGAGGTCGCCATGGCCGTTGACGGTCAGGCCGGGAATGCGCGCCTTGAGGTCGGGGTTGCTGGCCACGCCGTTACGCATCACCAGGCTGCCCTTGAGCTCCTGGAACGGCGTGTCCTTGCCGCGTGGTTCGCCGCTCAGGGCCTTGCGGTTGAGGGTGGCGATGGCCTGGCACAGTTGCTGTTCGAGGTTGGCGTTGACCAGGATGCCGTCGTTGATGACGAAGCTGGCGTTGCCGTTGAGGGTGTCGACCAGGGCCTTCTGGCTGTTGCCGGTGGCGGTCAGGTCGCTGCTCAGGGTCAACAGGCCCTTGACCGGTGGTGTGCCGGTTTCGCTCTTGATGAAGTGCTCGACCGGTACCCGGTTGATGCGAGTGTTAATGCCGATTTGCGGCACAGCCGGGCGCACGTCGAGGGTGCCTTTGCTTTCGAAGTCGCCGTTGTACAGGCCGCCACGCAGGGTTTCCAGGGTGATCAGGCCGCCCTGGCCCTGGGCCTTGAGGTGGGCGTTTTCGATCGGCAGCTTGTCCAGGGTCAGCTGGCCAAACGTCAGGTCGGCCTGCAGGTCGACTTTGCGCAGGCGGTCAACCGGCAGCAGCTTGTCGTTGCTCCAGGCCACCTGGGTTGGCGCGTCGGGCAGTGGCGTGGTGCCAGCGCCGGCGAGGGCGCCAGCCTCTTTGCTCTGCACTTCAGCCTGGCGCGCGGCCTTGGCGCCTTTGGCCGCGTCGCTCTTGGCCAGCAGGTAGCGGTCGGCGTCGAACTTGTCGGCCTTGAGCTGCACGCGCAGGGCTTGCTTGGCGAAGTCTTCGATGGCCAGGCGGCCGCTGAAGGTACTGTCGTCGAGCTTGATCGCCAGGTCTTCCAGGGCCAGGCTATTCGGCGTGCCTTGCAGGCGGGTGACCAGCTCGACTTTGCCCAGGGTGCTGGCGTCGGCCGAGGCCGGCAGCGGGTGGCCGATGCTGTCGAGGAAGTTGCGCAGGTCGAACTGGGCAATCGACAGGCCGCCGCTCAGTTGCGGGGTTTTGTCGAGGTCGCGCAGGTTCAGCTCGCCGAGGGCGCGCAGCTGGTTGGCCGAAAGCTTGAGGCCGTTCCATTCGGCGACGTTGGCGGCCAGATCGACCAGCAACTGGCCCTGGGCGGCGAAGGTCATGGTCTTGCCTTGCAGCGGTTCGCCCGAGGCTTCGCCGCTGAGCTTCATGTCTTCGAACTGGTAGCGCTTGAGCCGGCGATCGAAACGCAGCTCGCCGTTAAGCTCGGTGCGCGCCTTGACCACCGGTTGGCCGGAGCTGAGGAAGGCAGTCATCTTCAGCGGGATATTCACCCCTTCGTGCACCGCACCTGTGCTCAGCTGGATGCTTTCGGCGCCGAAGCTCTGGCCGCTGCGGGCATCGTTGTACTGCACGCGGGCGTTGTTGACGGTCAGGCTGTCGATGTCGAGCTTGACCGGGCGCTCGCTGGCGCTGTCGCTGCTGGCTTGGGCAGGAGTATCGGCCGGGGCAGTGCCGGCGCCTTCGGCCGGGGCCGGGGTCGCGGCGGGCAGTGGCTTGCCGATGTCTTCCCAGTTGCCGTGGCCGTTTTCGTCACGGCTCAGGGTCAGGTTCAGGCCCTCGACGCGCACATCGCTCATCTGCACTTCACGGCGAAGCAAAGGCAGCACGCGTACCGACAGGCCAAGCATCTGCAGGTCGGCAAACGGTACTTTCGGGTTGTTCAGGGTGGCAATGCTGGCTTCATGCAACTCAAGGCCCAGCCACGGGAACAGGCTCCAGCCAATGTCGCCATTGAGCGTCAGCTCGACGTGGGCCTTGTCGCGTGCCAGCTGGCGAATCTCGTCTTTGTAGTCGTTGGGATCGAAGAGGTGGGTCAGGGCGAAGCCCAGAGCCACAATGATCAGCAACAACCCGAGAAGCACCAGCCCCAGGATTTTGCCGAACGCTTTCATGGGCGAGTCCTTGTAGTCCGATTTCTAAATTCAGCCGCAGAGTATAGCGCCGCGGTTATCACCACTGTGTGATATGGGGCGAAGGTTTAGTCCTGTAAAGGTGTCGGATTCGACAACATTGGGGATGACAGTTCCTTGCCAGGGAGATCAGTTGTTGAACAAACGACGGTATCAGTTTGCGCTAAGTGCGCACGGCAAATGCTACTCTCTCGCCGCTCTCAGGCCCTGCTGCGGCTATTTGTCGCGCAAACGGGGCCGTTCGCCAATAACAACGACCAGTTGCCAAAGCGCCAAGGTCGCGGGCGGTGAGCGCTTCATACCTACGAGGGGAACACAACAATGAGCAGCAGCATTACGGCCGCAGGCGTCGCCAGCGCGCCCGGCTTCCTGTCCAAGGAGCGGATCATCGCCCGTCCGGGCTTCAACCGCTGGCTGGTACCGCCAGCGGCCCTGGCCATCCACCTGTGCATCGGCATGGCCTACGGTTTTTCGGTGTTCTGGTTGCCGCTGTCGCAGGCCATCGGCATCAGTGCGCCGGTTGTCTGCTCGGAGCAGACCAACTTCCTGATGCGCATGTTCACCACCGAGTGTGACTGGCCGATCTCGATGCTCAGCTGGATCTACACGCTGTTCTTTGTCTTTCTCGGTTGCTCGGCAGCTATCTGGGGCGGCTGGCTGGAGCATGCCGGGCCGCGCAAGGCCGGGGTGGTCTCGACCCTGTGCTGGTGCGGCGGCCTGCTGATTTCCGCCTTCGGCGTCTATACCCACCAGCTGTGGCTGATGTGGCTGGGCTCTGGTGTTATCGGCGGTATTGGCCTGGGGCTTGGCTATATTTCGCCGGTCTCGACCCTGATCAAGTGGTTCCCGGACAAACGCGGCATGGCCACCGGGATGGCGATCATGGGCTTTGGCGGCGGCGCCATGGTCGGCGCGCCGCTGGCGGCAGCGCTGATGAATCACTTTGCCACGCCCGGTGACGTCGGGGTCTGGCAGAGCTTCGTGGTCATGGCAGTGATTTACTTCGTGTTCATGCTCGGCGGCGCCCTGGCCTATCGGGTGCCGCCTACCGGCTGGAAGCCCGAAGGCTGGAGCGCGCCGCTGAAAAAAGCCAACAACGCGATGATCACCCATCGCCACGTGCACGTCAGCGTGGCGTGGAAAACCCCGCAGTTTGTGCTGATCTGGCTGGTTTTGTGCCTGAACGTGTCGGCAGGTATCGGCATTCTCGGCATGGCTTCGCCGTTGTTGCAGGAGGTTTTTGCCGGCAAGCTGCTGGGCAATGACCTGAGCTTCAGTCAGCTCAACGCCGCGCAACTGGGCCAGATCGCCGCGATTGCCGCCGGTTTTACCGGTTTGCTCAGCCTGTTCAACATCGGCGGGCGCTTCTTCTGGGCGTCGTTCTCCGACTATATCGGGCGCAAGAACACCTATTTCGCCTTCTTCGCCCTGGGCGTGGCGCTGTATGCGCTGGTGCCGAATATGGGCCATCTGGGCAACATCGCCCTGTTCGTGGCGGCGTTCTGCATCATTCTGTCGATGTACGGCGGTGGCTTTGCTACGGTGCCTGCGTATCTGGCCGACCTGTTCGGCACGCAGATGGTCGGCGCCATCCACGGTCGCCTACTGACCGCCTGGGCCGCAGCCGGGGTGCTGGGGCCGGTACTGATCACCTACCTGCGCGAGTATCAGCTGGCGCTGGGCGTGCCGCGGGCGGCGGCCTATGACATCACCCTGTACATCCTTGCCGGGCTGCTGGTGCTGGGCTTTGTCTGCAATGCGCTGGTGCGGCCGGTGGCCGACAAGTACTTCATGACCGACGCCGAGCTTGCCGCCGAGCGCGCCCTGAGCCACGACCAGGGCAGTGCCAGCGAGCGCGTGCTGGAGTGGAAGGCCGATCCGGCCAGCAAGCCGCTGGTGCTGGCGGCCTGGCTGGTGGTCGGAGTGCCGCTGGCCTGGGGGATCTGGGTGACGCTGCAGAAGACGGCGGTGTTGTTCAATTAGGCCTGCCGGGCAGGCCATCGCCGGCAAGGCTGGCTCCCACAGGATCTTCATGCACTGACCCTTGTAGGAGCTGGCTTTGCCAGCGATGGGCCGCACAGCGGCCCGACTAAATTCCCTGCCACGCGTCATCTGCGTTTCAAGCCGCGCGCTTCTGGGCCTATAATGATCACCTTTTTCGCCCAATGATTTTGCGGAGCTGGTGATGGTCGAACGTAAGGCTTCCGTCGAGCGCAATACTCTGGAGACCCAGATCAAGGCCTCGATCAACCTGGATGGCAGCGGCAAGGCCCGATTCGATATCGGTGTGCCTTTCCTTGAACATATGCTCGACCAGATCGCCCGACATGGGCTGATCGACCTCGATATCGAATGCAAGGGCGACCTGCATATCGACGATCACCATACCGTCGAAGACGTCGGTATCACCCTGGGCCAGGCCTTCAACCAGGCCATCGGCGACAAGAAGGGCATCCGCCGCTACGGCCATGCCTACGTGCCGCTGGACGAAGCACTGTCGCGGGTAGTCATCGACTTCTCCGGCCGCCCGGGCCTGCAGATGCACGTGCCTTATACCCGCGCGTCGGTAGGCGGCTTCGATGTCGACCTGTTCCAGGAGTTCTTCCAGGGCTTCGTCAACCACGCCAACGTCACCCTGCACATCGACAACCTGCGTGGGCACAACACCCACCACCAGATCGAGACCGTGTTCAAGGCCTTCGGCCGCGCGCTGCGCATGGCCATCGAGCTGGATGAGCGCATGGCCGGGCAGATGCCATCGACCAAGGGTTGCCTGTAATGCAGACGGTTGCCGTTATCGACTATGGCATGGGTAACCTGCACTCGGTGGCCAAGGCCCTCGAGCACGTGGGCGCCGGCAAAGTTTTGATCACCAGCGACGCCGATGTGATTCGCGAGGCTGACCGCGTGGTGTTCCCCGGTGTTGGCGCTATCCGCGACTGCATGGCCGAAATCCGCCGCCTGGGCTTCGACAGCCTGGTGCGTGAAGTCAGCCAGGACCGGCCGTTCCTCGGTATCTGTGTGGGCATGCAAGCGCTGCTCGATCACAGTGAAGAGAACGACGGCGTCGATTGCATTGGGCTGTTCCCGGGCAATGTGCGCTTCTTCGGCAAAGACCTGCACGAAGACGGCGAGCACCTGAAAGTGCCGCACATGGGCTGGAACGAAGTCGCCCAGAGCATCGAGCACCCGCTGTGGCACAACATCCCCGAGCGTGCGCGCTTCTACTTCGTGCACAGCTACTACATCACCGCCGGCAAGCCGGGGCAGGTGGTCGGTAGCGGTCATTACGGCGTCGACTTCGCCGCAGCGCTGGCCGAAGGCTCGCGCTTTGCCGTGCAGTTCCACCCGGAGAAGAGCCATACCCATGGCCTGCAGTTGCTGCAGAACTTCGCCGCCTGGGACGGGCGCTGGTAATGGGCAAGTCCAGGGCCAAGCCGCCGATCCTCACGCTGGCGCCGGAACAGGAACGCGAAGCGCTCGATACCCTCAAGCGCTTTCTCGAAGACCGTTTCGAGCTGCAACTGGGTTCGTTCGAGGTGGCCGAGGTCCTGGAACTGTTCACCAAAGAGATTGCCCCGCACTACTACAACAGGGCGATTTTCGATGTGCAGAACCACCTCAAGGAACGGTTCGAGAGTATCGAGAGCGACCTCTGGTCGCTAGAGAAAGGCAGCTGAAAGCGACAAGCTGCAAGAGAACAGACGCGCATGCTTGCAGCTTGTAGCTAGCAGCTTGCAGCTCTTTTTTACGAAGGAAAAAAGCATGCTGATTATCCCCGCTATCGATCTCAAGGACGGTGCTTGCGTACGCCTGCGCCAGGGCCGTATGGAAGACTCCACGGTATTCTCCGACGACCCGGTGAGCATGGCCGCCAAATGGGTTGAAGGGGGCTGCCGCCGCCTGCATCTGGTTGACCTCAATGGCGCCTTCGAAGGCCAGCCGGTCAACGGTGAAGTAGTCACCGCGATTGCCAAGCGCTATCCGACCCTGCCGATCCAGATCGGTGGCGGTATCCGTTCGCTGGAAACCATCGAGCACTACGTCAAGGCCGGCGTCAGCTACGTAATCATCGGCACCAAGGCAGTGAAAGAGCCGGAGTTCGTTGCCGAGGCCTGCCGCGCCTTCCCGGGCAAAGTGATCGTTGGCCTGGATGCCAAGGACGGTTTCGTCGCCACTGACGGCTGGGCAGAAGTCAGCTCGGTACAGGTCATTGACCTGGCCAAGCGTTTCGAAGCCGACGGCGTCTCGGCCATCGTCTACACCGACATCGCCAAAGACGGCATGATGCAGGGCTGCAACGTACCCTTCACCGCCGCCCTGGCCGCTGCCACCAAGATCCCGGTAATCGCCTCCGGCGGTATCCACAACCTTGGTGACATCAAGGCCCTGCTCGACGCCAAGGCGCCAGGCATCATCGGTGCGATCACCGGCCGCGCCATCTACGAAGGCACCCTGGATGTCGCCGAGGCGCAAGCCTTCTGTGACGCCTATTCGGCTAGCTCCAAGTCGTAAGCTGCAAGCTGCAAGTTAAAAGCGCGACCGAGGCGCTCTTTCTTGCAGCTTGAAGCTTGAAGCTTGCAACTCGAGGTCTACCTATGGCTTTAGCCAAACGCATAATTCCCTGCCTCGACGTCGACAACGGCCGGGTGGTCAAGGGCGTCAAGTTCGAGAACATCCGCGATGCCGGCGACCCGGTGGAAATCGCCCGGCGCTACGATGAACAGGGCGCTGACGAGATCACCTTCCTCGACATCACCGCCAGCGTCGATGGCCGTGACACCACCCTGCATACCGTCGAGCGCATGGCCAGCCAGGTTTTCATCCCGCTGACCGTGGGCGGCGGTGTGCGCACCGTGCAGGACATCCGCAACCTGCTCAACGCCGGTGCCGACAAGGTTTCGATCAACACCGCCGCGGTGTTCAACCCGGAGTTCGTTGGCGAAGCCGCCGCGCACTTCGGTTCGCAGTGCATCGTGGTGGCCATCGATGCCAAGAAGGTCTCGGGCCCGGGCGAAACCCCGCGCTGGGAGATCTTCACCCATGGCGGGCGCAAGCCGACCGGCCTGGATGCGGTGCAGTGGGCGAAGAAGATGGAAGGCCTGGGAGCGGGCGAGATCCTCCTGACCAGCATGGACCAGGACGGCATGAAGAACGGTTTTGACCTGGGCGTAACCCGCGCCATCAGCGATGCCCTGGGTATTCCGGTTATCGCCTCCGGTGGTGTGGGCAACCTGCAGCACCTGGCCGACGGGATTATCGAAGGTCATGCCAGCGCGGTGCTGGCGGCGAGCATCTTCCACTTCGGTGAGTACACCGTGCCCGAGGCCAAAGCGTTCATGGCCAAGCAGGGTATCGTCGTTCGCTGACGCTTTGTGGGAGCCGGCGTTGCCGGCGATGCTATCAGCGCGGTCTCCTGTGCACCGCGTCGTCTGCATCGCTGGCAACGCCAGCTCCCACAAGTGCCCCGCGATAGCTTTCAGCCCAGGTTCTTGCCCAGCAGCGCGTGGTACAGCTCGCTGTCACCGAGAATCCCCACCACGGTATTGCCTTCCTGAAGCACCAGCTTGTTGCCGGTCTGGTAACGGATCTGCAGGGCTTCGCGCATGCCGATTTTGGCATCGACCAGGGTCGGTTTGCGGCCCAGGCCTTCGACGGCTTCGCCCGGTGCCCAGTTCTGCAGGTCCATGCCGTTGGCGCCCTGGCGCGCACCCTTGATGGTGTTGCCTTCGGCCAGGTCCAGCCAGGAATCACCGCCCGGGTCCAGGCACACCGAGCCGTTGATGCGCTTGCATTTGTCCAGGGTGCGCATCAGGCTGCGGCCGCACAGCACGTTGAGCGGGTTGGTGTGGGCAACGAAGGTGCGCACGTAGTCGTCGGCGGGGTTGAGGACGATTTCTTCTGGCTTGCTGTACTGGATGATCCGCCCGTCTTTCATGATCGCAATACGGCTGCCGAGCTTCAGGGCTTCGTCCAGGTCGTGGCTGACGAAGACGATGGTCTTGTTCAGCTTGTGTTGCAGTTCCAGCAGCTCGTCCTGCAGGCCCTGGCGGATCAGCGGGTCGAGGGCCGAGAAGGGTTCGTCCATCAGCAGGATATCGGCGTCCATGGCCAGCGCACGGGCCAGGCCGACGCGCTGCTGCATGCCGCCCGAGAGCTCGTCGGGCTTCTTGTTGCGCCATTGGGTAAGGCCCACCAGCTCAAGCTTCTCATCGACCAGCTTGCGCCGTTCCTTCTCCGGGCGGCCCTGCATTTCCAGGCCGAAGCTGATGTTCTCGCGCACCGTCAGCCAGGGCATCAGGGCGAACTTCTGGAACACCATGGCGATGCGCTTGGTGCGCATCATCTTCAGTTCCGCCGGGGTGCAGTGGGCAATGTCGATATGCGAGCCTTCGTGTTCGACGAACAGTTTGCCGCGGCTGACGGTATTAAGGCCGTTGATGCAGCGCAGCAGGCTGGACTTGCCCGAACCGGACAGGCCCATCAACACGCAGATCTCGCCCTTGTTGATGTCCAGGTTGGCTTTTTCGACACCGACCACCAGGCCGGTCTTCTTCAGGATCTGTTCGCGGGTCATGCCCTGATCGAGCAGGCTCAGGGCCTCGCGCGGTCGGCTGGAGAAGATAACGTCTACGTCTTCGAAGCGAATAATGCTCATGCTTCACTCCTTACCGGCGCGTCGGGTTGTTTGCAGATACGGTCGAGCATGATCGCCAGCAACACGATCGCCAGGCCCGCTTCGAAACCCAGGGCGATATCGGCGGTGTTCAATGCGTTGACCACAGGTTTGCCCAGGCCGTCGGCACCCACCAGCGCGGCAATCACCACCATCGACAGCGACAGCATGATGCATTGGGTAACACCGGCGGCGATGCTTGGCATGGCGTGGGGCAGTTCGATGCGCGACAGCAGCTGGCGGCGTGAGCAGCCAAAGGCCTTGCCGGCGTCGAGCAGTTCCTGGGGCACGTCACAGATACCCAGGTAGGTCAGGCGGATCGGTGCGGCGATGGCGAACACCACCGTCGAGATCAATCCGGGGACCACCCCCAGACCGAACAGGGTCAGGGTCGGGATCAGGTAAACAAAGGTAGGCACCGTCTGCATCAGGTCGAGGACCGGGCGCATGGCGGTGTAGAACATCGGCTTGTGTGCGGCGAGGATGCCCAGCGGCACGCCGATGGCCACGCAGACCAGGGTGGCGAACAGCACCTGGGCCAGGGTCTCCATGGTCTCCTGCCAGTAACCGAGGTTGAGGATCAGCAAAAATGACAGTACGCAGAATGCGGTCAGCGCCCATTTGCGCTGGATCAGGTGCGCGATTACTGCAATCAGGCCGATCAGGACGAAAGGATTGAACCAGGTCAGTGCCCCGGTCACGCCATGAATCATGTATTCCAGTGCTGCCGCGAAGGCATCGAAGTAGTTGGCGCCGTGTTGCGTCAACCATTCAACGAAGCCTGCGATGTACTGGCCCAAAGGGAGTTTTTCATCGATCAGCATGATAGCGAGCGTCCACCTGCAAAAGTTTGAAGACAGCCTGCTGCGGGGCCAGCCCGCCGCAGGCAGTGCTTACTGCGTGAGTTTGGCTTTGGCTGCCTCCAGGCCAGGCTTGCCGTCAACGGTGGTGACCCCGGCCAGCCAGGTGTCGAGCACCTGCGGGTTCTTCTTCAGCCAGGCCTTGGCTGCAACATCGGGCTTCATCTTGTCGTCCAGGACGTTGCCCATTAGGGTGCTTTCCATGTCGAGGGTGAAAGACAGGTTTTTCAGCAACTGGCCGACGTTGCTGCATTCCTGCACATAGCCCTTGCGGGTGTTGGTGAGGACGGTGGCCTTGCCGTAGTCGGGGCCGAAGAAGTCATCGCCGCCGTCCAGGTATTTCATCTTGAAGCGGGTGTTCATCGGGTGCGGTTCCCAGCCCAGAAACACCACGTCGGTGTTGCGCCGAGCGGCGCGATCAACTTGCGAGAGCATGCCGGCCTCGCTGGATTCGACCACCTTGAAACCGGCGTCCTTGAGGCCGAAGGCGTTCTTGTCGATCATGCTCTGGATGGTGCGGTTACCGTCGTTGCCCGGCTCGATGCCGTAGATCTTGCCGTCCAGCTCCTTCTTGAACTTGGCAATGTCGGCGAAGTTTCTAAGGCCTTTGTCGTACAGCGCCTGGGGCACCGCCAGGGTGTACTTGGCGTTCTCAAGGTTGGCCCGAACCGTTTCCACGGTGCCGGCATCACGGTACTGCTTGATGTCGTTTTCCATGGTCGGCATCCAGTTGCCGAGGAACACGTCCATGTTCTTGCCATCGGCCAGCGACTTGTAGGTCACTGGTACCGAAATCATCGTGGTCTTGGTCTTGTAGCCCAGCGACTGGAGCACGACGCTGGTGACCGCGGTGGTCACGGTGATGTCGGTCCAGCCGACATCGGAGAAGTTGACGGTGCGACACTGGTCGGGCTCGGCGGCCTGGGCCAGCACCGGCAGACTCAGCACTGCGGCCAGCAATAGCGAGGGTGAACCTTTCATTCGATGGACTCCTGGGTGTTTTTCTCGGATGTCCCACGGGACCGCCGTGCTTTATGGTTTGCATTCGGTCGGGCCTGACTATCGGGCGATAGCGGGACGGCTGCCGTGCAATCGAGTCGATACCGATCATCTAACAGCGAAAATCAAACGCCTACAGGGTGCGTCGTATCCAGTACAGACAGGGTCGCATCCAGTGTCGATGAGGTCGTTTACAGATTTATCCGGCCCTGTAAACGCAGTTTCGGCACTTGTGCACCGCAAAAAAACGGCGCACAAGCACGGCTGACAGCTGGCGGCGTTGCTGGGCAAGAACGCGTCGGTTGCAGACGTCAGAGGTCCTGGCAAAAGCCTGATGATGCGCGGAATCGGCGGATTGCCGCCTATTCAGCGTAGCAGTTGCGGCGCCCTTGGCTTGGGCTGCGGGGCTGTACATTCAGGAGGTAAATGGCATGGCCATCAGTGTGTTCGACCTGTTCAAGATCGGCGTTGGCCCATCCAGTTCCCATACCGTCGGGCCCATGCGCGCCGCGGCATTGTTCGTCCAGGGCCTGCGTGAGCGCGGCGAGCTTGCACAGGTGCGGCGGGTCGAAGTGCGCCTGTACGGTTCGCTGTCGGCCACCGGTATCGGCCACGGCAGCGACAACGCGGTGATCATGGGCCTGATGGGCGAATGGCCGGACGCCATCGACCCCGCGCAAATCGGTCCGCGCATCGCTGCACTGCGCGAAACAGACACCTTGCTGCTCGATGGCCGGCTGCACGTCGGCTTCGTCTGGGCGCGTGACATGTTGCTGCTGGACGAGAACCTGCCCTACCACCCGAACGCCATGACCCTGATCGCCGAAGGCGCTTCTGGCGAGCTGCACCGCGACACCTATTACTCGGTGGGCGGCGGCTTCGTGGTCGATGCGGCACAGGCTGCCAGCGGCGTGCTGGATGCCGACAACACGGTGCTGCCCTACGATTTCGACAGTGCCGTGGAGTTGCTCGCACTGTGCAAGCAAAACGACCTGCGCGTGTCGCAATTGATGATGGAAAACGAAAAGGTCTGGCGCAGCGAAGCGGAAATTCGTGCCGGGCTGCTGAAGTTGTGGCACGCCATGCAGGCCTGTGTCGAAAACGGCCTCAAATACGAAGGCATCCTGCCCGGCGGGCTCAATGTCAAACGCCGCGCGGCCAAGCTGCACCGCAGCCTGCAGGAGCTGAATAAGCCCAATGTGATCGGCTCGACCCTGAGCGCCATGGAGTGGGTCAACCTCTACGCCCTGGCGGTCAACGAAGAGAACGCTGCCGGCGGGCGCATGGTCACCGCGCCGACCAATGGCGCGGCGGGGATCATTCCGGCGGTGCTGCACTATTACATGCGTTTTAGCGACGAAGTCAGCGAAGCCAACGTTGTCGACTTCTTCCTCGGCGCCGCTGCGGTGGGCATTTTGTGCAAGAAGAACGCGTCGATCTCCGGCGCCGAAGTCGGTTGCCAGGGTGAAGTCGGTTCTGCTTGTGCCATGGCCGCCGCCGGCCTTGCCGAGGTGCTCGGGGCTACCCCCGGGCAGCTGGAAAACGCCGCCGAGATCGGCCTTGAGCACAACCTGGGGCTGACCTGCGACCCGGTTGGCGGCCTGGTGCAGGTGCCGTGCATCGAGCGCAACGCGATTGCCGCGGTCAAGGCCATCAATGCCGCGCAGATGGCCCTGCGCGGCGACGGCGAGCACTTCATCTCCCTCGACCGGGTGATCCGCACCATGCGTGATACCGGCGCCGACATGCACGACAAGTACAAGGAAACCTCGCGCGGTGGCCTGGCGGTCAGCGCCATCGAATGTTGAAACGTTAACGCGCCCTGCGCCGTTTTCGCCCACCTTCTGCCTGCGCGCTACTTTTTGGCGCGCGGGCCTTTCCCTCCTCGAGTCATCACCTGTTACCCCGGCGCCTGGCGCCTTGGGTGACAGTTGCCCATGTCGTTTCTGGGATCCTTCACACAAGTGCTACCGAATTGCTCACGCGTCCTACAGACCGGCGCTAGGCCGGTCGTTTGCGTTTATAACTGCGCCCGGGAACAAGGGCTATATAGACGCTGCGCGACGTCGTTTTTGGGTTTTATTGAATGGCCATTCAATTTCAGGCATGGCATTTGCGTTGTGATTGGCAAAGCCCCTGCATCCGAATCGGGGCCGTGACAAAAAAAGCCCGTGCCTGCCTGAGGCACAACCTGCATTGTGTGAGGAGATACCGCGATGACGTCGTACAACTCCGGGACCCCAACCCAGAACCGCACGCCCCAATCCATCGGCTTCCTGCTGCTGGACAATTTCACGCTGATTTCCCTGGCCTCCGCTGTTGAGCCGCTGCGCATGGCTAACCAGCTGTCCGGCCGCGAGCTGTACCGCTGGAGCACCCTGAGCGTGGATGGCGGCCAGGTGTGGGCCAGCGACGGCTTGCAGATCACCCCCGATGCGGCAATGCACAAGGCACCGGCCATGGACACCGTGATTGTCTGTGGTGGTATCGGTATCCAGCGCACGGTCACCCGCGAGCATGTCACCTGGCTGCAAAGCCAGGCGCGCCAATCGCGACGCCTGGGTGCGGTGTGCACCGGCAGTTGGGCCCTGGCCTGCGCCGGCCTGCTCGATGGCTTTGATTGCAGCGTGCACTGGGAATGCCTGGCGGCGATGCAGGAAGCCTTCCCGCGGGTGAGCATGAGTACCCGGCTGTTCACCCTCGACCGCAACCGCTTCACCAGCTCCGGCGGCACTGCGCCGCTGGACATGATGCTGCACCTGATCAGCCGTGATCATGGTCGCGAGCTGTCGGCGGCGATCTCCGAGATGTTCGTCTATGAGCGTATCCGCAACGAACAGGATCACCAGCGCGTGCCGCTCAAGCACATGCTTGGCACCAACCAGCCGAAACTGCAGGAAATCGTCGCGCTGATGGAGGCCAACCTCGAAGAGCCGATCGACCTGGATGAACTGGCCGTTTATGTTTCAGTGTCACGGCGCCAGCTTGAGCGCCTGTTCCAGAAGTACCTGCACTGCTCGCCGTCGCGCTACTACCTGAAACTGCGCCTGATCCGCGCCCGGCAGCTGCTCAAGCAAACGCCGATGTCGATCATCGAAGTGGCTTCGGTGTGCGGCTTTGTCTCGACCCCGCATTTCTCCAAGTGCTACCGCGAGTACTTCGGTATTCCGCCGCGCGACGAGCGCGTGGGCTCCAACACTGCCCAGCAGGTGGCGATGATGCCGATCCCGCAGGCGCTGGTGCTGTCGCCGCTGGCCGGGCCGATGTCGGCGTTGAGCCAGGCGCGTAACGAGTCGACGTTTGCCAGTGTGAGGCTCTAGACCGGGTTGCACTCATCGCGCGGCAAGCCCGCTCCTACACCTGTGGGAGCGGGCTTGACCCGCGATGCTTTCAGCGATTCTGAAACTGCGCCAGCGCCGGCAACAGCTGCTTTTCGATGGCCTGGCGCACGGCTGGCAGAATGGTCGCATTACCTCTGTACATCTGCTCGACCATGCCCTTTAAAGCTTTGGCCCGGGGCTCATTCAAACCGCGCACTGCACAGTCGCAGGCCTGCTCGGCACTGGCATCTGTCGGCATCTCGAAACCCAGCGCGCGCAGCTGGCCCAGCAGGTCGTCCTGATCAATCAAATCCGCATGCATCATGGTTGTTGTCCTTGTTTGCAGGTGTGATCGTCAGTCGATTCTGTGGGGCTGGGCGCAGTGCGGCAAGGGCAGATTGTCGCAATGGCCGCTTTACCTAAGCACAGGTCGTTTTCGGGTAAATCGGCGGGGGAGGGAGACTGCACACTGGGACCATGCACAGCAACGGAAGGTTTGGTCACCGTCCGCTTCAGCCCCGGTTGCGTCACCGCTGCGGGGCTTTTTTTTGTCAGTGAGTGCGGGGCAAGCTGATCATCCGGCCAACAAACTCCGCCGCCGGCAGATCCACCTGCTCATCGACAATCCCTTGCAAGCGCTCAACCACTGCGGGCGCAAACGGTGCCGACCTCGGCCCGGCCAGATCCACATGCAACAGCATCTGCTCACTGGCCGCCAACGCTTCATCGAAGCCATCGCGATGCAGGCTGTGGTACAGGTGCAGGCGCTTGCGGTCAAAACCGATGACCTGGCTCTGCACCCACACCTGGGTGCCGAGCTTTACCTCATGCAGGTAGTTCAAGTGGCACTCCAGGGTGAACAGCGAGTGACCGCTGGCGCTGCGGTTGTCGCTGTCCAGGCCGATGCGGTCCATGAAGGCATCGGTGGCATAACTGAATATCAGCAGGTAGAAGGCATCGCGCAGATGCCCGTTGTAGTCGACCCAGTCCGCATGGACCGGGGTCTGGTAGGTGATCAATGCGGGCATCGTTGCACTCCGGTCAGTCGCTGAAGGCCATGCCGTGCTTGGCCTTGGTGATTTTTACCGCATCCAGCACGGCCAGCAGGCAATCATCACGATAGCGTTCCAGCGCGCTGATGCTGCGCTCGCCCAGTTGTTCGCCGGTGCCTTCGACCACGGCGTCGATCAGGTCGTCGGTCAGCTCCGGGGCGGGCAGGTAGGTCCAGGGCAGTTGCAGCGCCGGGCCAAACTGGGCCATGAAGTGGCGCATACCGGCATCGCCTCCCGCCAGGGTATAGGTGAGGAAGGTGCCCATGAACGACCAGCGCAGACCGGCGCCAAAACGTATCGCGTCGTCGATCTCGCCAGTGGTCGCCACGCCATCGTTGACCAGGTGCAACGCCTCGCGCCACAGCGCTTCGAGCAGACGGTCGGCGATAAAGCCGGGCACTTCCTTGCGCACATGCAGCGGGCGCATGCCGAGGTTGGTGTAGACGGTTATTGCCGCTTCGATGGCCTCGGGCGCTGTTTTGTTGCTGCCGACGATTTCCACCAGCGGTAGCAGGTACACCGGGTTGAACGGATGGCCGACCACGCAGCGTTCGGGGTGGGTCGAAGACTCGTAGAACTCGCTGGGGAGCAGCCCTGAAGTACTGGAGCCAATCAACGCGTTGGGCTTGGCTGCGGCGCTGATCTTGCTGTGCAGGTCGAGCTTGAGGTCCAGGCGCTCGGGGGCGCTTTCCTGGATGAAATCGGCATCGCGCACGCATTCCTCGATAGTCGCCACAAAGCGCAGGCGCTGCTGCGAGGCGCCGGGTACCAGGCCCTGCTGCTCCAGGGCCGGCCAGGCATTGGCGATGCGCTTGCGCAAGGCCGCCTCTGCTCCAGGCGCCGGGTCCCAGGCGACTACATCGAGGCCATGGGCGAGCGCGCGGGCTACCCAGCCGCTGCCGATTACGCCACTGCCCAGGGCTGCAAAAGTCTTGATCTCGGTGATAAAGCTCATCGGTTTCTCCAGCAATCAGCGACGGGTCAGGTTCATTTTTGTGCGGCCTTCGGCAGGGGTGAGTACCCGTGCGCCAAGGCGGCTGAGAATCTCGCTGGCGCGTTCCACCAGTTGGCCGTTGCTGGCCAGCACGCCTTTGTCCAGGTACAGGTTGTCCTCCAGGCCTACCCGCACGTTGCCGCCCAGCAGCACCGCCTGCGCGGCCATCGGCATCTGCATGCGGCCGATGCCGAAGCCGGCCCAGGTCACGCCCGCTGGCAGGTTGTCGACCATGGCTTTCATGGTGGTGGTATCGGCCGGGGCGCCCCAGGGAATCCCCAGGCACAGCTGGAACAACGGGTCGTCGAGCAGGCCTTCCTTGATCATCTGCTTGGCGAACCACAGGTGGCCGGTGTCGAAGATTTCAAGCTCCGCTTTTACGCCGAGTTCGGTGATGCGCCTGGCCCCAGCGCGCAGTTGCGCCGGGGTCGAGACGTAGATGCTGTTGCCGTCGCCAAAATTGAGGGTGCCGCAGTCCAGGGTGCAGATTTCCGGCAGCAGCGCCTCGACGTGGGCCAGGCGCTCCAGGGGGCCAATCAGGTCGGTACCGGCGCCGAACTCCAGCGGGGTTTCGCCCGGGCCGATCTCCAGGTCGCCGCCCATGCCGGCGGTGAGATTGACGATGATGTCGACGTCGGATTCGCGGATGCGCTCCATCACTTCCCGGTACAAGTTGACATCGCGGCTGAAGCGGCCGGTTTGCGGATCGCGAACGTGGCAGTGGACCACCGTGGCACCGGCTTTTGCTGCTTCTACGGCTGCTTCGGCAATCTGTTTCGGGGTTACCGGGACCAGGTGGCTCTTGCTGGCAGTGTCGCCGGCCCCGGTCAGGGCGCAGGTGATGATGACGTCGTGGTTCATGTGTGGTTTCCTTCGGGCGAGTTGGGGCCATCGCGGGTCAAGCCCGCTCCCACAGGGTTTGTCAGTTGGCAGTGAGCTGAAGGTTGTCGGCGGCGGGTTTGCCGTCAAAGGTGGTCACCCCTTCAAGCCAGCGCTTCTGGTCTTGCGGGTGATCCTTGAGCCACTGGCGGGCGGATTCCAGTGCGTCCTTGTGCTCGAGCAGCGGCTGCATCATGCGGCTCTCGTCTTCAGCGCTGAATTTCAGGTTGGTCAGCAGGCGATGGGCATTCGGGCAGCGCTGGGCGTAGTCCGGGGCAGTGACGGTCCACACCGTCGCGCGGCCTTCGTCCGGGCCCAGGGCGTCTTCGCTGCCGCTGAGGTAGGCCATGTCGATGTTGACGTTCATCGGGTGCGGCGCCCAGCCGAAGAACACCACCGCCTCCTTGCGCCTCACCGCGCGGTCGACGGCGGCGAGCATGCCGGCCTCGCTGGACTCGACCAGCTGGAACTTGCCCAGGCCGAACTGGTTTTTGCTAATCATTGCCTTGATCTGGGTGTTGGCCCCGGACCCCGGCTCGATGCCATAAATCTTGCCGCCCAGCTCTTTTTCGAACGTGGCAATGTCGGCAAAGGTTTTCAGGCCCTTGTCGGCCAGGTACTTGGGCACCGCGAGGGTGGCGCGGGCGTCGTCGAGGCTCGGCTGGTCGAGGACCTTGACCTGCTTGGCGCTGATGAACGGGGTGATGGTCTGGGTCATGATCGGGTTCCAGTAGCCGAGGAACATGTCCAGGCGCTGGTCGCGGATGCCGGCGAAAATGATCTGTTGCGAGGCGCTGGTCTGCTTGGTCTTGTAACCCAGGCCGTCGAGCAGGACCTGGGTCATGGCGCTGGTGGCCATCACGTCGGTCCAGTTCACCACGCCAAGGCGCACGTTCTTGCAGGCGGCCGGTTCTGCGGCCATCACGTTGGTGCTGAGGATTGCGGTACCGACGAGCATCAGCAGGCTGCGGCTGATCATTCTGTTCATGGTGGCTCCTCCAACGGCAGTTCTAATTTTTATAGGGGGCGGCCTCTGCGTGCCGTGTGATCAAACTACGCGGGTGCTGTGGGTAAAAATCGCACTGTGGCGACCGACACTTGCACAGTGGCGACCAGCGCGCTATTAACCGGGCATCGGTGGCCGTCGAGTAGTCGCTATGCCCCAGGATTTCCATTTCTTGTTGTTGCCCGGGTTCTCCGCCATCGGCTTCATTTCCGCGGTGGAGCCGCTGCGGGTGGCCAACCGCTTTCGCGGCGAGCTGTACCGCTGGCAGGTGCTGAGCATAGATGGCGGCGCGGTGCAGGCCAGCAACGGCATGTCGGTGAACGCCGACGCCGCGCTGCAGCCGCTGGGCAAGGGTGCAACCCTGCTGGTAGTGGCAGGTTTCGAGCCGCTGCGCAGCTTCGGCCCGGCTCTGCAGCACTGGTTGCGCAAGCTCGATCACGAGGGGTGGGTATTAGGCGGTATCGACACCGGCAGCGTGGTGCTGGCCGAGGCCGGGTTGCTCGAGGGTTACCGGGTGACCCTGCACTGGGAAGCGCTGGAGGCCTTCAAGGAAAGTTACCCGCAGTTGCAGGCAACCCAGGAGCTGTTCGAAGTCGATCGCCGGCGTATCACCTGTGCAGGGGGCACCGCCTCGATCGACCTGATGCTCGACCTGATCGCCCAGGCCCATGGCCCGGAGCTGGCGATCCAGGTGTCGGAGCAGTTCGTGCTTGGCCGGATTCGCCCGCGCCAGGACCACCAGCGCATGCAGATCGCCTCACGCTACGGCATCAGCAACAAGAAACTGGTGCAGGTGATCGGTGAGATGGAGCGCAACACCGAGCAACCGCTCAACACCCTGGTGCTGGCCGAGTCGGTGCAGGTCACCCGGCGCCAGCTGGAGCGCCTGTTCAAGCTTTACCTGCACGACACCCCCAGCGGCTTTTACCTGCGCCTGCGCCTGGACAAGGCCCGGCAATTGCTGCGCCAGACCGACCTCAGCGTGCTGGAGGTGGGTATCGCTTGCGGGTTCGAGTCGGCGTCGTATTTCACCCGTTGTTACCGCGGGCGCTTCCAGCGTTGCCCGCGTGAAGACCGCAAGGCCGCGGCCGTCAGCCTCAGCGGCGCTTGAGCAGCAGCGCGCAGGCGCTCTTGTAGGCTTCGTGCTGGTATTTGTTCAGCGAAGCTGGCAGTTCAAGGTTGTGTTTCTTCGCCTGGGCGCTGACGGTCTGCGGCGACACCAGCTCCACCTCGCAGTTGTCCAGCAATTGCAACACGCCTTCGATCTTGAAGGTGGTCGGGCCGCCGGCGAAGTCGCCTTTCTTGCTGCGCTTTTTGATCGCCAGGTGGCTGATGCCATGCTCAGCGATAAATTGCCGGGCCTGGCTGGCAAAGGCTTTGACGTTGTCGGCCTGCTCGTCATCGTCCAGGCCAATTTTTTTCGTCGCCAGGGCAAGATGCACAGGGCTGGCACCGTCAAGCGTGGCAACGGCGAGCAGCGCTTCGCTGCCTTTTACTTCAATTCCGCAGATTTTCATGCTGGTCTCAATCGGAGTTCTGCAGCCCCAGGGACTGCAAGTATTCGGAGCGATCATCGCTACGTTGGGCAAGGCAGGTGTTCAGGGCTGCGTCGAAGGCTTTGCCGGGGGGCTGGTCATAGGTTTCGACCTTGCAGTCGGCGTCGCGCAGTTGTTTCCAGATGGCTTCGGCGTCACGCAGGCGCTTGCTCAGTTCGCCGACCTTGGCCGGCTGGCCGGCATACTGCTCGCCGATGCGCTGCAGCAGGTCATCGAAAGCGGCATTGAGTTCGCGTTCGGCGGTGGTGCGGCTGTATTGAGCGCACTCATAGCTTTGCTGGTCGGTGTCGACGTTGTCGCACGGGGTGCCTTCGTCGTCCTCGGCATGGGCGCCGAATGCCAGCAATACCAGGGCCAGCCCTACCATCGTTCTCATTTGCGACATCCTCCGAAAGCTTGCGCGAACATGGGCGCCGATTCTCGCTCAGCGCCGCAGCAAAGAACAGGGTAGCCGTTGCGCCTGTCCACTCACCAGGCCCGGGCCAAAACCGCCTGAGGCGCGAAGTGTCGAGTCCTCTACCCAGGGCGGTTCAGATCATCAGGTCGACGATGAATGTTTCGGCCATCTGGCCAAGACGCTCCTGGATCATTTGCTGTATGGCGTGGTTTCCCAGGGGATGAAACTGCACCTGGTGAATTTCCAGTTTTACCATGGCTCTGGAGTCAAGCCGCTGACGGTCGAGGAGGCTGGTCACCGGCACAGCAGACGAAAGCTCCAGCCTGTGCAACAGGACGTCCAATAGACCGTTGGCCCGCTCGTTGACAGGGATGAACTGAAAGCTGTTGAACGCGTGATTATCATTGCCGATTCTGAACACTTCCCGGGCCGCTGTGGATTGCAGGAGCGCCTTGAACGTTCTGTCGACCTGTTGAACTTGCGCGAGGTCCAGCACGGGCGAGTTCTCTGCAACGGTAGAGAACGCCAATTCGAGCAATGTCAAATGCAGGTTTTGCGGCTCGACCTGTTTTTCAATCCAGATCCGCCACAGTGATGCCAGTCTCACAGCAAGCTACAGCAGCCTGAGGAGCACCGTGACCACCAAACTTGATAGTCACATTCAGCAACTCACCTTCGAACTTCCCCACCTATGAAGAATGATACGGCTGTTTGTCGGCAGACATTTGCGCGAGCAGGCTCGATCTCAATATGTCTTCCTTGGTGCCCACAGGTAGGTGCGTGGCTAAACAGGCAATCTGCGCAGCGTTGATGTAACTCTCGAAAGCAATGGGCATGTTGGCACTCCTTGCGATGGGCAGCAGTGCCGATGCCGGGCATCGGCACGCGAAGTATCAAATCTCGAATGGCTCAAGAAAGTTTTCTGCACCACCGGCCAGTTTGTCTTCTACCGAATTACGTATGCGGGCATACAGATTGGTGTTCAACTGAACCTGGCTAGCAGCCCGATAGATGGTCACATTGGTTTTCTTGAATTTGAAAAACAGTACTCGCTTGGTCCTGACCTGTTTCTTGAATTCCAGGCAATTGAGCACCATCGCTACCTGACCCTTGCCGGACTCGAGGCACGGAAGAATCTGGAAGGTGCCGAAGGTTTCCGAGGCGCTGTTGTTTTCCAGCAGGTTCAGTGCGCCCTGGTCTTTTTGCAGGCCATTCAGGGTTTTTTCCGCAATGCTCCGGAACCCCCCGCCACCGGACACCGCACCGATGATTTCCAGGGCAATCTGGTCCATGGAAAACTCACTGGTGCGCGGGGTGTAAAGCTGAGCGGCGTTGTTGGTGGTGTTCCATCCCAATGTCGCCAGGCCTTTGGTGTAGAACTCATACCACTGCTTGCGCTGGGTTTCCTTGTCGAACTTCTTGTCTGCCCCTTGTTGCATGAGGGAGATGCAGTTCATTACATCAATACTGTTTTGTTCCGACAGCGAGTCAGTGAGGCCGATGGCACTTTCACCGACGACGACGCCATTGTCGGTGTTTTCGTCGAAGGCGACTCCCGGGAGGGTGGGAGCTGCCGCAAACGCCGCGCGAGTGGCGATGACGGGTTTGCGTGCAGGCAGCTCGAGGGAACTGATGAAGTCAAGTTGATCCGATTGCAGCATGTTGTTACTCCTGTAAAGATCGCCAGCCTCCTGGCTGGTCGAGCAATGATTGAGCGACCACCGCTGCAACCCAGAGGGACGCGCTTCTATTCCAAGTGTTCGCCGCGGCACAAACTGCCCCCCTTCAGCAGGCGTTGACGCTTTCGGCAATTCCCCTGTCGTTTTTGCATCTGGGCGACATTGGCCCTAGGCATATGCTGGCCCCAAAGCGCCGGCAGACGATTCGGCGCAGGTTTACCAATAAAGGGGACAGCCTGATGAGCCCAGCCGAATTACACGCAGACAGCATCGTTATCGACGGGCTGATCATTGCCAAATGGAACCGCGAGCTGTTCGAGGACATGCGCAAGGGCGGCCTGACCGCGGCCAACTGCACGGTGTCGGTCTGGGAAGGCTTCCAGGCCACGGTCAACAACATCGCCGCGAGCCAGAAGCTGATCCGCGACAACAGCGACCTGGTGATGCCGGTGCGCACCACCGCCGACATCCGCAAGGCCAAGGAACTGGGCAAGACCGGCATCCTCTTCGGCTTCCAGAACGCCCATGCCTTCGAAGACCAGATCGGCTATGTCGAGGTGTTCAAGCAGTTGGGCGTTGGCATCGTGCAGATGTGCTACAACACCCAGAACCTGGTCGGTACTGGCTGTTACGAGCGTGACGGCGGGCTGTCGGGCTTTGGCCGCGAGATCGTCGCCGAGATGAACCGCGTCGGGGTCATGTGCGACCTGTCCCATGTCGGTTCCAAGACCTCCGAAGAAGTCATCCTCGAATCGAAAAAACCGGTGTGTTACTCCCACTGCCTGCCTTCCGGGCTCAAGGAGCATCCGCGCAACAAGTCCGACGAAGAGCTCAAATTCATTGCTGACCACGGCGGTTTCGTCGGCGTGACCATGTTCGCGCCGTTCCTGGCCAAGGGCATCGATTCGACCATCGATGACTACGCCGAAGCCATCGAATACACCATGAACATCGTCGGTGAAGATTCCATCGGTATCGGTACCGACTTCACCCAGGGCCACGGCCAGGACTTTTTCGAATACTTGACCCACGACAAGGGCTACGCCCGGCGCCTGACCAACTTCGGCAAGATCATCAACCCGCTGGGCATCCGCACCGTGGGCGAGTTCCCCAACCTCACCGAGACCCTGCGGGGGCGCGGCCATTCCGAGCGCGTGGTGCGCAAGATCATGGGCGAGAACTGGGTCAACGTCCTGAAGGACGTCTGGGGCGAGTGAATACCTCTGGAGCCTACTCCGCTCGCCGATAGCTGCGTCAGGTCCTCGCGAAAAGCTCGCCGTACCTCGGTACTGTCTCGCCTTTCGCTCCGGTCCTTTCTTGCTCTCGACGTGCTCGCTACGGCTCCAAAGGCATTCACAGCGGCTGTTTATTGAAGAGCAAAGCCAAAGCGGCTTTGCATCGTGAATACCACATTTCTGGAGTTGAGTTTCCATGGCCAAGATCGCCCCGCAATTGCCTATCGAAGTCGACAGCGAAACCGGTGTCTGGACCAGCGACGCCCTGCCGATGCTGTACGTGCCGCGGCATTTCTTCGTCAACAACCACATGGGCATTGAGGAAGTGCTGGGCGCCGAGGCCTACGCCGAGATCCTCTACAAGGCCGGCTACAAGTCGGCCTGGCACTGGTGCGAGAAAGAGGCCGAGTGCCACGGCCTGCAAGGCGTGGCGGTGTTCGAGCACTACATGAAGCGCCTGTCCCAGCGCGGCTGGGGCCTGTTCAAGATCCAGGACATCGACCTCGACAAAGGCACCGCCAGCGTCAAGCTCGAGCATTCGGCGTTCGTCTATGTGTACGGCAAGGTCGGGCGCAAGGTTGATTACATGTTCACCGGCTGGTTCGCCGGGGCCATGGACCAGATCCTGGCGGCCCGCGGCAGCACCATTCGTACGGTCGCCGAGCAGGTCTACGGCGGTTCGCAAGAAGGCCACGACGACGGCCTGTTCATCGTCAAGCCGTTGTAAGTCGAGGATCCCGCCATGGCTTTCGAAGCAATGTTCCAGCCGATCCAGATCGGCAAACTGACCATCCGCAACCGGGTACTGAGCACCGCGCACGCCGAGGTCTACGCCACCGACGGCGGCATGACCACCGAGCGCTACGTGAAGTACTACGAAGAGAAAGCCAAGGGCGGCATCGGCCTGGCGATTTGCGGCGGCTCCTCGGTGGTAGCCATCGACAGCCCGCAGGAATGGTGGGCCTCGGTGAACCTCTCGACCGACCGCATCATCCCGCATTTCCAGAACCTGGCCGACGCCATGCACAAGCACGGCGCCAAGATCATGATCCAGATTACCCACATGGGCCGTCGCTCGCGCTGGGACGGCTTCAACTGGCCAACCCTGATGTCGCCATCGGGCGTGCGCGAGCCGGTGCACCGTGCCACCTGCAAGACCATCGAGCCGGAAGAGATCTGGCGGGTGATCGGTAATTACGCGCAAGCCGCGCGCCGGGCCAAAGAAGGCGGCCTGGATGGCGTCGAGCTGTCGGCGGTGCACCAGCACATGATCGACCAGTTCTGGAGCCCGCGGGTCAACAAGCGCACCGACGAATGGGGCGGCAGCTTTGAAGGGCGGATGAAGTTCGGCCTGGAAGTGCTCAAGGCCGTACGCGCTGAAGTCGGCGCGGATTTTTGCGTGGGCATGCGCATCTGCGGTGACGAATTCCACCCCGATGGCCTCAGCCACGAGGACATGAAGGAAATAGCCAAGTACTACGACGCCACCGGCATGCTGGATTTCTTCGGCGTGATCGGTTCGGGCTGCGACACCCACAACACCCTGGCCAACGTTATCCCCAACATGAGCTTCCCGCCCGAGCCGTTCCTGCACCTGGCGGCCGGCATCAAGGAAGTGGTCAAGGTTCCGGTGCTGCACGCGCAGAACATAAAGGACCCCAACCAGGCCACGCGCATCCTCGAAGGCGGCTATGTCGACATGGTCGGCATGACCCGCGCGCACATCGCCGACCCGCACCTGATCGCCAAGATCAAGATGGGCCAGATAGACCAGATCAAGCAGTGCGTTGGTGCCAACTACTGCATCGACCGCCAGTACCAGGGCCTGGATGTGCTGTGCATCCAGAACGCGGCAACCTCCCGTGAATACATGGGCGTGCCGCACATCATCGAGAAAAGCACCGGGCCCAAGCGCAAGGTGGTGGTGGTTGGCGCCGGGCCTGCGGGGATGGAAGCCGCGCGCGTGGCGGCCGAACGCGGTCATGACGTTACCCTGTTCGAGAAGAAGGACGCCATCGGCGGGCAGATCAGCATTGCCGCCAAGGCGCCGCAACGCGACCAGATTGCCGGTATCACCCGCTGGTACCAGCTGGAGCTGGCGCGTCTTAAAGTCGATCTGCGCCTGGGTACGGCAGCCGATATCGACACCATCCAGGACCTGCGCGCGGACATCATCGTGCTGGCGGTGGGCGGCCATCCGTTCATCGAGCAGAACGAACACTGGGGCGCCGCCGAAGGGTTGGTGGTCAGCAGCTGGGACGTGCTCGACGGCAAGGTGGCGCCGGGCAAGAACGTGCTGGTGTACGACACCATCTGCGAATTCACCGGCATGTCGGTGGCCGATTACATCGCCGACAAAGGCAGCCAGGTCGAGATTGTCACCGATGACATCAAGCCGGGCGTGGCCATTGGCGGCACATCGTTCCCGACTTACTACCGCAGCATGTACCCCAAGGAAGTGATCATGACCGGCGACCTGATGCTGGAAAAGGTCTATCGCGAGGGTGACAAGCTGGTGGCGGTGCTGGAGAACGAATACACCGGCGCCAAAGAGGAGCGGGTGGTCGACCAGGTGGTGATCGAGAACGGCGTGCGGCCGGACGAGGCGCTGTACTACGGCCTCAAGGAAGGTTCGCGCAACAAGGGCCAGATCGACATCGAAGCGCTGTTCGCGATCAAGCCGCAACCGATCCTCAGCCAGCCGGGCGAAGGCTACCTGCTGTATCGCATCGGCGACTGCGTGGCGCAGCGCAATACGCATGCCGCTATCTACGATGCGCTCCGGCTTTGTAAGGATTTCTAAGGCAGCTGCAAGCGGCAAGCTTCAAGCGGTAAGCAAGAGCAGCGCGGTGTTGCCTTTGCTTGCAGCTTGAAGCTTGAAGCTTGCACCTGAAAGGTGCCTCTAAATGTTGAACACCCTTATCCCCATCCTCCTGTTCGCCGCCCTGGGCCTTGCCGTCCTTGGCGCGCTGCGGCGCGTGCGGATGTGGCGCCAGGGTCGGCCGTCGAAGGTCGATCTGCTCGGCGGCCTGCTGGCCATGCCACGGCGCTATATGGTCGACCTGCACCACGTGGTCGCCCGCGACAAATACATGGCCAACACCCACGTCGCCACGGCTGGCGGCTTTGTCCTGGCAGCGGTGCTGGCGATCCTGGTGCATGGCTTTGGCCTGCATAACAAGATTCTCGGCTATGCATTGCTGTTCGCGACCGTGCTGATGTTTGCCGGTGCGCTGTTCGTTTACAAACGCCGGCTCAACCCACCGTCACGCTTGTCGAAAGGCCCGTGGATGCGCCTGCCGAAAAGCCTGTTGGTGTTTGCCGCAAGCTTCTTCATCGCCACCCTGCCGGTGGCCGGGATTCTCCCTGAGGGCTTCGGCGGCTGGCTGTTGGTGGCTTTGCTGGGGATTGGCATGCTATGGGGCGTGTCCGAGCTGTTCTTCGGCATGACCTGGGGTGGGCCGATGAAGCATGCCTTCGCCGGTGCCCTGCACCTGGCCTGGCACCGGCGTGCCGAACGCTTTGGCGGTGGCCGTTCGACCGGGCTCAAGCCCATCGACCTGGAAGACCCGCAAGCGTTGCTGGGCGTGGAGAAGCCCAGGGATTTCACCTGGAACCAGCTGCTCGGCTTTGACGCCTGCGTGCAGTGTGGCAAGTGCGAAGCCGTGTGCCCGGCGTTTGCCGCTGGCCAGCCGCTGAACCCGAAAAAACTCATTCAGGACATGGTTATCGGCCTGGCCGGCGGTACCGATGCCAAATTTGCCGGCAGCCCGTACCCAGGCAAAGCCATTGGCGAGCATGGCGGCAACCCGCACCAGCCGATCGTCAACGGCCTGGTCGATGCCGAAACCCTGTGGTCGTGCACCACCTGCCGCGCCTGCGTCGAGGAGTGCCCGATGATGATCGAGCACGTCGATGCCATCGTCGATATGCGCCGCCACCTGACCCTGGAAAAAGGCGCGACGCCGAACAAGGGCGCCGAGGTGCTGGACAACCTGATCGCCACCGACAACCCCGGCGGTTTTGCTCCGGGCGGGCGGATGAACTGGGCGGCGGACCTCAACCTCAACCTGCTCGGCGACATCAAGACCGCCGAGGTGCTGTTCTGGGTCGGCGACGGTGCGTTTGACATGCGTAACCAGCGCACCCTGCGGGCGTTTGTCAAAGTGCTGAAAGCCGCACAAGTGGACTTCGCCGTGCTCGGCCTGGAAGAACGCGACAGCGGTGACGTGGCCCGGCGCCTGGGCGATGAAGCGACCTTCCAGCAATTGGCCAGGCGCAATATCCAGACTATGGCCAAGTACAGCTTCAAGCGCATCGTCACCTGCGATCCGCACAGCTTCCACGTGCTCAAGAATGAGTACGGCGCCTTCGGCGGCAACTACCTGGTGCAGCACCACAGCACCTACATCGCCGAGCTGATCGCCGCAGGCGCCCTCAACCTTGGCCAGCACAAGGGCGGCAGCGTGACCTACCACGACCCGTGCTACCTGGGCCGCTACAACGGTGAGTACGAGGCGCCGCGCGAGGTGCTGCGCGCGCTTGGCATCGAGGTCAGGGAGATGCAGCGGTCGGGCTTTCGTTCGCGCTGCTGCGGTGGCGGCGGCGGTGCGCCGATTACCGACATTCCAGGCAAACAGCGTATCCCCGACATGCGCATGGACGACATCCGCGAAACCGCCGCCGAGTTGGTGGCCGTGGGTTGTCCACAGTGCACGGCGATGCTCGAGGGCGTGGTCGAGCCGCGTCCGCTGATCAAGGACCTGGCGGAGCTGGTTGCCGACGCGATTCTCGAAGAACCGGCGCCGACGAGCAAACCCGCCCCGGCAACGCGTGAACCTGCGGAGGTGCACTGATGAGCGACATTATTCGCCGTGATCCGCGCGCCGAGTGGATCGCCCGCAACCGCCTGCACCCGCTGCACGCGGCCATGCAGCAGGGCCAACAGCACAGCTGGATGGGCCCCAACGGCATCATCCGCAAAAACCCGCACGGGGTCGGCTTCATCGGCCCCAACGGGATCAAGCGCATCGACCGCAGCGGCGCCCAGCAGGGCGGCAGCAGCAAGCGCTCGGCAGCAGCCGTGGTGCAATTGCCGCTGCACCAGGTGGCGCAGCCGGCGTTCTACATCGCCGTGGTCCCGGACATGGTCGGCGGCCGTCTGGGCAGCCACGACCGCGACCTGCTGGGCCTGGCCCACAGCCTGGCCGGCAGCGACGGTGCGGTGCTGGCGGTGGTGTTTGGCGAACACAAGGAAAGCAACTTTTCCGCAGCTGGTGTTGATCGCCTGCTGGTGATAGAAGGTGACGAGTTCGCAGGTTATGCACCGGAGCAGTTGGTGCAGGGCTTGCGCGCTGTGGATAACCAGTACAGCCCACGCCACTGGTTGCTTCCAGACAGCCGCACGGGTGGCGGCGAGCTGGGTCGGCGCTTTGCTGCAGCCATTGCTGAACGCCCGGCGACACGGGTTTGGCAGGTCAAGGACGGGCAGTGCAGCGGCCGCGCGGGCGCTGGCCAGCAAGACCTGGTCCGCGGCTTGCCGCGCTTGATCCTGGCAGCCGCCGAATGTGCGGAACCGGTCAGTGAAACCCGTCATGAAGCCTTGCCGGTGCAGTTATCCACAAGCTCGGCGCGCAGCTTGTCGCGTATAGAAGACCTCGGCCCGGTGGCCGTTGACCCGGCTGCCATCGCCATGGCCGAGGCCGAGTTCATTGTCTCGGGCGGTAACGGCGTCAAGGATTGGGAACTGTTCCACCGCGCCACTCTGGCCCTCGGCGCGACCGAAGGCGCCTCGCGGGTGGCAGTGGACGACGGCTTCATGCCACGCAATCGCCAGGTTGGAGCTACCGGCACCTGGGTGACCGCGCGGGTATACCTGGCTGTGGGTATCTCCGGGGCGATCCAGCATTTGCAGGGCATCGGTGCCTGCGACAAGGTGGTGGCGATCAACCTGGACCCGGGCTGCGACATGATCAAGCGTGCCGACCTGTCGGTGATCGGCGACAGCGCGGCGATTCTCCAGGCGCTGATCGAGGCTGTGGAAAACTACCGCAACTACGCCAAGCGCGATGCGGCCTGAGGGCAGGGGATAACTATGCACACCAAGGTCATCAGTCTGGTTTCAATCGGTGCCCACCCAAGCTCCGGCCGCACTCGACGTGCCGAGCAGGATGCCCGGGCGGTAGAGCTGGGCCTGCAGCTGGCTGGGGATAACTTGCAGGTGCTGCACGCCGGCGACCCGCAGGAGCCGGCCTTGCGCGCTTACCTGGGTATGGGCCTGGAGCACATCGACGTGCTCGAACAGCCACATGGCGCCGATGCCCTGGGCGTACTCGGCGATTACCTGCGCGACGCTGGCGCACAACTGGTACTCACCGGTAGTCAGGCAGAAACCGGCGAAGGCTCAGGGATGCTGCCGTTCCTGCTGGCCGAGCGTCTGGGCTGGCCGCTGGTGGTGGGCCTGGCCGAAGTTGAATCTATCCACAATGGTGTCGCCCAGGTGCTGCAGGCCCTGCCACGGGGCCAGCGGCGGCGTCTGAAGGTACGCCTGCCGCTGCTGGCGACTGTGGATAACGCCGCGCCCAGGCCGCGCCAGAGCGCCTTTGGCCCGGCCCGGCGTGGGGTGTTGGCAGCGCGCCAGGTGGATGTTGTCGAAGACGAGTTATTCACAAGCGCCGAGCTGCAACCGGCCAAGCCACGGCCCAAGCGCCTGAAAGTGATCAAGGCCAAGAGCGGCGCCGACCGCATGAAGGCCGCCACTGCCAAGGCCAGTGGCGGTGGTGGGCAAGTTCTCAAGGACCTCAGTGCCGCGGATGGTGCGCAAGCCATTCTCAAGCTGCTGGTGGAAGAGGGCGTATTGCGCTGACAGTTGCTCACAAAGTCTGTTGGCCGATCTGTGGATAAAGTGTTCGTGTATGGCTGCAGGGCACGCATGGCGTGCCCTTCGGCGTTATGGTCAAAAAATGATCAAGCTAAGTTGTGGATTTTTCGAGGTTTTCTCCCTCAGGCTCGGCTGAGTTTGCCCACAATCGCTGTTGGCGGGTCTGTGGATAATATGTTCGGCAATGGCTGAGAGGCCCGTGTGGCAAGGGCTGCGCAGGGTTGGTCAAAAACTAGCCAATTGCCGTGTTTATGCCTGCCCACGCCCGTTGTTTCGGTTGTTCAGGGCGTTATCCACAGCGCTTTTTCACTGCTGCGACTTTTGCACACAAAGTCTGTTGGCGTCTCTGTGGATAAGGTGTTCGCCTTCCGCTGTGAGCCTTGTATTTAAAGGCGCTCAGAGATTTGATCAAATATTGATCAATAAAATTTCTGGGGAAAAACAACGACTTGCCCACATTAGCTGTGGGCTGTCCTGTGGATAAAGTGTTTGCTGTGTGGAAGGGCCCAGTGGGGCCGGGGGATTGCGGCGGGTGGTCAAAATTTGTACAGCTCCCACAGGATTCACAGGTAATACAAATTCTGTGGGAGCCGGCCTTGCCGGCGATTGGGCCGCAAAGCGGCCCCGCTTTACTGCGCAGCCACACCCTTCAGGTAAGGCGCTGGCGCCGCCCCCAGATTGCTCAGCATCCGCTCGCTGTACCAGTCGACAAAGTTCACCACCCCAAACTCGTAGGTCTTCGAATAAGGCCCCGGCTGGTACGCCGTGGAGTTGATGCCGCGCTGGTTCTCTTCCGCCAGGCGCCGGTCCTGGTCGTTGGTGGCGTCCCACACCTGGCGCATGCGCGCCGGGTCGTAGTCCACACCTTCAACGGCATCCTTGTGCACCAGCCACTTGGTGGTGACCATGGTCTCCTGGGCGCTGATCGGCCACACGGTGAAGACGATGATGTGATCGCCCATGCAGTGGTTCCAGGAGTGCGGCAGGTGCAGGATGCGCATTGAGCCGAGATCCGGGTTCTTGATCCGGCCCATGAGCTTCTGGCAGCCCTGCTTGCCGTCCAGGGTCATCGACACCGTGCCCTTGAGCAGCGGCATGCGCACGATGCGGTTGCGCAGGCCGAAGCTGGCGTGGGCGTAGGGGATCTTCTCGGCATCCCAGGCGGCAGCCGAGGCGGCGACGTGGTCCTTGAAGGCCTGGTCGGCGCGTGGGTCGGTGACGTCGTCCCATTCCAGCAGGGTTTTCAGCAGTTCCGGGTGCGATCCGCTGCAGTGGTAGCACTCGCGGTTGTTTTCCAGCACCAGCTTCCAGTTGGCCTTCTCCATCAAGGTGGTTTGCACCGCCACCTTGGTGTTCTCCATGTCGTAGGGTTCCATGTAGTGGGTCAGGGTGGCGAGGAAGTCGTCGATCGCCGGCGGGTTCTCGGCCAGGCTGATAAAGATGTAGCCACCGGCGGTCTTGACGTTCACAGGCTTGAGGCCGTACTGCTTCATGTCGAAATCGGCGCCCATTTCGGTGCCGGCAAACAGCAGGCGGCCGTCCAGCTCGTAGGTCCACTGGTGGTAATGGCAGACCAGCTTGGCGACCTTGCCCTTGTCGCTGGTGCACAGGCGCGAACCGCGATGGCGGCAGACGTTGTGGAAGGCGTGCACCTGGCCTTCGGCGCCGCGCACCACCAGGATCGGGTTCTTGCCGATCTGCAGGGTGATGAAGTTGCCCTTGGTCGGGATTTCGCAGGTCATCCCGGCGATCAGCCATTCCTTCTGGAAGATTTCTTCCATGTCGATCTGGAACAGGCGCTCGTCGCAGTAGAACGGCTGTGGCAGCGAGAAGGTCCGCTCGCGGCTCTGCAGCATCTCGGCGGTGGCCTTGCGTGCAGGTTCCAGTGGATCGCCCAGACTCAAAGTTGCGGTGACGTCCATCGTGTAGGTCCTCATGGCCAGTGCTTGTGGCCGGTGAAAGTGGCTAATCGTTGTTATGGCGACGCAAGGCTCAAGTACAGCAGGATCATGTGCGATGGAGTGTGCGTTCGAAGGGCGCAGGAACCATATCCATGGACGACATGATCAGATCCGTTTCCGACGCGTCAGCCCCCGTGGCCGGGGGCTGGTCGCGATAAGCACGCCAATGTCGCGGATAGGTAAGTGTCGCCTGCGCGGCTTAAGCAGAATCGCAGCCATCAGGCCGCAGTCGGCCGTGGAGACGAGCATGTCCAACAGCTTCCTCAATCCGGTCAGCACCCAGACCTGGGCCAACGGCCGCCACATCGTCCGTTGCGTCAAGGTGATCCAGGAAACCTGGGACGTGCGCACCTTCTGTTTCATGGCCGACCAGCCGATCATGTTCTTCTTCAAGCCCGGGCAGTTCGTCACCCTGGAGCTTGAAATCGACGGCGAGCCGATCATGCGCTCGTACACCATCTCCAGCTCGCCGTCGGTGCCCTACAGCTTCTCGGTGACCATCAAGCGTGTACCTGGCGGCAAGGTCTCCAACTGGCTGCACGACACCCTGCACGAAGGCCAGGAACTGGCGGTGCACGGCCCGGTCGGGCTGTTCAACGCCATGGATTTCCCCAGCCCCAAGGTGCTGTACCTGAGCGGCGGCGTCGGCATCACTCCGGTGATGTCCATGGCCCGCTGGTTCTACGACACCAACGGCAATGTCGACATGGTCTTCGTCCACAGCGCGCGCTCACCGAAAGACATCATCTATCACCGCGAGCTGGAGCACATGGCCTCGCGGATCGACAACTTCAGCCTCCATATCATTTGCGAGAAGCATGGCCTGGGCGAGCCCTGGGCGGGCTATCGCGGCTACCTGAACCAGAAGCTGATGGAGCTGATCGCCCCGGACTACCTGGAACGGGAGATCTTCTGCTGCGGCCCGACGCCTTACATGAATGCGGTCAAGCGCCTGCTGGAAAGCAGCGGCTATGACATGAGCCGCTACCACGAGGAGTCGTTCGGCGCGACCCCGGCCGAGGTCAAGGCCGATGCCGTGGAACACGCCGAACAGGCCGCCGAAGCTGCCGAGGTGGACGCCGGCGACCTGCACCAGGTGGAATTCACCGCCACCGGCAAGAGCATCCGCGTGGCCCCGGGCGAGACCGTGCACGCGGCGGCGGCCAAGCTCGGGCTGATGATCCCCAAGGCCTGCGGCATGGGCATCTGCGGTACCTGCAAGGTGCTCAAGCTGGGCGGTGAAGTGGAAATGGAGCACAACGGCGGGATCACCGAAGAGGATGAGGCCGAGGGCTATATTCTGTCTTGCTGTAGCGTGCCGAAGGGCGACGTGCGGATTGAGTACTAGTGTTGCAGACGCCGCCGTAAAGCTGCGGCTGGCGATCTTCATGGACATGGTTGTGGTCGCTGATCCATTTGTAGTCGGCGTCGCTCAGGTCAAGCTCGGCCAGCAGCAGTTGCGCTTCGGGCAGGCTGCTGGCGCCGGCCAGGGGAAAGCCGTCGGCATCGACAATGGTTGAACCGCCAACCCAGTCGACCCCGCGTTCGCTGCCATAACGATCACAAACAGCGATGAACATGCGATTCACTGCTGCCCCCGCCTGAACCCGGACGATTTCTGCCGGGCGCTCCTCGGGAGGGCGTGGGAATTCTGGCCAGTTGGCGGGGGCGCACAACAACTGTGCACCACCCAGCGCAGCCAGGCGTACCCACTCCGGGAGCTCCAGGTCATAACAGATCATCAGTGCAATTCGCCCTTTGGCCGTTCGCACAACCGGTGGCGGTTGCTCGCCCGGGGTGAAGATGAGTTTTTCCCGGTCCCACAGGTGCACCTTGCGATAACAGGTGATCCAGCCTTGAGGTTCGATCAGCACAACGCTGTTGGCGACTTTGGTTGCCGACACGCGTTCGCACAAGCCGGCCACCACCATGATCTGGTGCTGCCGGGCGAGGGCGAACCAGCCCTTGACCGTGGCGTCGTACAAGCCCTCGGCAACGCTCAAGGCTTCGTCGCGGTCCTCAAACACGTAGCCGCTCTGCATAAGCTCCGGCAGCACGACCAGTTCCGCACCTTCCCGGGCAGCCTCGATGATCGCTGCATTGGAGACTTCGCGGTTATGGATTACATCGGCAACTTTCGGTGCAACTTGGGCGCAAGCAATGCACAACGGTAGTGATGACGTGTTCATGTTTGCTCTCCTGAAAATAATGATCAGGCGATATAAAGTAGTTAGCGTCAACTGGCATTTTTGCTAGTTCAAGTGCCGTGTTTTTGATTGCCAATCAATATAACTATTGAACACCCCCGGCTCTATGCTGTGAGTTCTTCATCACTGCCTTCGGACGGAGCCTGATATGTCCTCGATTCCTTCACGAATTATTTCCGCCAAGCGTGTTCTGGATAATCAGGTACGGGCGCTGATTCCAGACTTTCCTTTCGACTATGGTCAGTACCTGGCGGACAAGGGGCCGGCGCCGCTTGGCCAAATCCAGCCACAGCATCATGGCCAGCAAGTGCTGGTGGTGGGGGCCGGCGTGGCCGGGCTGGTTGCCGCCTATGAAGCAATGCGCATGGGCCTGCATCCGGTTTTGGTGGAGGCCAGCGGGCGCATAGGCGGGCGCCTGTATTCGAGCGCGGTCAACGGTAGCGTGCCGTTTGAGCGCGGTGCCATGCGCTTTCCGTTGTCGGGCCAGGCGCTGATGCATTACTTCAGCAAAGTGCGCATGCGTGAAAACAGTGAAGACTTTCCCAACCCCGGAAGTGCTGCTGCCGTGAGTACGGTCGTTGATTATGCCGACGAAAAGTATTACTACGAAGTCGGGAATGACAACTTTCCCCGGCCGCCGGCGTTCGAGAACATTGAAATCAAGTTCTTCGATGAGTTTCTCGAACAGGCGCCGATCCATTTCAAGGAAATGGAACAAGCCATGTCTGCCGGGACAATAGACCAGGCGAAAATCAAACTGTTGTGGAATGCGATTTTGCGCGAGGGCTGGGACAATCTCAGCTTTCATGCGGCGATGGTCGAACAGGCGCGTTGGCCTGCCGACGAGATTAATTTGTTCGGCCAGATCGGTTTTGGCACCGGCGGCTGGAACACCGACTTTCCCAATTGCTTCCTGGAAGTACTGCGGGTGCTGTACACGGGGCTGGATATCAACCATCTGTTGATGCGCGACGGTGCCGACCAGTTGCCCCAACGGCTTTGGCAGCAACCTGCGGCGGCCTTTGGCGATGACAGCGTGTTCTGGCCGCAGAACATGACCCTGGAAGAACTGGCGAACACGTTTCCGGGCAACCCGCTGCGCCAGGAAGTTCGGCAGATCAAGCGCTTGACCGCAGGCGAGGGCGGCGGTTTCGAGGTGCTCTGTCATGATCTTGAGAGCGGACACGACCAGCACTTGCGCTACAGCAGTGTGATCTACACCCCGCATGTGCGGATACTCGACAAGTTCCGCTATATGAACGGCGTCGAAGGCATTGAATCCAGCCGTTCGCTGCTAACGCAGCAGCAATGGGAAGCGGTGATGTATACCCACTACATGCAGTCGGCCAAGATTTTTGCCGCTACCCGCGAGCCGTTCTGGAACCAACGCGGGCCGGACGGCAAGCAACTGATGAGTATTACCCTGTCTGACCGTCTGACCCGCGGCACCTACCTGGTGGACTACAGCCGAAACCCGGGAACCTACAAAGGCAGCGGGATTTTCCTGATGTATACCTGGAATAACGACAGCCTGAAGTTTCTTGGCGATCGCCAGGGCAGCCTGCCGCAACATGGCGAGTTGTGCACAGCCTTGCTCGATCAGGTTTATCCCGGCCTTGACCTGGCTTCGCATTTCCCTGCGGCAGACCCCTTTGTCGAAATCAACTGGGAGAACGAGCCTTTCTACCTTGGGGCTTTCAAGATGAACCTGCCGGGCCAGTACGAGTACCAGCGGCTGTTGTTCAGCCAGTTCAAGGAGGGCAGTGACGGTAGCGCGGTGGATGGTTTCATTCTGGCCGGCGACGATGTGTCCTGGACCGGCGGTTGGGCCGAAGGGGCGGTGACCACGGCACTCAATGCCGTGGACAAACTGGCCACGCGCTACAACAACGGCTTCAGCCCCGAGGGTGGCCCCATTGCGCAGTGGGACCCCCTCAAGCCGGCTGCGCTAGCCGATCTGCAGGTCAAACGCTAAAGCGCGCCACCAGCCCGCTCAGGTCCACTGCCAGGCGCGACAGCTCGGCACTGGCGGCGCTGGTCTGGTGGGCGCCGGTGGCCGATTGCACCGACAGGTCGTTGATGTTGACCAGGTTGCGGTCTACTTCGCGGGCAACCTGGGCCTGCTCTTCGGCGGCGCTGGCGATCACCAGGTTGCGCTCGTTGATCTCGGCCACTGCGCCGGTAATGGTTTCCAGCGCCAGGCCGGCGCCACGGGCGATGTTCAGGGTCGACTCGGCGCGTTCGGTGCTGTTGCGCATGGAGTTGACCGCCTGCTCGGTGCCGCCCTGGATACTGCCGATCATCCGCTCGATTTCGCTGGTCGACTGCTGGGTGCGGTGGGCCAGGGCGCGTACTTCATCGGCCACCACGGCAAAGCCGCGGCCGGCTTCCCCAGCACGGGCCGCTTCGATGGCGGCGTTGAGTGCCAGCAGGTTGGTCTGGTCGGCCAGGCCGCGAATCACGTCGAGCACCTTGCCGATATCGCGCGACTCTTCCGCCAGGTTACCGATCAGTTCGGCAGTGCCTTGCACGTCGGTGCTCATGCGCTCGATGGCGCTGACGGTTTCCATGACCAGGTCACGGCCGTCACCGGCCGAGCGGGTGGCTTCCTTGGAGGCTTCCGAGGTGCTCACGGCATTGCGCGCGACTTCTTCCACGGCGCTGGTCATCTCGGTGACGGCGGTGGCGGCCTGTTCGATTTCGTTGTTCTGCTGTTGCAGGCCACGGGCGCTTTCGTCGGTGACGCTGTTGAGCTCTTCAGCCGCCGACGCCAGTTGGGTGGCCGAGCCGGAAATCTGCTGCAGGGTATCGCGCAGCTTGTTCTGCATCTTGGCCATGGCCTTGAGCAGGCGCGCCGCTTCGTCCTGGCCTTCGGCGTGGATGCTGCGGGTCAGGTCGCCTTCGGCAATGCGCTCGGCGGCCTGCAGGGCTTCGTCGATCGGCTTGACGATGCTGCGGGTCAGCAGCAGGGCGCAGATCAGGGTCAGGGCGGTGGCGGCCAGCAGCAGGCCGATCACCAGAGTCACGGCATTGGAATATTGGTCGGCGGCGGTGCGGTTGATCTCGCTGGTTTGTTCGGTGTTGATGCTGACCAGTTGATCCATGACGCTGTTGATCTGCTCGGAGCTGTCGAGCATGTCGCGGTTGATCAGGTTGCGCAGGGTGTCCAGGTCGTTGCTCTGCGAGGCCAGGCGCATGCGGTTTTCCAGCTGGCGGTACTGGCCCAGCAACTGCACGTACTGGTTGTAGGCCGAGCGCTCCTGGTTGCCGAAGATCAGCGGCTCGTAGTTGCGGCGCGCGTCGTCGATCTGCTGGTTGCGCTGGTCGATCAGCTTGAGGGTGGCCTGCAGGGTGTCGGCTTCGCGGTTGAGCAGCAGGCGGTACGACAGGGTGCGCAGGCGCAGGGTCAGCTGGGTCAGTTGGTCGAGGTTGGTCAGGCTTGGTACCGTCGAGGTTTCGATGGTTTCGCCGGCCTGGCGAATCTTGCTCATCTGGTTCAGGGCGAACAGACCGAGGGCCAGCATCAGCGCACCGATCAGAGCAAAGCCCAGAAGCGCGCGCGGGGCGATATTCATGTTGCGTAGGGACATGGTGGTATCCAGGAGGGAAAAGGGCACGCGAACCGTGCGCAGGAGTCAGGACTGCCATGCCTATCGGTCGGCCGGGTAAAGACTTGAGCGGGCGAAGATGAAATTGTGAGGCAGCTATCTTTTTTCCTGACCGGTGGTAGGCAAAACGGGGAACCGGACCCGGATCGGTGGGTCAATCTGCACCAGGCCGAAGCGTCTAAACCCGATATCCCTGGCTAGCACGCGGACTTTTCTTTATCGTGTGCGCCCCCTGAAACACCCCGAGAAGGCAATCATGTTGGAAACTTCCCTTAGTCAACTGGAACAACTGGTCAGCGACCTGGTACAGAAGAATCAGGAACTGACCGAGCGCAACGCGCAGATCAGCGCCGAACTGGCCCAGGCCAAAGATGAAAACGACAGCCTGCAACTGAGCCTGCTGGAGCAGGAAGAAAAGCAGGGCGCTACCGCCGCGCGCATCCAGGCCCTGGTTGAGCGTGCCAGCGCTGGTGCCGTGAACGCATGAAAACCTCAGCGCAGCCGATCAATGTCGTGTCGATCCTCGGCAGCGATTATTCGATCAAGGCCCCCGAAGGCCAGGAGCAGGCGCTGGCGCAAGCGGTGCAGATGCTCAATGCCTCATTGGCCGATACCAAGCGTAAATACCCGACCCTGATCGGCGACAAGCTGCTGGTACTGGCAGCCCTCAACCTGTGCTCGCAGCAGATCGAACTGCAACAGCAGCACCAGCAGGCCCTCGACCGTTACCAAGAGCAAGTCAACGCCACGGTCGATGTGATTGCCCGGACCATCAGCAACAGCTGATCGTATCCAAACCCCTCGCTTCAACCTTTTGCCAGCTCACCGCCTTCGGGAGGGTGGGCCGGCATTGCTGTGGATTAGTGTCATTATTGTATTTCCTGTTGTATACAATTGGCCTGTGTCTTGCACTACAGGGCTTATTTACCCAGGGGAAATACATGCAGTTCTGGAGGCGCAGTATCCAGTGGCAATTGATCGCAAGCATGGGCGCAGCGCTGTTGCTGAGCATTCTGGTGGTGGTCGGCATCTACAGCGTGGCGGTCAATCGCCTGACCGAACGTTACCTGGTCGACACTGCCTTGCCGGCAAGCATTGAGGCGATTCGTAACGACATCGAGCGCATGCTTGGCCGGCCATTGACGGCGGCGGCCGATATCGCCAACAACACAATGCTGCGCGACTGGCTGGCGGCGGGTGAAGACAGCGCCCAGGCGCCGCAATTCATCGAGTACCTCGAAGCCCTGCGCAAGCAGAATCATGCGTTCACCGCGCTGTTTGCCGCGACCGCGAGCAACCACTACTACAACGAGAAAGGCCTGGACCGTACCCTCAGCCGCAGCAACCCGGTGGACAAGTGGTTCTTTGGTTTCATCGACAGCGGCAACCCGCGCCTGCTGAACATCGACACCGATGGCAGCACCGGTGAACTGGCGCTGTTCATCGACTATCGGGTGGAAAAAGCCGGGCAACTGGTGGGCATCGCCGGGCTGGGCCTGCGCATGACCGAGCTGTCTGAACTGATCCACAACTTCAGTTTTGGCGAGCACGGGCGAGTCATGCTGGTGCGCGGCGACGGTTTGATCCAGGTGCATCCGCAGGCGCAGTTCAGCGGCAAGCGGCAATTGGCCGAACAGATTGGTGGCGAGGCTGCCAAAGTTGTCTTGAGCCGTGAGCAGGGCTTGCACAGCAGCCGCTTCGAGCGCGATGGCGAGGGCTATCTGGCCCTCAGCCTACCGCTGCGTGACCTCAACTGGACGTTGGTCGCCGAAGTGCCAGAAGCCCAGATCTACGCCCAGGTGCGCGAGACCGTCTGGCTGACCAGCCTGATCGGCGGCGCCGTGGCATTGGTGTCGCTGTTGCTGGTGGTGCTGCTGGCGCGCTGTATCGTGCGGCCGATCCGTCGTGTGACCGGAGCCTTGATGGCCATCGGCAATGGTGGTGGTGACCTGACCCAGCGCCTGGACGAAAACCGCGCTGACGAGCTGGGCGACCTGGCCCGTGGTTTCAACCGTTTTCTCGACAGCCAGCGTGACCTGATCGGCGAAGTGTTGAACACCAGCGAACGCTTGCGCGCGTCGGTGGCGCAAGTGACGCAAGTGGTGGACAACACCGCCGAACGTTCCGGCCGCCAGCAGGAAATGACCGAAATGGTCGCCACCGCCGTGCATGAGATGGGCCTGACCGTGCAGGACATTGCCCAGAATGCCGGCAATGCCGCGCACGCCTCGCAAACCGCGCGCAGCGAAGCGCTACAGGCCCGCGACGTAGTGCGCCGCTCGATTGCCCATATCGAGGGCATGTCCGAGGAGATTGGCCAGGCGGCCAGTGCAGTGGGGGAGCTGGCTACGGAGGTCGCGTCGATCGACGAAGTGCTGGCGGTGATCCGCAGCATCTCCGAGCAGACCAACCTGCTGGCGCTCAATGCTGCCATCGAAGCGGCGCGGGCCGGCGAGATGGGCCGCGGCTTTGCCGTGGTCGCCGATGAAGTACGAACCCTGGCGCGGCGCACCCAGGTGTCTACCGATGAAGTGCAGCAAATGATTCTGCGCCTCAAGCAGGGTGCGGGCAGTGCGGTGGCGTCGATGCAGGCCGGGCAAGCGGCAACCGGCACGGGCGTGGAGTCGAGCCAGCAGACCGGTGCTTCGCTGGGGACCATCACCGAGCAGGTCGAGCACATCAGTGACATGAACCATCAGGTGGCGACAGCGACCGAGCAGCAATCGGCGGTGACCGAGGAGATCAACCGCACTGTGCAGGGGATTTCCGACCTGGCGCGGGAAACGGCGGTGGATGTGCAGGGGTGCCGGGAGGAGTGCCAGGCGCTGCGCGGGCTGGCGGATGATCTGGCGCGGCAGATGGGTGGGTTTCGCCTTTGAAATTATCGCGGGGCAAGCCCGCTCCCACCGGATTTCATTGATCTTCGGTGGGAGCGGGCTTGCCCCGCGATAAGGCCTTCAGGCCGCCATCACAGCCCGGATATCTGCCGCCAGCTCACGCACCCGCGCCTCTTCGGTGTCCCACGAGCACATGAAGCGTGCGCCGCCGCTGCCGATGAAGGTGTAAAAGCGCCAGCCCTTGTTGCGCAAGGCTTCCAGCGCCGGCTCCGACATTTGCAGGAACACCCCGTTGGCTTCCACCGGGAACATCAGCTCAACGCCCGGCACATCGCGAACCAGTTCGCTGAGCAACTGCGCGCAGTGGTTGGCATGCACAGCGTGACGCTGCCAGGCGCCGTCTTCCAGCAAACCGACCCAGGGTGCCGACAAAAAGCGCATCTTCGACGCCAGTTGCCCGGCCTGTTTGCAGCGGTAGTCGAAGTCTTCGGCCAGCTCGCGGTTGAAGAACAGGATCGCTTCTCCCACCGCCATGCCGTTCTTGGTGCCGCCAAAGCACAGCACATCGACGCCGGCTTTCCAGGTCAGCTCCGCCGGGGTGCAGCCGAGGAACGCGCAGGCGTTGCTGAAGCGGGCGCCGTCCATGTGCAGGTTCAGGCCCAGTTCCTTGCAGGTGGCGCTGATGGCCTTGAGCTCGTCCGGGCGGTAGACGCTACCGACCTCGGTAGCCTGGGTGATGGTCACCACCCGTGGCTTGGGGTAGTGGATGTCCTGACGCTTGAGTGCCACTTCGCGGATCGACTCGGGGGTCAGCTTGCCGGCTTCGCTGCGCGCGGTGAGCAGTTTGGAGCCGTTGGAGAAGAACTCCGGGGCGCCGCATTCGTCGGTCTCGACGTGGGCGGTCTCCGAGCAGATCACGCTGTGGTAGCTCTGGCACAGCGACGACAGCGCCAGCGAGTTGGCGGCGGTGCCGTTGAAGGCGAAGAACACTTCGCAGTCGGTTTCGAACAGTTTTCGAAAATACTCCGAGGCACGAGCCGTCCATTGGTCGTCGCCGTAGGCGCGCTCGTGGCCCTGGTTGGCCTTTTCCATGGCGGCCCAGGCTTCGGGGCAGATACCTGAGTAGTTGTCGCTGGCGAATTGCTGGCTTTTATCTGGCATGACACTGTCCTGTGAACGACGCAGGTGAGCACTCTAAACCAAGAATTGCGGCGTCGCCTATACAAAGCATTGCCCCCGTGGGAGCGGGCTTGCCCCGCGATGAGGCTACATGTCGTAAACGCACCTTTGCGTGGCGTCCGTAGGCATCTGGGCTGTCTGCGTCGGTCATACCATCGCTGCAAAAGGGCAATTGCCCGACAAGAACCGATGCCGCTGCCGGGAGAGACTGCGATGTTCAGCAAGCAAGACCAGATCCAGGGTTATGACGATGCACTGCTGGCGGCGATCAATGCCGAAGAGCAACGCCAGGAAGATCACATCGAGTTGATCGCCTCGGAAAACTACACCAGCAAGCGCGTCATGCAGGCCCAGGGCAGCGGCCTGACCAACAAATACGCCGAAGGCTATCCGGGTAAGCGCTACTACGGCGGTTGCGAACATGTGGATAAAGTCGAGCAATTGGCCATCGACCGCGCCAAGCAGCTGTTCGGCGCCGAATACGCCAACGTCCAGCCGCACTCCGGCTCCTCGGCCAACAGTGCCGTGTACCTGGCCTTGCTGCAGGCTGGCGATACCATCCTGGGTATGAGCCTGGCCCACGGCGGTCACCTGACCCACGGCGCCAAGGTGTCGTCCTCGGGCAAGCTGTACAACGCCGTGCAGTACGGCATCGACACCAAAACAGGCCTGATCGACTACGACGAAGTCGAGCGCCTGGCGCTGGAGAACAAGCCGAAGATGATCGTCGCCGGGTTCTCGGCCTACTCGAAAACCCTCGATTTCCCACGCTTTCGTCAGATTGCCGACAAGGTTGGCGCTTACCTGTTTGTCGACATGGCCCACGTTGCCGGCCTGGTCGCCGCTGGCCTGTACCCGAACCCGCTGCCCTACGCTGACGTGGTCACCACCACCACCCACAAGACCTTGCGCGGCCCGCGTGGCGGACTGATTTTGGCGCGCAGCAATGAAGAGATCGAGAAGAAGCTCAACGCCGCGGTGTTCCCCGGCGCCCAGGGCGGCCCGCTGATGCACGTGATCGCCGCCAAGGCGGTGTGCTTCAAGGAGGCGCTTGAGCCTGGCTTCAAGACCTATCAGCAGCAGGTGATCGACAACGCCCAGGCCATGGCCGAGGTGTTCATCAAGCGCGGCTATGACGTGGTCTCTGGCGGCACCGACAACCACCTGTTCCTGGTCAGCCTGATCCGCCAGGGCCTGACCGGCAAAGAGGCCGACGCCGCCCTGGGCCGCGCGCACATTACCGTCAACAAGAACGCCGTGCCCAACGACCCGCAGTCGCCGTTCGTCACCTCCGGCCTGCGCATCGGCACCCCGGCGGTCACCAGCCGTGGCTTCAAGGTCAGCCAGTGCGTGGAGCTGGCCGGCTGGATCTGCGACATCCTCGATAACCTCGGCGATGCCGATGTCGAGGCCGATGTTGCGAAGAACGTGTCGGCACTCTGTGCAGATTTTCCGGTATATCGCTGAGTGGTCCAGGAGTAAAGACTATGCAACGTTACTCAGGCTTCGGCCTCTTCAAGCACTCGCTCAGCCACCACGAAAACTGGCAGCGCATGTGGCGCACGCCCACCCCGAAAAAAGTCTACGACGTGGTCATCGTCGGTGGTGGCGGGCATGGCCTGGCCACCGCCTACTACCTGGCCAAGGAACACGGCATCACCAACGTGGCAGTGGTCGAGAAAGGCTGGCTGGGTGGCGGCAACACCGCGCGCAACACCACCATCGTCCGTTCCAACTACCTGTGGGACGAGTCGGCGCACCTGTATGAACACGCGATGAAGCTCTGGGAAGGGCTGTCGCAAGACATCAACTACAACGTGATGTTCTCCCAGCGCGGGGTCTACAACCTCTGCCATACCTTGCAGGACATGCGTGACTCCGAGCGCCGGGTCAGTGCCAACCGTCTCAATGGCGTCGACGGCGAGCTGCTCAACGCTCAACAAGTAGCTGAAGAAATCCCGTACCTGGATTGCTCGAAGAACACCCGCTACCCGATCATTGGCGCCACCGTCCAACGCCGTGGTGGCGTGGCTCGTCACGACGCCGTGGCCTGGGGCTTCGCCCGTGCCGCCGACGCCCTGGGCGTCGACCTGATCCAGCAGACCGAAGTGATCGGCTTTCGCAAGGAAAACGGCGTGGTTATCGGCGTCGAGACCAACAAGGGCTTCATCGGCGCCAAGCGCGTCGGCGTGGTCACCGCCGGTAACTCCGGGCACATGGCCAAGCTCGCAGGTTTTCGCCTGCCGATCGAATCGCATCCGCTGCAAGCCCTGGTATCCGAGCCGCTCAAGCCGATCATCGACAGTGTGATCATGTCCAACGCCGTGCACGGTTACATCAGCCAGTCGGACAAAGGCGACCTGGTCATCGGCGCCGGCATCGACGGCTGGGTCGGCTACGGTCAGCGCGGTTCGTACCCGGTCATCGAGCACACCCTGCAGGCAATCGTCGAAATGTTCCCGATCCTCTCGCGGGTACGCATGAACCGCCAGTGGGGCGGCATCGTCGATACCACCCCGGACGCCTGCCCGATCATCTCCAAAACCCCGGTGAAGAACATGTTCTTCAACTGCGGCTGGGGCACCGGCGGCTTCAAGGCCACACCGGGCTCGGGCAACGTCTTTGCCGCAAGCCTGGCCAAGGGCGAAATGCACCCGCTGGCCAAACCCTTTTCCATCGACCGTTTCCACAACGGTGCACTGATCGACGAACACGGCGCCGCCGCTGTCGCCCACTAACAGGAGAAATCCCCATGTTGCATATCTTCTGTCCCCACTGCGGCGAGCTGCGCTCCGAAGAGGAGTTCCATGCCGCAGGCCAGGCGCACATTCCCCGGCCGCTGGACCCCAACGCCTGCTCCGACGAGGAGTGGGGCGACTACATGTTCTTTCGCGACAACCCCCGTGGCCTGCACCACGAGCTGTGGATTCATGCCGCCGGTTGCCGTCAGTACTTCAACGCCACGCGTGACACGCTGACCTACGAAATTCTCGAAACCTATCCGATCGGCGCCAAGCCGCAGGTCACCGGCAAGAGCACCAGCCCGCAGTTGGCAGTCAGTGGTCAGGGAGAAAAGGTATGAGCCAGGTCTATCGCCTGTCCAACGGTGGTCGCATCGACCGCAGCAAAGTCTTGAACTTCACCTTCAACGGCCAGACCTACCAGGGCTTTGCCGGTGACACCCTGGCCGCTGCATTGCTGGCCAACGGCGTCGACATCGTCGGGCGCAGCTTCAAGTACTCGCGCCCCCGCGGGATCATTGCCGCAGGTACCGAGGAACCCAACGCCATTCTGCAGATCGGCGCCACCGAAGCCACCCAGGTACCCAACGTGCGCGCCACTCAGCAGGCGCTGTACGCTGGCCTTGTGGCCACCAGCACCAATGGCTGGCCGAACGTGAACAACGACGTCATGGGCATTCTCGGCAAGGTCGGCGGCAAGCTGATGCCGCCGGGCTTCTACTACAAGACGTTCATGTACCCGCAGTCGTTCTGGATGACTTACGAGAAGTACATCCGCAAAGCCGCCGGCCTTGGCCGTGCGCCATTGCAGAACGACCCGGACAGCTACGACTACATGAACCACCACTGCGACGTGCTGGTGGTCGGCGCAGGCCCTGCCGGCCTGGCCGCAGCCCTGGCCGCGGGCCGCAGCGGCGCGCGGGTGATCCTTGCCGATGAACAGGAAGAGTTTGGCGGCAGCCTGCTCGACAGCCGTGAAACCCTCGACGGCAAACCGGCCGCCGACTGGGTTGCGGCGGTGGTCGCTGAACTCAAGCAACTGCCGGAAGTTACCCTGTTGCCACGGGCGACGGTCAACGGCTACCACGATCACAACTTCCTCACCATTCACGAGCGCCTGACCGACCATCTCGGCGATCGCGCGCCGATCGGCCAGGTGCGCCAGCGCATGCACCGGGTACGCGCCAAGCGTGTGGTGCTGGCGACCGGCGCCCATGAGCGGCCTTTGGTGTACGGCAACAACGACGTGCCGGGCAACATGCTCGCCGGCGCGGTCTCGACTTACGTGCGCCGCTACGGCGTGGCGCCGGGGCGCAAGCTGGTGCTGTCGACCAACAACGACCATGCCTACCGCGTGGCCCTGGACTGGCACGACGCCGGCCTGAACGTGGTCGCCGTCGCCGATGCCCGCCACAACCCGCGCGGTTCGCTGGTGGAAGAGGCGCGCGCCAAGGGCATCCGCATCCTTACCTCCAGCGCGGTCATCGAAACGCGCGGCAGCAAGCACGTGACTGCAGCCCGCGTCGCCGCCATCGACGTCAAGGCGCATAAGGTCAGCAGCCCCGGTGAGTGGCTGGATTGCGACCTGGTGGCCACTTCCGGCGGCTACAGCCCGGTGGTGCACCTGGCTTCGCACCTGGGCGGCAAGCCGGTCTGGCGTGAAGACATTCTCGGTTTCGTACCCGGTGAAGCGCCGCAGAAACGCGTGTGCGTGGGTGGCATCAACGGCGTATTCGCCCTCGGCGATACCCTCGCCGACGGCTTTGAAGGCGGCGTGCGCGCTGCCACCGAAGCTGGCTTCAAGGCGGTGCTGGGGGTGATTCCGAAGGTTCTGGCGCGTCAGGAAGAGCCCACCTTGGCGCTGTTCCAGGTGCCCCACGACAAGAACACCGCACGGGCGCCGAAGCAGTTCGTCGACCAGCAGAACGATGTCACCGCCGCTGCCATCGAACTGGCCACCCGCGAAGGCTTCGAGTCGGTCGAGCACGTCAAGCGCTACACCGCCCTGGGCTTTGGTACCGACCAGGGCAAGCTCGGCAACATCAACGGCCTGGCGATTGCCGCCCGCTCGATGGGCATCACCATCCCGGAAATGGGCACCACCATGTTCCGCCCCAACTACACGCCGATCACCTTCGGTGCGGTGGCGGGCCGGCACTGCGGGCACCTGTTCGAGCCGGTACGCTTTACCGCCCTGCACGCCTGGCATGTGAAGAATGGCGCCGAATTCGAGGATGTTGGCCAGTGGAAACGCCCTTGGTACTTCCCGCGCAACGGCGAGGACATCCATGCCGCCGTGGCTCGCGAGTGCAAGGCGGTGCGTGACAGCGTCGGCCTGCTCGACGCCTCGACCCTGGGCAAGATCGATATCCAGGGCCCGGACGCGCGCGAATTCCTCAACCGCATCTACACCAACGCCTGGACCAAGCTCGACGTCGGCAAGGCCCGCTATGGCCTGATGTGCAAGGAAGACGGCATGGTCTTCGACGATGGCGTGACCGCCTGCGTTGGCGACAACCACTTCATCATGACCACCACCACCGGTGGCGCGGCAAGGGTGTTGCAGTGGCTGGAGATCTACCAGCAGACCGAATGGCCGGAGCTCAAGGTGTACTTCACCTCGGTCACCGACCACTGGGCGACCCTGACCCTGTCGGGCCCCAACAGCCGCAAGCTGCTCAGCGAAGTCAGCGATATCGACCTGGACAAGGACGCCTTCCCGTTCATGACCTGGAAGGAAGGCCTGGTCGGCGGTGTGCCGGCGCGGGTGTTCCGCATCTCGTTCACCGGCGAGTTGTCGTACGAAGTCAACGTCCAGGCCAACTACGCCATGGGCGTGCTGGAGAAGATCGTCGCTGCCGGCAAGCAATACAACCTGACCCCGTACGGCACTGAAACCATGCACGTACTGCGGGCCGAGAAGGGCTTCATCATCGTCGGCCAGGACACTGACGGCTCGATGACCCCGGACGACCTCAACATGGGCTGGTGTGTTGGCCGCACCAAACCCTTCTCGTGGATCGGCTGGCGCGGCATGAACCGTGAAGACTGCGTGCGTGAGAACCGCAAGCAACTGGTCGGGCTCAAGCCGGTCGACCCCAACAAGTGGCTGCCGGAAGGCGCGCAACTGGTGTTCGACCCGAAACAACCGATCCCGATGGACATGGTCGGCCACGTCACCTCCAGCTACGCCAGCAACTCCCTGGGTTATTCGTTTGCCATGGGTGTGGTCAAGGGCGGGCTCAAACGCATCGGCGAGCGGGTCTACTCGCCACAGGCCGATGGCAGCGTGATCGAGGCCGAGATCTGTTCTTCGGTGTTCTTCGATCCGAAGGGTGAGCGGCAGAACATCTAATCGACTTGTTGGCCAGATGACCTGTGGGAGCCGGCCTTGCCGGCGATGGGGCGCGTAGCCGCCCCGATTTTGGCAAGGCTGCGCCTTGCATCGCCGGCAAGGCCGGCTCCCACAGGTTACTTGCCCTACCGAACGCGAATTCAAGGCAGGTGTGTAATGAGCACGATCAACCTCTACCAGCAACGCCCCGGCAACGACGCCAAGGCCGAAACGCCGCTGCACCACGCCGACCTGCCGAGCCTGATCGGCAAGGGTCGCAAGAACGCCGGGGTAACCCTGCGCGAGAAAAAGCTCCTCGGTCACCTGACCCTGCGTGGCGATGGCAAGGACCCAGCCTTTGCCGGCGGAGTGTTCAAGGCCCTGGGCCTGGAGCTGCCGGTGGCCCTGACCGTGGTCGCCAACGGCGAGATGTCGCTGCAGTGGCTGGGCCCGGACGAGTGGCTGCTGATCGTTCCCGGCGGTGAGGAATTTGTCGTCGAGCAAAAGCTGCGCGACGCCCTCGATGGCCTGCACATTCAGATCGTCAACGTCAGCGGCGGGCAAACCGTGCTGGAACTGAGCGGCCCCAACGTGCGCGACGTGCTGATGAAGTCCACCAGCTACGATGTACATCCAAACAACTTCCCGGTAGGCAAGGCCGTCGGCACGGTGTTCGCCAAGTCGCAACTGGTGATTCGCCGCACCGGTGAAGAAACCTGGGAACTGCTGATCCGCCGCAGTTTCTCCGACTACTGGTGGCTGTGGTTGCAGGATGCCTCCGCCGAATACGGCCTGAGCATTCAGGCCTAAGGAGCAATGCCATGAGTCGTGCACCGGACACCTGGATTCTCACCGCCGACTGCCCGAGCCTGCTCGGCACGGTCGATGCGGTGACGCGTTACCTGTTCGAGCAGCACTGCTATGTCACCGAGCACCACTCGTTCGATGACCGGCTGTCCGGGCGCTTTTTCATTCGCGTGGAATTCCGCCAGCCGGATGACTTCGACGAGGCCAGTTTTCGCGCAGGCCTGGCCGAGCGCGGCGAGGCGTTTGGCATGCTGTTCGAGCTGACCGCGCCCAAGCACCGACCGAAAGTGGTGATCATGGTCTCCAAGGCCGATCACTGCCTCAACGACTTGCTCTATCGCCAGCGTATCGGCCAGTTGAGCATGGACGTGGTGGCAGTGATTTCCAACCACCCGGACCTCGAGCCCCTGGCCCACTGGCACCGCATTCCCTATTACCACTTTGCCCTCGACCCCCATGACAAACCGGCGCAGGAGCGCAAGGTGCTGCAGGTGATCGAGGAGTCCGGCGCCGAGTTGGTGATCCTTGCCCGCTACATGCAGGTGCTGTCGCCCGAACTGTGCCGCAAGCTCGACGGCTGGGCGATCAACATCCATCACTCGCTGCTGCCCGGTTTCAAGGGCGCCAAGCCCTACCATCAGGCCTACAACAAGGGGGTGAAACTGGTCGGCGCCACCGCCCACTACATCAACAACGACCTCGACGAAGGGCCGATCATCGCCCAGGGTGTCGAGGCGGTGGACCACAGCCATTACCCCGAAGACCTGATTGCCAAGGGCCGTGATATTGAGTGCCTGACCCTGGCGCGGGCGGTGGGGTATCACATCGAGCGGCGGGTGTTTCTCAATGCCAACCGGACGGTAGTGCTCTGACAGCTCAAAAAAAGATTCCAGTAACACAGCGCCGCCCAAGGGCAGCGCACTTTGCACCGCTACATAACAACAAACTTTAGCGAGGTGAAAGCATGTCTGGTAATCGTGGTGTGGTGTATCTCGGCGCTGGCAAGGTCGAGGTGCAGAAGATTGACTACCCGAAAATGCAGGACCCGCGCGGTCGCAAGATCGAGCACGGGGTGATCCTGCGGGTGGTCTCCACCAACATCTGTGGCTCCGACCAGCACATGGTCCGTGGCCGTACCACGGCTCAGGTCGGCCTGGTGCTGGGCCATGAAATCACCGGCGAAGTCATCGAGAAAGGCAGGGACGTCGAAAACCTGCAGATCGGCGACCTGGTCTCGGTGCCCTTCAACGTTGCCTGCGGCCGCTGCCGCTCGTGCAAAGAACAGCACACCGGCGTCTGCCTTACCGTCAACCCGGCCCGCGCCGGTGGCGCCTACGGTTATGTCGACATGGGCGACTGGACCGGCGGCCAGGCCGAATATGTGCTGGTGCCCTACGCCGACTTCAACCTGCTGAAACTACCGAATCGCGACAAGGCCATGGAGAAGATCCGCGACCTGACCTGCCTGTCGGACATCCTCCCTACCGGCTATCACGGTGCGGTGACGGCCGGGGTTGGCCCGGGCAGTTCGGTGTACATCGCCGGTGCCGGCCCGGTTGGCCTGGCTGCTGCCGCGTCGGCGCGCCTGCTGGGCGCTGCGGTGGTGATCGTCGGCGACGTCAACCCGGTGCGCCTGGCCCACGCCAAGGCCCAGGGTTTTGAAATTGCCGACCTGTCCCAGGACACCCCGCTGCACGAACAGATCGCCAACCTGCTGGGCGAGCCGGAAGTCGACTGCGCAGTCGATGCCGTGGGTTTCGAAGCCCGTGGCCACGGCCATGCCGGCGCCAAGCACGAAGCCCCGGCCACCGTGCTCAATTCGTTGATGGGCGTGGTGCGGGTTGCCGGCAAGATCGGTATCCCTGGCCTGTATGTCACCGAAGACCCGGGCGCGGTGGATGCCGCGGCAAAAATCGGCAGCCTGAGCATCCGCTTTGGTCTTGGCTGGGCCAAGTCGCACAGCTTCCACACCGGGCAAACCCCGGTAATGAAGTACAACCGCCAGCTGATGCAGGCGATCATGTGGGACCGCATCAACATTGCCGAAGTGGTCGGTGTGCAGGTGATCAGCCTTGACCAGGCACCTGAAGGCTATGGCGAGTTCGACGCCGGCGTGCCGAAGAAATTCGTCATCGACCCGCACAAGCTGTTCAGCGCCGCCTGATGTTCCAAAAGACCGCTTAAGGGCCGCTGTGCGGCCCATCGCCGGCAACGCCCACAGGCAAGCTGACACATCGACACTGTGGGAGCCGGCGTTGCCGGCGATAAGGTCACCACCACTTGCGGAACAATCCCCCGCCCACAAGGTCAAAACCCTCGTTTTCCCTGCCTTAACGGCTGACGAGGTATTTCGATGAAACGTTTCGCACTGGTCACCCTGATGACCCTGGCTGCCACCCCGGTGTTCGCAGGCTTCAGCCTCAATGACGCGGCCAATGTCTACAACGCCGCCAAAGGCAACAGTGGCGATGCCGCGGTGCAGGCTCCAGCCGCTTCGGCGAACCTGCTCAATACCCTCGGCAGCGAACTCAAGGTCACCCCCGAACAAGCCATCGGCGGTACCGGCGCTTTGTTGGGCCTGGCCAAGAATCAGCTCAGCAGCGGCGACTACGAGCAACTGAGCAAAGCCGTACCCGGCCTTGACCTGCTTTCCGGCGAGAAGGCCTTGGGCGGTTTGAACGGTCTGGGCACGCTGCTGGGCAAGAGCGACAAGTCCTCGGCCCTGAGTAATGCCCTGGGGAATGTCAAAGACACCAACGACCTCAACAACGCCTTCAGCGCGCTGGGCATGGACACCGGCATGATCGGCCAGTTTGCCCCGCTGATCCTGCAGTACCTGGGCCAGCAGGGCGTCGGCGGCTCGCTGCTGCAGAGCCTGGGTAGCCTGTGGGGTACCGGTGCTGGCGTACCTTCCGTGTAAGGCAGGTATTTGCGCGGGCGGGGCGGTGTGCTATATGTCCCGCCCCGTTTTACAAGGAAGTGTGATTCGCCATGTTCATGGATGCCCTGAAGATGTCTTTGCCTGCCGACGCCGTGCTCGGCTTTATGGTCTATATGCTCGGCGCCGCCGTGCTGTTCGCCCTCTACGCATTCATCTACACCCGCCTGACGCCGTACAACGAGTTGCGCCTGATCCGCGAAGGCAACAATGCCGCAGCCATTGCTCTGGCTGGCGCCTTGATCGGCTTTGCGATTCCGGTGGCCAGTGCCATTTCCCATTCGATTTCCCTGCTCGACTTCCTGCTTTGGGCGCTGATTGCCGCCGTGGTGCAGTTGCTGGCGTTCGTGGTGGTCAACCGCTGTGTCAAAGGCATGGCCGAACGGGTTGCCCGCCAGGAGACCGCCTCGGCGATTTTGCTGGCCGCCGTGTCCATCGGCATTGGCCTGCTCAACGCCGCCTGCATGACCCCCGCCGCCTGATCAGGGACGATCGACAATGAAACGCAGCAAAACCATTCGCCTGGTCGCCCTCGGCAGCCTGCCGCTGGTGCTGTCCGCCTGTGGCGACCGGCCGACCAAGATCATCAGCGAAACCAAGCGCTACCAGGACGTCGACTATTGCGTCATGGACGGCAAGCCGCGCCAGGTGTGCCAGCAGGCCTGGGTCGCGGCACAAAACCACCATGCCGCCAACGTCCCGCGCTTTTTGACCGCCGAGGCCTGTGAGGCGGTCTATTTCAAGTGCGATTTTCGCCGTTACGCCAACAACTATGTGCCGCCGATGGAAGGCTTTGCCCTGACCACCGAACGCCAGGTGTACGCCGATGATGAGAACGACAGCAGCAGCTCGTCGACCAATAGCTCATCGTCGAGCGGCGGTTCCGGCGGCGGTCGTCGCTATTACGAGTACACCGACACCGACCCGCGTTATTCGACCGAGGCGATCTATCACGAGCGCGACGGGCGCAATGCGTTCAAGGTCAGCACCCTGACCGAGCAAGTGGCAAACCACAATTACTACGCCGGCCTGGACACCTCGCATCCGGCTTCGCAGCCGTTCAGTGAGGCCGCGCAGCATGCAGCGATGAGCGGTAGCGGGGGCAGCGTTGCCAGCAGCGACCCGGCGCACGTGGGCAGCGCCCATCCGGCGATTATCCCCATGGCCCAGTCAAACAAGCTGATCAGCTCGGCACGGCCATTTGCGGTGGGCACCCACAACGGTTTTGTCTCGCGTGCTTCGGGGCGTGGCGGCTTCGCTTCCTGAACGAGGTCAGCCGATGAAACGCAGCAAATCCCTGCGCCTGCTGGCCTTGGGTAGCCTGCCGTTGGTACTCAGCGCCTGCGACAACCAGATGGCGGCAATCAAGCCGTATAGCGAGGTGCGTCACCATCAAGGCGTGCAGCAGTGCATTGGCAGTGGCACCCGCGCCGAAGCATGCAATGAGGCACGGGATGTCGCGCAGCAGTTGCATTATGCCCACGCGCCGCGCTTTGACGACCTCAACGCCTGCCAGCTGCGCTTTGAGCACTGCCAGCAGGCCGAGGGCAACGGTTTTTTTCTGCCGGCCATGGACGGTTTCAAGCTGACCACCGAGCGCCAGGTCTACGACGACGGGGTGCCTATCGATCAGGCGCACTGGACCAGCCTGCGTTATGTCGATGCCGCGCCGCGCTATCTGGCGGAGCCTGTGTACCGGGCGCGCAAGGGCCGCGAGGCGTTTGCCAGCAGTGCATTGAGTGAACAGGGCAGGGCCGATGTGGCACCTGCGCTATTGCGTGTTTTTGGCGGTAACAGCTACGGCTCGACGCGCTGGTTGACCCTGGATAGCAACGGGTTCAACAGCCGCTCGTCGCTGCGCAGCTACAGCACCTGAGGATTGCAGATGAAGCGAATTTCCATCGCCCCGCGCCCGGACTGGCGCGCCACCGCCGAGCACTTCGGTTTCAATTTCCACACCTTCGGCGACGAGCCCTACTGGGACGAGTCGGCCTATTACCAGTTCAGCCTGCGGCAGATCGAAGACGATCTCGAGGAACCCACCCGCGAGCTGCATGAGCTGTGCATGGCGCTGGTGGCCGAGGTGGTCGACAGTGAAGAGCTGCTCGAGCGCCTGGCGATTCCGGCGCCGTACTTCGATCTGATCCGCCGCTCGTGGCGCGACGGCCACCCGCATTTCTACGGGCGCATGGACCTGTGTTACGACGGCAAGGGCCCGGCCAAGCTGCTGGAGGCCAACTACGACACGCCGACGTCACTCTACGAAGCCAGTTTCTTCCAGTACCTGTGGCTTGAGCAGCAGATGCAGCGCGGCATGCTGCCGGCCGACGCCGATCAGTTCAACAGCCTGGAAGACAAACTCACTCAGGTGATGGGTGCCAGTACCTTCGCCACGCCGTTCTATTTTTCCTCGGTCAAAGACTCGATCGAAGACCGCGGCACCGTCGAATACCTGCGCGATATCGCCCTGGGCGCCGGGCTGGATGCGCGCCTGGTGGACATGGAAGACATCGGCCTGAGCCGCGGCGGGCGTTTTGTCGATGACGTTGGCGCACCGATCCCGAGCCTGTTCAAGCTCTACCCCTGGGAAGACATCTTCCACGACCCCTACGGACCGGCGATTGCCAGCAGCGGCACACTTTTCGTCGAGCCGCCGTGGAAGGCGATTCTTTCCAACAAGGGCATGCTCGCGCTGCTGTGGGAGCGCCACCAGGGCCATCCGAACCTGCTGCCGGCGTTTATCGAGCAAGTGCCGGGCGCGCCCCTCGACAAGGGCTGGGTGCGCAAGCCGTTCTTCTCGCGCGAAGGCGCCAATATCGAGATCCACACCGGCAGCGGCAAGCGGGTGGTCGAAGACGGCCCGTACGGCGGCGGGCCGAGCATCATCCAGCAGTTCCAGGCCCTGCCGCGCTTTGGCGACAGCTACACGGTGATCGGCAGCTGGGTGGTCGGCGATCTGCCGGCGGGCATCGGCATTCGCGAAGACAATTCGCTGATCACCAAGGACAGCAGCCGCTTTTTGCCCCACGCGATCATCGACTGATCAGCGCAGTTCGGCGCGCAAGGCCTCGATGCGGGCGTCCTTGGCGTGCCAGAGCTGATTGACCCAGTCTTGCACGACCTGACGAAACGCCGGGTCGTTCTCGTAGTCGCCGCTCCACAGCGCCGGGTCCAGCTCATGCACCTGGATGTCGATAATCACCTTGGGCAAATTGCCGCTGAGCAGGTCCCAGAACCCTGGGGCCTTGTCGCCGGGGTAGACGATGGTGACATCCAGCAGGGCGTCGAGCTGTTCGCCCAGCGCCGCCAGCACGAAAGCCACGCCGCCGGCCTTGGGCTTGAGCAGATGCTTGAAGGGTGACTGTTGGACGGCGCGTTTGGCTTCGGTGAAGCGCGTGCCTTCGAGGTAGTTGACCACGGTCACCGGCTGGCGCTTGAACAGCTCGCAGGCGGCCTTGGTGATTTCCAGGTCCTGGCCCTTGAGCTCGGGGTGCTTGTCGAGGAAGGCCTTGCTGTAGCGCTTCATGAACGGGTAGTCCAGTGCCCACCAGGCCAGGCCCAGCAGCGGTACCCAGATCAGCTCCTTTTTCAGGAAGAACTTGAAGAACGGAATGCGCCGGTTGAGCACCTGGATCAGCGCCGGGATATCCACCCAGCTCTGGTGGTTGCTGACGGCCAGGTACGAGGTGTCGAGGCGCAGGTCGGCGGCACCGCGCACGTCCCAGCGGGTCGGGATGCACAGGCGGAAGATCAGTTTGTCGATCTCGGCCCAGGTTTCGGCGATCCACATCACCGCCCACGAGGCATAGTCACGGTAACGGCCGGGCAGGACCAGTTTGAGCAGGGCGAAGACCATCAGCGGGCCGATCAGGACCAGGGTGTTGAGCAGCAACAGCAAGGTCACAAGAATGCCCGTCAGCAAGCGGCGCATAAGAAAGCTCTTATATTCAAGTAAGCGGTCGGCAATGATAAGCACCCAGTCGGCGTACGCCAAATGCTCCGGTCTGCTCCTGCCGGACAAATGTTTCACATTGTGTTGAATAAGCTATTGGCGCGAACCTATCCTGCCTTCGCAGTCTAAACACTGTCTTATCTCAAGGAAGCGGATCCTGTGAAATCGGTACTTGCACTGCTGTCCCTGTTGGCCCTGCCGGTCATGGCCGCCGAGCCGACCCTGTATGGCCGCTACGAATACATCAAACTGCCGGAAGTCGGCGGCCAGACCTTCAAGGCCAAGATGGACACCGGCGCGCTGACCGCCTCGCTGTCGGCCAAGGACATCGAAACCTTCACCCGTGACGGCGAAGAGTGGGTGCGCTTTCGGGTCGCCACCAAGGACGCCGACGGCAAGGTCTATGAACACAAGCTGGCGCGTATCAGCAAGATCAAGAACCGCGCCGATGAAGACGAAGACGGCGAAGGCGCCGAGATCAGCAAGCGCCCGGTGGTCGACCTGGAACTGTGCCTGGGCGACGTCAAGCGCACCGTCGAGGTCAACCTGACCGACCGCAGCAGTTTCAACTACCCGTTGCTGATCGGCGCCAAGGCGCTGCGCGAGTTCAAGGCGGCGGTAAATCCGGCGCGGCGGTTCACGGCTGACAAGCCGGACTGCTAAGCAACTCCAGCTGCAAGCTTTAAGCTACAAGCTGCAAGAAAAAGCGGTTCAGTGTAACTTCACGCGATCCGCTTCTTCTTGAAGCTTGTAGCTTGAGGCTTGCAGCTCCAGATGCCCCACATTTTGATTGTCGAAGACGAAGCGGCCATCGCCGATACGCTGATTTTCGCCCTGCAAGGCGACGGTCACAGCACCGAGTGGGTGACCCTGGGCAGCGCCGCGCTGGAGCAGCAACGCCAGCGCCCGGCCGACCTGATCATCCTCGACATTGGCTTGCCGGACATCAGCGGTTTTGAAACCTGCCGGCAACTGCGCCGTTTCAGCGAGGTGCCGGTGATGTTCCTCAGCGCCCGCGACGGTGAGATTGACCGGGTGGTAGGCCTGGAAATCGGCGCCGACGATTATGTGGTCAAACCCTTCAGCCCCCGTGAAGTGGCGGCCCGCGTGCGGGCGATCCTCAAGCGCATGGCGCCGCGCGCGGAGCCTGCGGCCAGCGCCGCGGAACTGTTCCAGGTCGATACCCTGCGCATGCAGATCCACTACCGTGGCCAGGCCCTGAGCCTGACCCGCCACGAGTTTCGCCTGCTGCAAAGCTTGCTGGAACAACCGGAGCGGGTATTCAGCCGCGAGCAACTGCTCGATGCCGTCGGGGTTGCTGCCGATGCCGGCTACGAGCGCAGCATCGACAGCCATATCAAGAGCCTGCGCGCCAAGCTGCGCGCGGTGGCCGCCGACGCCGAGCCGATCCAGACCCACCGCGGCCTTGGCTACAGCTACAGCCCGAGCCATAGCTGATGCGCCTGGGGATCCGGATTTTCCTGGTGTACTTCCTGTTCGTCGGGCTGACCGGCTATTTCATCCTCAGTACCGTGCGCGAGCAGATTCGCCCAGGTGTACGCCAGTCCACCGAGGAAACCCTGGTCGACACCGCCAACCTGCTAGCGGAAATCCTCCACGACGACGTCAAGGCCGGCACCCTTGGCCAGAGCCGTTTGCCGGTGCTGCTGCGCGCTTACGGCCAGCGCCAGCCCAAGGCCGATATCTGGGGCTTGTCGAAGAACCAGGTCAACCACCGCATCTACGTCACCGATGCCCAAGGCAAGGTGCTGCTCGACTCGGCCGGCGTGGCGGTGGGTGAGGATTATTCGCGCTGGAACGACGTCTACCTGACCCTGCGCGGCCAATACGGTGCGCGCTCGACCCGCAGCAACCCGGATGATCCGGATTCGTCGGTGATGCACGTGGCTGCGCCGATCCTCGATGACAGTAAGATCATCGGCGTGATCACCGTGGCCAAGCCGAACAAATCGCTGCAACCCTATATCGACCGTTCCGAGCGGCGCCTGATGTACCTCGGCCTGGGCCTGATCGGCCTTGGCCTGCTGGTGGGTGCGGCGCTGTCGTGGTGGCTGGCGCGCTCGTTGCGCAGGCTGACACGCTACGCCCAGGCGGTCAGTGAAGGCGAGCGCACGGCGCTGCCGCATTACCGTGGCGGTGAGCTGTGGCAACTGGCGGCGGCGGTGGAGCGCATGCGCACCCAGCTTGAAGGCAAGGATTACGTCGAGCGCTATGTGCACACCCTGACCCACGAGCTGAAAAGTCCGCTGGCGGCGATTCGCGGCGCCTCCGAGCTGCTCCAGGGGCCGATGAGCGATGAGCAGCGCCAGCGTTTTGCCGGCAATATCGAAAGCGAAAGCGCGCGCATGCAGCAGTTGATCGAACGTCTGCTCAACCTGGCCCAGGTCGAACAGATGCAAGCGCTGGAAGAACAGCAACAGGTGCCGCTGGCGGCATTGGTCGACGAACTGCTGCTGGCCCAGGGCGCACGAATCGAAAGCGCCGAGCTGCAGGTGCGTCAACGTGTGCCCGCGGCGGCGCGCCTGCTCTGTGATCCATTCCTGATGCGCCAGGCTATCGCCAACCTGCTCGACAACGCCCTGGATTTCACTCCGCCCGGCGGTTTGTTGGTGTTCGAGCTTGAACATGGCGACGGCCGCGTGGCCTTGAGCCTGTTCAACCAGGGCGAGTCGATTCCGGACTATGCTCTGGGCCGGCTCAGCGAGCGTTTCTACTCGCTGCCGCGACCGTTGAGTGGGCGCAAGAGCACCGGCCTGGGGCTGAACTTCGTCGAGGAAGTGATGCAGCTGCATGGTGGCGCGCTGGAGGTTGCCAACGTCGAGGACGGCGTGCGCGTGCGTTTGTGGCTGCCGGCCAAGCGCCTGGGCTGAAAACTTCACAGAGTCTGCACACAGGCTCCACATAAGTCCGCAAGGGCTCCATTTCGTTTGCGCAGACTCTGCCCATCGAAACCGGAGTCCTGTCCATGCACCGCAAACTGAGTTACAAACTGGCCGTGATCGGCTTTCTGATCGTGTTGCTGCTGATCCCGTTGTTCATGATCGGCGGCTTGATCCAGGACCGTCAGTACCAGCGTGATCGCGTGGTCCGCGACATTGCCGAAAGCTCAAGCTTCGCCCAGCAGATTACCGGGCCGATGCTGGTGGTGCCGTACCGCAAGATTGAACGGCGCTGGAAGACCGAAGAGGGCAAGAGCTTCCAGGAAATCAGCCAGGTCAATGGCCACCTGTATTTCCTCCCGGAAACCTTCGATCTCAATGCCAGCATCGACACCGAGCTGCGTTCGCGCGGTATCTACGAAGCGCGCCTGTTCCACGCCAATAGCCACATCAATGGCCATTTCGAGATCCCGGCCAACTGGGGTATTACCGAGGACTTCGAAGATTACCGCTTCGAACCGGCTTTCCTGGTCGTCGGTATCAGCGACATCCGCGGCATCGAAAAAGGCCTGCAGCTGCAGCTCAACGACCAGCGCCTGGACTTTGCCGCCGGCACCAAGCTGGGCTGGATGAGTGGTGGTGTGCACGCGCTGTTGCCCGGTGTCGATGGCAAGGTCGCGAGCGTGCTCAACTATGCCTTCGACCTCAGCCTGCAAGGCACCGAACAGCTGCAGGTGTTGCCGGTAGGGCGTAGCACCAGCGTGGCCATGGCCGCCAACTGGCCGCATCCGAGCTTTGACGGCAACTACCTGCCGGTCAGCCGCAAGATCGATGCCGGTGGTTTCTCGGCGCGCTGGCAAACCTCGTTCTTCTCCACCAACCTCGAAGATGCCCTGACCCAGTGCGTAGTCAATGACAAGTGCAATGCCTTCAACGGTCGCGCTTTCGGGGTCAGCTTCATCGACCCGGTGGACCAGTACCTCAAGAGCGAGCGGGCAATCAAATATGCGCTGCTGTTCATCGCCCTGACCTTTGCCGGCTTCTTCCTCTTCGAAGTGCTCAAGGGCCTGAGCGTGCACCCGATCCAGTACGGCCTGGTGGGCGTGGCCCTGGCGTTCTTCTACCTGCTGTTGTTGTCGATGTCCGAACACCTGGGCTTTGCCATGGCCTATGCCTTGTCGGCGAGCGGCTGTGTGTTGCTGATCGGCTTCTACCTGTGCCACGTGCTGCACAGCGTGTTTCGCGGAATGAGCTTTGCCCTGGGGCTGGCGATGCTCTACGGCATGCTCTACGGCCTGCTGACGGCTGAGGATTACGCCTTGCTGATGGGTTCGCTGCTGCTGTTCGCGCTGCTGGGTGTGTTCATGGTCCTGACCCGTCGCCTGGACTGGTATGGGGTTGGCCAGGTGAAGCTGTCGTGAGCGGCTTGCGCGAGGAGAGGGTATTGGGGGCAGTGCTGGCGACCCACATCGCCGGCCTGTGGACCGCAGAGGTGATTGTCGGCGCCGGCCTGGCCGGGGATGAGATCGCGGTTGTGTCGGACAATGCGCGGCGCCTGCATCGCTGGCAAAGCCAGCTCCCACACAGTCAGCGGTACACCGATGCACTGTGGGAGCCGGCCTTGCCGGCGATGGGCGGCAAGGCCGCCCCGGGCAATCTCAGCTAACGGAAGGGTCAGTCGCGCGCATCGACTCACGCAGGCATACCTGCGCATACCACCCCGCCAGCTGCGGCTGTTGCTCACGCCAGCCGAAGTCGGGGAAGCGCAGGTCGAGGTAACCCAGGGCACAGGCCACGCCGATGGCGGCGATGTCGAAGCCCGAGGCAAGGTCGGCGAAATGCTGCTGCTCAAGGTTGCTCAGGCCACGACGGATCTTGTCCTGTTGCGCCTCGATCCAGCTGTCCCATTGTTTGTCCTTGGGCCGCAGGAAGGTCTCGTAACGGGTCAGCACCGCGGCATCCATGATCGCATCGGCCAGCGATGCCAGGGTCAGGCGATGCCAGCGCGGCCAGCCGTCACGGGGGATCAGCGGGTTGCCGACATGCTGCAGGTCGAGGTATTCGCAGATCACCCGGCTGTCGTGCAGCACGCTGCCGTCAGCCAGGCGCAGGGCCGGGATCTTGCCGGCCGGGTTGCCCTGGTTGAGCTCAGCCACCGGGTCGACCGGGGTGAGGTTGACGGTCTGCAGCGCCACGCGGTCGGTTTGCCCGGTTTCGTGCAGCACTACCAGGACCTTGCGCACGAACGGCGAGGCCGGCGAATGGAACAGGGTCATGCTCGGTGCGGACATGTCGATCCCTCAGTTGCCTTGCAGGCTCGGTGGCAGGCAGACACCGGTACCGCCGATGCCGCAGTAGCCGTCGGGGTTCTTGGCCAGGTACTGCTGGTGGTAGGCCTCGGCAAAATAAACGGTCGGCGCCTGGTCGATCTCGGTGGTGATCTCGCCGAAACCGGCCTTGGTCAGCTCGGCCTGGTAGGCCTGCTTGCTGGCCAGTGCCTCGTCCAGTTGCTGGGGGCTGGTGCAGTAGATCACCGAGCGGTACTGGGTGCCGATGTCGTTGCCCTGGCGCATGCCCTGGGTCGGGTTGTGCAGTTCCCAGAACATCGCCAGCAGCTCTTTGTAGCTGACCTTGTCTTTGTCGAACACCACCAGCACCACTTCGGTGTGGCCGGTCAGGCCCGAGCAGACTTCTTCGTAGGTCGGGTTGGGGGTAAAGCCGCCGGCATAGCCGACCACGGTGCTGACCACGCCTTCACGCTGCCAGAAGCGCCGTTCGGCACCCCAGAAGCAGCCCAGGCCGAAGATTGCGAAGTCGATGGCGCCTTCGAAGAACGGGCCGAGCAGCGGGGTGTCCTTGAAGACAAAATGCTTCTCGGGCAGGGTCATCGGCGTTTCGCGGCCAGGCAGGGCCTGTTCGGCAGTGGGCAGGACGTTTTTGTTCACCAGAATCTCCGAGCGCAGGACCATGATCGTTCCTCTGCTGATTGGGGTAGGCAAGGCTGGCCCCGCGAAGGGGCCCGAATGAACCTATATTGCCCGAGACAAACGCCGCTGTCAGGCGATAGGGCCACGCGGATAGCGTTTGAGCTTGGTGATCAGCTCGCTGCCCGGAATCGGCCGGTCGAACAGGTAGCCCTGGCCGACATCGCAGCGGTGGCGACGCAGGAAGGCCAGCTGTTCGGCGGTCTCGATGCCTTCGGCCACCACCTTGAGCTTGAGGTTGTGAGCCATGGCCACCACCGCCGAGGTGATTTCCATATCGTCCTGGTTGTCGGGGATTTCGTGGATGAAGCTGCGATCGATCTTGATGATGTCGATCGGGAATTTCTTCAGGTAACTCAGCGACGAATAGCCGGTGCCGAAGTCGTCCATGGCCAGGGTCAGCCCCAGTTGCTTGAGCTGGTCGAGCTGGCGGTGGGTGTCTTCGGTGGCTTCCAGCAGCAGGCCTTCGGTCAGCTCAAGCTCCAGCAGGTGCGGGGGCAGGGCTTCTTCCTTGAGGATATTGGCGATCGAGGCGACCAGGTCCGGGTCGGAAAACTGCTTGGGCGAGAGGTTGATCGCCACCTGCAGGTTGCCCAGGCCCTCCATGCGCAGCGTCTGGCTCATGCGGCAGGCCTGGCGGGCGATCCACTTGCCGATAGGGATGATCAGCCCGGTTTCTTCGGCGACGCTGATGAACTGGTCGGGGCGGATCATGCCTTTTTCTGGATGGTTCCAGCGCAGCAGCGCTTCCAGGCCCAGCAGGCGGCCGCTGCGCAGGCACAGCTTGGGCTGGTAGAACACGTCCAGCTCGTTCTGGGTCAGGGCGCGGCGCAGGTTGTTCTCGACGAACAGCTTGTAGCTGGCCTCGGCATTGAGCGCTTCGGTGAACACCTGGACCTGGTGCTTGCCGTTGGCCTTGGCCTTGTGCAGGGCAAGGCCTGCGTTCTTCATCAGCGTCTGCGGGTCGCGCCCGTGCAGCGGCGCGCAGGCCAGGCCCACGGAGCCGGTGACGTTGATCAGCTGGTTGTCGACGAACATCGGCTTGTCGAGGGTGCGCAGCAGTTGCTGGGCCACCTGCTGGCCGCTTTCAAGGTCGGTGTCTTCGAGCAGTACGGCGAATTCGTTACTGGCAAAGCGCGCCAGGCTGCCGCCGGGGCTCAGGCTGTTGCGCAGGCGCCGGGCGAGGCTGATCAGCAACTTGTCGCCGGTCTGGTGGCCGAGGCTGTCGTTGATCCGTTTGAAGTTGTCGATGTCCACCAGCAGCAGGCTGATCGGGCTGTCGCTGTCGCGGGCGAAGCGCTCGTCGAGGTTGCGGATGAACGCCGGGCGGTTGCCCAGGCTGGTCAGGTTGTCGGTGTAGGCCAGGCGCTCGATGCGCTGTTGGGCCAGCTTGCTCTGGGTGATGTCTTCGTAGATGCCGATGTAGTGGGTCAGTTCGCGGTTGTCGCCGAACACCTTGGAAATCGACAGCTGGCCCCAGTAGGGCTCAAGGTTCTTGCGCCGGCTCTTGAACTCGCCCTGCCAGCTGTTGCCCATGGCCAGGCTCGACGGTGCGTCGAACAGCAGCTCGCTCAGGTTTTCCAGCGCCGGCAGCTCCGAAAGGCGGTGGCCGTGGACTTCTTCGGTGCTGTACTGGGTGATGGCGGTAAAGCTTGGGTTGACGTACTCGACCACGCCGTCGCGGTTGACCAGCAAAAAGGCGTTGGCGCTTTGCTCGACGGCGCGCTGGAACAGGTGCAGGGCGTTGGTTGCGGTGCGCCGGTTGTGGTTGTTGATGACCTGGGCGAACTGATCGGCCAGCTCGCCGGCAAAGGCGATCTCATCGGTTTGCCAGGCCCGCGCCGAGCCGGTCTGTTCCAGGCACAGCACCCCGACCACCTGGCCATCGATGCGGATACTGGCATCGAGCATGGCATTGATGTCGCGCGGGCGCAGGCTCTCGGCCATGTCGCGGGTGCGCGGGTCGTGGGTGGCGTTGTGGGCGTCGATGGCGCGGCTGGTGTGCAGGGCTTCGAGGTAGTCGGGAAAGCGGCTGGCATCGATCGGCTCGGGCAGGCGGTATTCCTGGGTCGAACGGTAGAACGCCGAAATCGGCTGCAGTTGCTGGTCTTCCAGGTACCAGATGCTCGCGCAGTCGATCTTGTAGATTTCGCAGGCACTGCGGGTGATCAGCTCGGCGGCTTCGAGCAGCGAGTTGCTGGCGCTGTAGCGATGGCGGGCCAGGTGCAGGATCAGATCCTGCTGGGCGCGCACCCGCTCCAGGTGCTCGAGCTGTTCCTGCTGGGCGCGCTGGTTGAGCTGCAGGGCGATCTGCAGCCGGCTGTTGCGGGTCTCGAGGTCGGCGGCCGACAGGTCCGGGGTATCCCCCGGCTGGCTGTCGAGGACCATCAGGTACCCGCGCAACAGCTGGCGGTTGTGCTGCTTGTAGGCTTCGCCCAGCTCCAGCAGGTGCAGCGGGCCTTGGCCGGTGTGCAGGGTGTAGCGCACCAGGTAATGCGGGCGCTGGGCCAGTTGCAGCTGGATGGCATCGTGCAGTTTGTAGCGCGCTTCGGGTTCCATCAGGCTCGCGTAGGGCGAACCGACCAGGGCGCAGAGTTCGACGGCGGCCAGGCCAAATTGCCGTTCACACCCAGGATCCAGATAGAGCAGCGCCCAGCTCGCCTCGTTCAGCCGCTCGAAACGCAGCATCCCGAGCCGCGAGGGCACGGGCAACTGCGTCACGACCTCGGCCACCATACGGCTGGCGGCATCAGGTTGGCTTTTCATCGAGAGCTCGCTTCAAGAAGGCTGTTCGCGCAAATAGAGCAATCTGCTACTACGCGTGTCGGCAAGGTTGCATCATGCGCTTGAGGCTGACAAGCGATACAGAGACCTCCGTACTAACTGTGTCGGCATTGGCGTAGGAATCTTAAGTCGGACACTGCGCATCGCGGAGCAGGCCCGCTCTTGCTGGGTGATCTTCAGATAAAAAAAGCCCCGCCAAAATGACGGGGTTGAGGTACGAGCGTGGCAGCTCGAAAAGGGAGCCTGTCTCCCCGGCAGGGGAGACAGGAAACAGCAATTACAACAGCATGGTGCGGATGTCGGTCAGCAGATCGCCCAGGCGCTTGGTGAAGCGCGCGGCAGCGGCGCCGTTGATCACACGGTGATCGTAGGACAGCGACAGCGGCAGCATCAGCTTCGGCTGGAAGGCTTTGCCGTCCCAGACTGGCTGGATGGTTGCCTTGGAGACACCGAGGATCGCCACTTCCGGCGCGTTGACGATCGGCGTGAAGCCGGTACCGCCAATATGGCCGAGGCTGGAAATGGTGAAGCAGGCGCCTTGCATGTCGTCGGCCGAAAGCTTCTTGGTCCGGGCTTTTTCTGCCAGGGCCGCCGCTTCGCCAGCCAGTTGCAGCAGGCTCTTCTGGTCGACGTTTTTGATCACAGGGACCAGCAGGCCGTCCGGGGTATCAACCGCGAAGCCGACGTTGACGTACTTCTTGCGGATGATCGCCTTGCCGCTAGGTGCCAGCGAGCTATTGAAGTCCGGCAGTTCCTTGAGCAGGTGAGCACAGGCCTTGAGCAGCAGCGGCAGTACGGTCAGCTTGACGCCGGCCTTTTCTGCAACGGCTTTCTGCGCAACGCGGAAGGCTTCCAGCTCGGTGATGTCGGCGCTGTCGAACTGGGTAACGTGCGGCACGTTCAGCCAGCTGCGATGCAGGTTGGTAGCACCCATCTGCATCAGGCGGGTCATCGGCACTTCTTCGGTTTCGCCGAAACGGCTGAAATCGACTTCCGGGATCGGCGGGATGCCTGCACCACCGGTTGCACCGGCGGCTGGAGCTTCCTTGGCCTTCTGCATCATGGCCTTGACGTAAACCTGTACGTCTTCCTTGAGCACACGACCGTGCGGGCCGCTGGCGGCAACCGCGCTCAGCTCGACGCCGAACTCACGGGCCAGCTGACGCACGGCAGGGCCGGCGTGAACCTTGGCACCGCTTGGCGCAGGGGCTGCGGCAGGCGCCGGTGCGGCCTCGGCTTTGGCAGCCGGAGCAGGTGCAGCAGCAGGTGCGGCTTCAGCCTTGGCGGCCGGGGCAGCAGCGGCAGGCGCTGGCGCCGGGGCGGCAGCGCCCTGGACTTTGAGCTTGAGGATGAAGTCGCCAGTGCCGACTTCGTCTTCAAGCTTGACGCCGATGCTTTCCACCACGCCGGCAGCCGGCGACGGGATTTCCATCGAGGCTTTGTCGGATTCCAGGGTGATCAGCGACTGGTCGGCTTCGACAGTGTCGCCAACCTTGACCAGCAGCTCGATGATCTTGGCCTTGCCCGAGGAGCCGATGTCCGGAACATGAATGTCCTGGACAGTTGCGGCAGCCGGTGCCGCGGCCGGGGCCGCAGGGGCCTGGGCAGCAGCAGGTTTTTCTTCGGCAGCAGGCGCTGCGGCAGGGGCGGCAGCCGCAGGGGCCGCAGCAGCGGCGCCCTCGACTTCCAGCTCCAGCAGTTCGTCGCCTTCTTTCAGGCGGTCGCCCAGCTTGACCTTCAGGCTCTTGACCACGCCGGCCTTGGGAGCAGGGATTTCCATGCTCGCCTTGTCCGATTCCAGGGTCAGGATGCTCTGGTCGGCTTCGATACGGTCGCCAACTTTGACGAACAGCTCGATGACTTCACCTTCACCGCTGCCGATGTCAGGTACGCGAATGAGTTCGCTCACTTAAAAATACTCCTCAGCAGTCCAGTGGGTTGCGTTTGTCCGGGTCGATGCCGAACTTGGTGATGGCTTCAGCCACGACCTTCGGTTCGATATCGCCACGGTCAGCCAAGGCTTCCAGGGCAGCCAGCACCACGAAGTGACGGTCGACTTCGAAGAAGTGACGCAGCTTCTTGCGGCTGTCGCTGCGACCGAAGCCATCGGTACCCAGGACTTTGAACTCTTTGCTCGGAACCCACTGGCGAATCTGTTCGGCGAACAGCTTCATGTAGTCGGTGGAGGCAATGACCGGGCCCTTACGGCCAGCCAGGCACTCTTCGACGTAGGTAACCTGAGGTTTCTGACCAGGCTTGAGGCGGTTGCTGCGCTCTACGGCCAGGCCGTCGCGACGCAGTTCGTTGAAGCTGGTAACGCTCCAGACGTCGGCGCCAACGTTGAACTCTTCACGCAGGATCTTCGCCGCTTCGCGAACTTCACGCAGGATGGTGCCGGAGCCCAGCAACTGAACGTGATGCGCCGCTTCGCGGGTGTCTTCCTCGAGCAGGTACATGCCCTTGATGATGCCTTCCTCGACACCGGCCGGGATGGCTGGCTGCTGGTAGGACTCGTTCATCACGGTGATGTAGTAGAAGACGTCCTGTTGCTCTTCGGTCATCTTCTTCATGCCGTCCTGGATGATCACCGCCAGCTCGTAGCCGTAGGTCGGATCATAGGTGCGGCAGTTCGGGATGGTCGCGGCCAGCATGTGGCTGTGACCGTCTTCGTGCTGCAGGCCTTCACCGTTGAGGGTGGTACGGCCGGCGGTACCGCCGATCAGGAAGCCACGGGTACGGCTGTCGCCAGCGGCCCAGGCCAGGTCGCCGATACGCTGGAAGCCGAACATCGAGTAGAAGATGTAGAACGGCAGCATCGGCTGGTTGTGGTTCGAGTACGAAGTACCGGCAGCGATGAAGGAGGACATGGCGCCCGCTTCGTTGATGCCTTCTTCGAGGATCTGGCCCTTCTTGTCTTCGCGGTAGAACATCACCTGGTCTTTATCGACTGGCTCGTAGAGCTGGCCGACGGACGAGTAGATGCCCAGCTGGCGGAACATGCCTTCCATACCGAAGGTACGGGCTTCGTCCGGGATGATCGGGACGATGCGCTGGCCGATTTCCTTGTCCTTGACCAGTTGCGCGAGGATCCGCACGAAGGCCATGGTGGTGGAGATTTCACGGTCGCCCGAGCCGTCGAGGATCGCCTTCAGGGTTTCCAGTGGTGGCGTCGGGATGCTGAAGCTCTTGGCGCGGCGCTGCGGCACGAAGCCACCCAGGGCGCTGCGGCGCTCGGCCAGGTAACGGGCCTCGGCGCTGCCTTCTTCAGGCTTGAAGAACGGCAGGTTTTCCAGCTCTTCGTCCTTGACCGGGATGTCGAAACGATCGCGGAAGTGACGCAGGCTGTCGACGTCGACCTTCTTGGTGTTGTGCGCGGTGTTCTTGGCTTCGCCAGCACCGGTGCCGTAACCCTTGATGGTCTTGGCCAGGATGACGGTCGGCTGCTCTTTGTGGTTGACCGCCTGGTGGTAGGCCGCATAGACCTTGTACGGGTCGTGGCCGCCACGGTTGAGCTTCCAGATCTCGTCGTCGGACAGGTCGGCGACCATGGCCTTGAGTTCTGGGGTGTTGAAGAAGTGCTCACGGACGAATGCGCCGTCCTTGGCCTTGTAGTTCTGGTACTCGCCGTCGATGACTTCGTCCATGCGACGCTGCAGGATACCGTCGACGTCCTTGGCCAGCAGTGGGTCCCAGAAACGGCCCCAGACCACTTTGTTGACGTTCCAGCCACCGCCACGGAACACGCCTTCGAGTTCCTGGATGATCTTGCCGTTGCCGCGAACCGGGCCGTCGAGGCGCTGCAGGTTGCAGTTGATGACGAAGATCAGGTTGTCGAGCTTCTCGCGGCCAGCCAGCGAGATTGCGCCCAGGGATTCCGGCTCGTCGCACTCGCCGTCGCCCATGAAGCACCAGACTTTCTGCTTGCCTGCTGGGATGTAGCCGCGGCTTTCCAGGTACTTCATGAAGCGTGCCTGGTAGATCGCCTGGATCGGGCCCAGACCCATGGAAACGGTCGGGAACTGCCAGAAGTCAGGCATCAGCCATGGGTGCGGGTACGAAGACAGGCCCTTGCCATCGACTTCCTGGCGGAAGTTGTTCATCTGGTCTTCGCTGATGCGGCCTTCCATGAAGGCGCGGGCGTAGACGCCAGGCGAGGCGTGGCCCTGGAAGAAGATCAGGTCGCCGCCGTGTTCTTCGGTCGGAGCCTGGAAGAAGTAGTTGAAGCCGATGTCGTACAGGGTGGCACTGGAGGCGAAGCTCGAAATGTGGCCGCCCAGGTCCGAGTCTTTCAGGTTGGTGCGCATCACCATGGCCAGTGCGTTCCAACGGACCAACGAGCGAATGCGGCGTTCCATGAACAGGTCGCCAGGCATGCGTGCTTCGTGGGTAACGGGGATGGTGTTGCGGTATGGCGTGGTGATGGCATATGGCAGCTGAGAGCCACTACGGGTGGCCAGCTCGCCCATACGGGTCATCAGGTAGTGAGCGCGGTCTTCGCCTTCTTTGTCGAGAACCGACTCCAGGGCGTCCAGCCATTCCTGGGTTTCGACGGGATCGAGGTCTTGCATGGCTTGCTCCAGGGCGGAAAGGCTTCCAGAATCGGTTGCCTGAGTTTGCGACTGGCCTTTTGGGCAGACGACATAAAATTCTTGGATTACCGGAGAGTGTACCGGCGTTGTGTAGTTTTACTACAAATGAATCACCATTTCATGCTTTTGAAGTGATCGGGCAGTAGTAAAACTACACAAAAATGGCTCGTGGCCGCTGTTCGGGTTGTGGGAAAAATCGATACCGGTGGTTAAAAACAAGTTAAGAAAAGGTTTGCTGCGATGGTTTCTGCCAGAAAATCAGTTTTTACAGCTATTTCTAACTTTTGTACGACAGTCCAACCGTGGTCAGGGTTCCCCAGTCCGCTCGCTGCCAACCCAATCTCGCCGATCAAGGATAGACCATGAGCCTGCCTTTGCTGGCCGAACTGCCGGCCACCCTCACTGCCTTGGTCAGCCGTAACGAGCAATCGTTTCGTGCGGCTGTTGCCCTGCACCCTGAACTGTCTGTTGACGACTGGAACGCTGAACGCTGGGCGCAGTTCGCCCGGGTGAGCGCGGCCAGTGATTTCGTTCTTGAACAAGTGCTGCGCGACCCGGCGATGCTGGTCGATCTGGCCGCCAGTGGTGAGCTCGACCGGGCTTTTACGGCGGGCCAGTTGTGCGCGCAGATCGCTGCCGCCAGCCAGGCGGCCGAGAGCGAGGACGAGCTGGCGCGCAACCTGCGCCGCCAGCGCAGCCGCCAGCAAGTGCGGATCATCTGGCGCGACCTGACCCGCCAGGCCGACCTGGTGCAGACCTGCCGTGACCTGTCCGACCTTGCCGACGCCTGTATAGACCAGGCCTACAACTGGCTGTACCCGCGCCACTGCCAGCAATTCGGCACGCCGATCGGCCATCGCAGCGGCCAGCCGCAGCACATGGTGGTGCTGGGCATGGGCAAGCTCGGCGCGGTGGAGCTGAACCTGTCGTCGGACATCGACCTGATCTTCGCCTTCCCCGAAGGTGGCGAGACCGAAGGGGTCAAGCGCTCGCTGGATAACCAGGAGTTCTTCACTCGCCTGGGCCAGCGTTTGATCAAGGCACTCGACCCGATCACCGTCGACGGTTTTGTTTTCCGCGTCGACATGCGCCTGCGCCCTTACGGTTCGGCCGGCGCCCTGGTGCTCAGCTTCAATGCCCTGGAACAGTACTACCAGGACCAGGGCCGCGACTGGGAACGCTACGCGATGATCAAGGCGCGAGTGGTGGCCGGCGACCAGGTCGCCGGTGCGCAGTTGCTGGATATGCTGCGGCCCTTCGTTTACCGGCGTTACCTGGACTTCTCGGCGATCGAAGCGCTGCGCACCATGAAGCAGCTGATCCAGCAGGAAGTGCGGCGCAAAGGCATGGCCGAGAACATCAAGCTGGGGGCCGGCGGCATCCGCGAAGTCGAGTTTATCGCCCAGGCTTTCCAGCTGATTCATGGCGGGCGTGACCTGAGCCTGCAGCAGCGGCCCTTGCTCAAGGTGCTGTCGACCCTTGAAGGCCAGGGTTACCTGCCGCCGGCGGTGATCGCCGAGCTGCGCGAAGGTTATGAATTTCTGCGTTACACCGAGCACGCGATCCAGGCGATTGCCGACCGCCAGACCCAGATGCTCCCGGACGATGAGCTGGACCGCGCGCGCATCGCCTTCATGCTCGGCTTTGCCGACTGGCAGAGCTTTCACGCCCAGCTGATGCACTGGCGTGGGCGGATCGACTGGCACTTTCGCCAGGTGATTGCCGACCCGGACGAAGACGAGAATGAAGAGGGTGAAGTGATCGTCGGTGGCGAATGGCTGCCGCTGTGGGAAGAAGCCCAGAATGAAGAGGCCGCCTGCCGTCAGTTGCAGGACGCCGGTTTCGCCGACCCGCAAAAAGCCCTCAAGCAGCTCGCCGGCCTGCGCGTCAGCCCGCAGTTGCGGGCCATGCAGCGCCTGGGGCGTGAACGCCTCGATGCCTTTATTCCGCGTTTGCTGGCCCAGGCGGTGGAGCACGCCGACCCGGACCTGGTGCTGGAGCGGGTGCTGCCGCTGGTCGAGGCTGTGGCCCGGCGTTCGGCTTACCTGGTGCTGCTCACCGAAAACCCCGGTGCCCTGCGCCGCCTGCTGACCCTGTGCGCCGCCAGCCCGTGGATCGCCGAACAGATCACCCGCTTCCCGCTGCTGCTCGATGAACTGCTTAATGAAGGCCGCCTGTTCAGCCCGCCGCAGGCCCCGGAACTGGCCGCCGAGCTGCGTGAGCGGCTGACGCGTATCCCCGAGGACGATCTCGAGCAACAAATGGAAGCCCTGCGCCATTTCAAGCTGGCCCACAGCCTGCGGGTCGCCGCCTCGGAAATCGCCGGCAACCTGCCGTTGATGAAGGTCAGCGACTACCTGACCTGGCTGGCCGAAGCCATCCTCAACCAGGTGCTGGCCCTGGCCTGGCGCCAGACCGTAAGCCGTCATGGTCAGCCCAAGCGCAGCGACGGCAGCCTGTGCGACCCGGGCTTCATTATTGTCGGCTACGGCAAGGTCGGTGGCATCGAGCTGGGCCACGGCTCGGACCTGGACCTGGTGTTCATCCACGACGGCGACCCGCAGGCCGAAACCGATGGCGCCAAGCCCATCGACAGCGCGCAGTTCTTCACCCGCCTGGGCCAGCGCATCATTCACCTGCTGACTACCCAGACCAACTCCGGGCAGCTCTACGACGTGGACATGCGCCTGCGGCCTTCGGGCGCTTCAGGCCTGTTGGTCAGTTCCCTGGGCGCTTTCGAGCGTTACCAGCAGAACGAAGCCTGGACCTGGGAGCATCAGGCCCTGGTCCGCGCCCGGGTGCTGGTCGGTTGCCCGCAGGTGGGCACGGCGTTCGAGGCGGTGCGTGCACGCATCCTCGGCCAGGCCCGCGACCTGCCCAAGCTGCAGGCCGAAGTCAGCGAGATGCGCGCCAAGATGCGCGACAACCTCGGCACCAAGGTCAGCGCCGCCGGAACCGCGGCCAATGCTTTCGAGGCCGGCGTGCCCTTCGATATCAAGCAGGATGCCGGTGGTATCGTCGATATCGAATTTATGGTGCAATACGCCGCTTTGGCCTGGTCTCACGACCATCCGGCACTGCTGCGCTGGACCGACAATATCCGCATCCTCGAAGAGCTTGAGCAGGCCGGGCTGATGCCCGCCAGCGATGCCGTGCTGCTGCGCGAGGTGTACAAGGCGTTCCGCTCCGCCGCGCACCGCCAGGCCCTGCAAAAGCAGGCCGGGGTGATCGATGCCGGGCAGTTCGTCCAGGAGCGCCAGGAGGTGCGGCGGATCTGGTCGCAGCTGGGTTTGAGTTGAGCCATCGGCCAGGCGGTTCAGGCACCAGGACGCCTGCCACGACCACAGTACAGCCCGAGTGGCGTACACTGGTCGACATATAGCCTGAATATAAAGAGGGGAGGCCAGGCTGTTCGCGGACAGTTTGCAGCCTCCCTGATCGTTTCTGGATAAAGCATGAGAATTTTGATCATTGGCCCCAGCTGGGTGGGCGACATGGTAATGGCGCAGACCCTGTTCCAGTGCCTGAAGCAGCGTCACCCGGAATGTGTGATCGATGTGCTGGCCCCCGAGTGGAGCCGGCCGATCCTCGAGCGCATGCCTGAAGTGCGCCAGGCCTTGAGCTTCCCGCTAGGCCACGGCGCGCTGGAGCTTGCCACGCGCCGGCGTATCGGCAAGTCCCTGGCCGGCCAGTACGACCAGGCGATCCTGCTGCCCAATTCGCTGAAGTCGGCGCTGGTGCCGTTCTTTGCCGGTATCCCCAAGCGCACCGGCTGGCGCGGCGAGCTGCGCTTTGGCCTGCTCAACGACGTGCGCAAGCTCGACAAGGCCAGGTATCCGCTGATGATCGAGCGATTCATGGCCCTGGCTTACCCGGCCGGCGCCGAGCTGCCGCAGCCGTACCCGCGGCCGAGCCTGCAGATCGAAGCGCAGAGCCGCGACGCTGCCCTGGCCAAGTTCGGCCTGAGCCTGGACCGCCCGGTATTGGCGCTGTGCCCCGGCGCCGAGTTCGGTGAGGCCAAGCGCTGGCCGTCGGAGCATTACGCCCAGGTTGCCGAGACCAAGATCCGCGAAGGCTGGCAGGTCTGGCTGTTCGGCTCGAAGAACGACCACGCGGTCGGCGAGGCGATTCGTGGCCGCTTGATCCCGGGCCTGCGCGAAGAGGCGACCAACCTCAGCGGCGAGACCTCGCTGGCCGAGGCCATCGACTTGCTGTCGTGCAGCGATGCGGTGGTGTCCAACGATTCCGGGCTGATGCACGTGGCGGCGGCGCTGAACCGCCCGCTGGTGGCAGTTTACGGTTCAACCTCGCCGGGCTTTACCCCACCTTTGGCCGATCAGGTCGAAGTAGTGCGCCTGGGCCTGGAGTGCAGCCCGTGCTTCGACCGTACCTGCCGCTTCGGCCATTACAACTGCTTGCGTCAACTTGAGCCGCAAGCCGTGGAAGCTGCGCTGCAGCGCCTGAATGGCCCAAGCCTTATCGATGTCATGGCCGAGGTCGACTAAGTGCGGGTACTGTTGATCAAGACCTCGTCCCTGGGCGATGTGATCCACGCGCTGCCGGCGCTGACCGACGCTGCCCGGGCCATCCCCGGCATCCGCTTCGACTGGGTGGTGGAAGAAGGCTTCGCCGAGATCCCCAGCTGGCACCCGGCAGTGGACAAAATTATCCCGGTGGCCATCCGCCGCTGGCGCAAGAACCTCTGGCAAACCTTCAAGAGCGGCGAATGGCGCCAGTTCAAGCAGCGTCTGCGCGAGCGCAAGTACGACCTGGTGATCGACGCCCAGGGCCTGGTCAAGTCGGCCTGGCTGACCCGCTACGTCAAGGCGCCGGTGGCTGGCATGGACCGTTACTCGGCCCGTGAAGGGCTGTCGAGCCGCTTCTACGACCGGCGTTTGTCGGTCGAGCGCGGCCAGCATGCGGTGGAGCGGGTGCGCCAGTTGTTCGCCCTGGCGCTGGGCTACAACCTGCCGGCAGGCCTGGGTGATTACGGCCTCGACCTTAACCGCCTGCAGTTGCCGCCGGCAGCGCCGTTCGTGGTGTTCCTGCACGGCACCACCTGGGCAACCAAGCACTGGCCGGAAGCCTACTGGCGCCAGTTGGCCGAACGCCTTGGCCAGCAAGGCCTGCAGGTACGCTTGCCGTGGGGCAACCCGGCCGAGCAGGCGCGTGCCGAGCGCATCGCCAAAGGCCTGGGCAACTGCCAGGTATTGCCCAAGCTCAACCTCGTGGGCGTTGCCCGGGTACTGGCCGCAGCCAAGGCCTGCATTGCCGTGGATACCGGCCTCGGCCACCTGGCGGCGGCACTGGATGTGCCGACCCTGTCGCTGTTCGGCCCGACCAACCCGGGGCTGACCGGGGCCTATGGCAAGTCCCAGGTGCACATCGCCAGCGACTTTGCCTGTGCGCCGTGCCTGCAGAAAAAATGTACCTACAAACCGAGCGCTGACGACCAGCGCCGGTTCGATCTCAAACGCGAGTGGCCGCTGTGCTTCACTCGCCTGAATCCCGAGCGTGTGGCGAGCCAATTGCGCGCGTTGCTGCTGGCTGAGGATGTTCGTTGATGCAACTGGCTTTTGTTCTATACAAGTATTTCCCCTTCGGTGGCCTGCAGCGCGACTTCATGCGCATTGCCCTGGAGTGCCAGCGTCGCGGTCATCAGATCCGTGTCTATACGCTGATCTGGGAAGGTGACGTGCCCGAGGGCTTCGAGGTGCTGGTGGCGCCGGTCAAGGCACTGTTCAACCACCGGCGCAACGAGAAACTCAGTGCCTGGATGGAAGCGGACCTGGCCAAGCGCCCGGTCGACCGCCTGATCGGCTTCAACAAGATGCCCGGCCTGGATGTTTACTACGCCGCCGACGGCTGCTTTGAAGACAAGGCGCAGAATTTGCGTAATTCGCTGTACCGGCGCTGGGGCCGTTACCGGCACTTTGCCGAGTACGAGCGGGCGGTGTTCGCCAAGGATGCCAAGACCGAGATCCTGATGATCTCCGAAGTCCAGCAGCCGCTGTTCATCAAACACTACGACACGCCGATCGAGCGCTTCCACCTGCTGCCTCCAGGCATCAGCCAGGACCGTCGGGCACCGGCCAATGCCGCCGAGATCCGCGCTGAGTTCCGCCGCGAATTCGACCTGAAGGACGATCAGCTGCTGCTGGTGCAGATCGGCTCGGGCTTCAAGACCAAGGGCGTCGACCGCAGCCTCAAGGCCCTGGCGGCCTTGCCGTCGGCCTTGCGCAAGCGCACGCGGCTGATGGTTATCGGCCAGGACGACCCCAAGGTGTTCCAACTGCAAAGCGCGACCCTCGGCCTGACCGAGCAGGTGCAGTTCCTCAAGGGTCGCAGCGATATCCCGCGTTTTCTGCTCGGCGCCGATCTGCTGATTCACCCGGCCTACAACGAAAACACCGGTACCGTGCTGCTTGAAGCGCTGGTGGCCGGGCTGCCGGTGCTGGTTTCGGCCGTGTGCGGCTACGCCCATTACATCGCCGAAGCCGACAGCGGCCTGGTGCTCGACGAGCCGTTCGAGCAGGAGCAGCTCAATCGCTACCTGCAGCGCATGCTCGAAGATGGCTCGGCCCGCGCCGACTGGGCGCGCAATGGCCTGGCATTTGCCGATACGGCCGACCTCTACAGCATGCCCGAGCACGCCGCCGACGTGATCCTGGCGCAGGAGCGCGCATGAAACTGATACTGGCTGAGCCGTTTAAGCGCCTGTGGGCCGGGCGCGATGCCTTCGAGGCCGTTGAAGCCTTGCAAGGCGAGGTGTACCGCGAGCTGGAAGGCCGCCGTACCCTGCGCACCGAGGTCGAAGGCCGTGGCTATTTCGTCAAAATCCATCGCGGTATCGGCTGGGGCGAGATCTTCAAGAACCTGTTCACCGCCAAGCTGCCGGTGCTCGGTGCCGGCCAGGAATGGCAGGCCATCCAGCGCCTGCACGAAGTCGGGGTGCCGACCATGACCGCGGTTGCCTATGGCGAACGTGGCGACAACCCGGCGACCCAGCATTCGTTCATCGTCACTGAAGAGCTGGCACCGACCGTCAGCCTTGAAGACTTCAGCATCGACTGGCTCAAGCAACCACCGCAGCCGCGCCTCAAGCGTGCGCTGATCGCCGAAGTGGCGCGCATGACCGGCATGATGCACCGCGCCGGGGTCAACCACCGCGACTGCTACATCTGCCATTTCCTGCTGCACACCGACCGGCCGGTGACGGCCGACGACTTCAAGTTGTCGGTCATCGACCTGCATCGCGCTCAGACCCGGGCGAAAATCTCCCGCCGCTGGCGTGACAAGGACCTGGCCGCGCTGTACTTCTCGGCGCTGGACATCGGCCTGACCCGGCGTGACAAGTTGCGCTTTTTGCGCGGCTACTTCCAGCAGCCTCTACGCCAGATACTGGCCGAGGAAGCCGGGTTGCTGGCCTGGCTGGAAGGCAAAGCGCAGAAGCTCTACGAGCGTAAACAACGGTACGGAGACGCGCTCTGATGGCGGGTTGGAAACTGGAGCCTGCCTACCAGGCCCTGGCGACGGATTTTGGCAGTATCGACGCAGTGTTCGCCCTCAAGGGCGAGCGCCTGACCCACGACCCGCTGAGCGAAGTGATCCGGGTCGAGCGCGATGGGGTCAACTATTACGTCAAACGCTATACCGGTGCTGGTAAAGGCCTGCGCCGCTACCTGGGCCGGCCGCGGATCAAGGCTGAATGGCAGAACCTCAAGCAGTTCGCCAAGTGGGACATTCCCACCGCCGAAGTGGTCGCCTTCGGTCATGAGCGCAATGGCCTGGCCTTTGGCCGCGGGGCGATGATCACTCGCGAGCTGCCGCGCACCGAAGATCTCTCGGCCCTGGCCGAACGCAACGATGCACGGCTGGCCGATCGCGGCTGGGTCGACCACATCAGCCGTCAGCTGGCCCGCCACACGCGGATCATGCATGACCACCACTTCACCCATAACGACCTGAAGTGGCGCAACCTGCTGGTGGACGATCAGGCCACGCTATTCTTCATTGACTGCCCGACCGGCGATTTCTGGTGGGGCTTCATGCTGCGTTACCGCATCACCAAAGACCTGGCGTGCCTGGACAAAGTGGCCAAATACCATTTGTCCAACACCCAGCGTCTGCGCTTTTACCTGCAGTACCGCGGGCGTGAGCGTCTGAATGAATCGGACAAGCGCCGCATTCGTCATGTGGTGACGTTTTTCGAGGGACGCGAATGACTGATTTTCTTGCCAGTGCCGACATGGCACTGCTTGAGCGCCATGGCCTCAACGGTTTCGACCAGCTCTGGGCGCTGCAACTCGACGCGGTGGATGAGCCCAACACCGGCCGGGGCGGCTGGAGCAGCGTCTATCGCCTGGAGCTTGAAGGCAAGGGCTATTACCTCAAGCGCCAGAGCGACTACCTGACCCGCACATTGCACAAGCCGTTCGGCGAGCCGACCTTCGCCCGCGAGTTTCGCAATATCAGCCGCTACCAGAAGCTTGGCATTCCCGCATTGCAGGCGGTGTATTACGGCGAGCGCAAGGTTGAAGGCGAACGCCGGGCGATCCTCATGACCCGCGCCCTGGACGACTGGAGCGACCTCGACAGCCTGCTGGCGCAGTGGCCGCAGCTGGACATCGGCCAGCGCCAGGGCATCCTGCGCGCCTGCGGGCAACTGGCGCGCACTCTGCACGCGGCCAACCAGGTGCACGGCTGCTTCTATCCCAAGCATATCTTCCTGCGCACCCGCAGTGATGGCTGGCTGGCGCAATTGATCGACCTGGAGAAAACCCGGCCGCTGCTGCTGGGCATGCGCGACCGGCTCAAGGACCTGGAGCCGTTGTTGCGCCGGGCGCCGATCTGGAGCGAAGCTGAAGTGCGGGTGATGCTCTCGTCCTACCTGGACCAGCCCAGCGACAGCCCGCTGGTCGATACCTGGCTGCAGCGCCTGACGCGCCGCCGCCGTGAGAAAGAGGCTCGCTGATGCGTTTGTCTGAACTCAAGGATGCCGGGCGCAGCCCGGACCTGCCGCTGAATATCAGCCTGGCCGACGCCGCTGGCAGTGCCGAGCTGCAATTGCTCAGCCTGCTGCGGGTGCTGCCCGGCCAGCGTTACGTCGGCGCCGGGATCTGGCGCGGCAAGCCTGTGTTGGCCAAGTTGCTGGTTGGCAGCAGCGCCGCCCGGCATTTTCAACGCGAGCTGGACGGTGCGCGGCTGTTGGCCGCGCAAGGCCTGACCACGCCGCTGCTGCTGGCCGATGGCTTGCGCGAAGGCGAGGGCGGCTGGCTGCTGTTCGAGTTTCTCGAAAACGCGCAAAGCCTGGCCGATGCCTGGGCGCAGGTCGAAGCCCTGCCGCCGCTGGCCGATGAACAGCACCTGGTGCTCGGTGAAGCACTGACCGCCGTGGCGCAGATGCATGCCAAGGGCCTGTGGCAGGACGACCTGCACCTGGACAACCTGCTGCGCCACAACGGCCAGCTGTATTTGATCGACGGCGCCGGGATCAAGGCCGAAACCCTCGGCCAGCCCCTGTCGCGTCAACAAGTGCTGCACAACCTCGGGGTGCTGTTCGCCCAGTTGCCCAAGCGACTTGAACCTTATATCGAAGAGCTGCTGGTGCATTACCTGCTGGCCAACGCCGAGCATGCGCTGCCGCTCGAAGCGCTGCAAAAGCAAATCGACAAGGTCCGTAACTGGCGTTTGAAGGACTACCTCGACAAGGCCGGACGCGAGTGCACGCTGTTCAGCGTCGAGCGTGGCCCGTCGGTCCTGCGTTCAATCCGCCGCAACGAAGCGGCCGCCATGCTGCCGGTGCTGGAGCAGGCCGATAGCCTGATCGACCAGGGCCACCTGTATAAAACCGGTGGCGCCGCCAGTGTCGCGAAAGTCGAGGTCGATGGCCGGCCGCTGGTGCTCAAACGCTACAACATCAAGAACACCGCCCACTGGTTCAAACGCTTCTGGCGCCCGAGCCGGGCCTGGCATTCGTGGATCGAAGGGCATCGCCTGGAGTTTCTCGGCATCGCCACGCCCAAGCCGCTGGCGGTCCAGGAGCTGCGTTTCATGGGTTTGCGCAGCCGCGCCTACCTGGTCACCGAGTATGCCGATGGCCCGGACTTGCTGGCCTGCTTTGCGCCTTATGTCGAGTCTGGCGAGGTGCCAGAGGAGCAGTTGCAGGCCCTGCAACAGCTGCTCGGGCAACTGATCCACGAGCGCATCAGCCATGGCGACATGAAAGGCCACAACCTGTTCTGGCAGGACGGCCAATGGTCGTTGATCGACCTCGATGCCATGTGCCAGCACACCACCCAGATGAGCTTCGCCCAGGCCTTTGCCCGCGACCGCGCGCGGCTGCTGCGTAACTGGCCCGCCAGCAGCGCCCTGCATCAGCGTCTGGACGCTGCACTGCCTTCGCTCGAAGGCTAGTTTTCGGGCAAGGGCAACCAGTCACTGGCACGTCCCGTCTGACGAACGCGGATGTGCCAGTTCGGTGTTTGCCAACGCAGGCTGATGCTGGTGGGGATTGCGCCCTTTAGATGGTCGGGCAGTACCAGCCGGTATTGGTCCATCAGCAGGCTGGGTTCCACGGCCAGTTGCCGGGCTCCCCACTGCAGGTAGTAGCGCCCACCACTGTTGAGTATTCCATTTTCTTGCGCGGTTGCGAGCATTGGCGTTGCAAGCTGACTGTCATCGATCAGCCTGGGCAGATCCGGCAGGCCTTCACTCCAGCGCACGGGTGCATCGTATTCCCAGTGGCCTTGGGCATTGCGCCGGATCGGCAGGTGCAGGTAGGCGTCGGGTTGGCGCGGGTCCTGAATGCGCCAGCGGCTGCCGTCGAAGCTTACCCGGTAGTAACGGTCGGCCAGATCCTTGATGTAGTACTGGCTCAATCCCTGATAGTCGGATACCTGTTCATACACCCCTTCGTGATAGTGGCCATCGATGCGATAGCGCAATTTGTCGGGGCTGATCTGGGTGGCCAGGTGCGGGCTTATCAGCTTCGGTGCCCGTCCTGGAAGCCTGCGCATGGTCTGGCGCATCAAGGCCGATCCGCCCAGATGAGCCAGGCCATCGGTGGCGTGCGACAGCGCGCCGTAGAAGTGTTCAAGCGTTTTCGCTGCATCTGCTTGGGGAAGGCTTTCCAGCCCGTCCCAGATCGACCACAGGCAGCGAGCAAAGGCCAGTGGCACCTGCACCCTGCTTGGGAGAAACACGGTAATCAGGTCAACTATCAGCCATATGCCTTGCCACACCTGCTCGGCGTCGAGCTGTCCGGTGCTTGTGCCTTGGGCTGCGGCATTGCTGATGAAGTGGCGGACTTCGGCCTGGTAGCACTGGGCAAAAAAGTCCGCGGAAATCGTCAATGATTGTACCTGGCCCTGGTTATGCTGACTTGCAAACAGGTGACGAGCAGCTGTTTGCGCTGACCGGGCCAAACGACCGATCAGGTAGGCTTGCAGGCTCGGGCTTTGCTGCAGGGCTTGCCACAACTGGCTGCGATCATCGAATTCGCGCCAGGGTTTACGGTCCGGTGCGTCGGGGGTGTAGAGCAGTATTGACGGCAAGCCTTGAGTCGCTTGCGGGCTGATTACCAATACCCCCTGGGCTGTCGCTCCCGCTATCAGCAGTTGCTGAACATCCAGCTTTTGTCCTGCCACAGCCGGGCGGTTGCTGCTGTCGGGGTAGTCGATCACATTCATCGCCCAGCGGTAGCCGCGCTCCTCTCGATCGGGGCGAAAATAACCGGCATAGCGGCCTTTGATCGCTTCGGCGCGCATGCGTGCACGGCTAATGTCCCGGTAGGCCTGGCGGCGCCAGTGTGAGGCCGGTGCAGTGAGTAAATGCCGGCGCAGGAATTGCTCATAGCTGCCGGCAACATCTAGGTCGCGGACCATGCGTTTGACGTAACCCGCTGATAGCCAGGGTATTGCTCGGCCATCGCTGTGGGTAATGCGGGCGGTCAACCAGTAATCGACATCGAGCAGGCTGACATTTTCCAGGGCCAGCTCGCTGAGTGTGCGTTTGCGGCGTACAGGAATCAGTATGTCGCCGGCTTGAGGCCGTGATCTGCCGGGAACACTGCTGCCCGGGTTGGTGGGAATGTGCAGCGGTCCGCCCTGGTGGATCAGCGTGGTGCTGACCAGAACCTTATCCGGGTCCAGGTCCTGGCCATGATCGTTTAGCAGTCGCCGGCGCAAGGTGTCGCGGCAATAGTCGAGCAGGGTGTTGCGCTGCTGGAATTGCTGCAAGGTCAGCAGGCCTGGCGCGCTGGCCAGTTCGATGGCGCTGGCCAGCTCCTGCAATGACTGCATCATGTGGGTCAGGCCTTGAAGCGGGGTACTTCTGAACCATGGCGGCATATGCCGGTCCAGCAGTGCGCTGTAGCGGGTTGCCAGGCTCCCGGCGCTGCCCAGCCGGGTCTGCAGGGCGATGGCCGGGCCTGGTGCGGCAGCGGCGTGCCAGGCGTTTTTCAGGGCGCGGCGTTGATGGGCGATGACAGCGTCGAGCAAGTGCTGGAATACGTCCTGCTCCTGCGTCGCCAAAGTCATCGTCTGCGCCGAGCGGCATTGTAGCTGGCGTTCTGCCGGTAGCAGGTCCAGCAGCCCAGCGCCTTGCACCTCGTCGTCCAGGCGCTCAGCCAGTTCGGTTGTCAGTGCCTGTAGGTTATTGAAACCTTCGAAGCCATGCGCCAGGCTGAACAGCACCACCTCATCTTCGGTTTCGGCGGCAGTGATCACCAGGCAACTGCGAAGTTGAGTGCGCCAGAAGGGCTGGCTGGCGCTTAGTACTACCGCTTTGATCTGGGCCTGCTCGGCGCGAGGCAGGCCTTGGCGCAACGCCGCACTGGGGTGGGTAACGATGCGTGAGACCAGGCGATGCTGGGCATGGCTCATGGTCAGGTCGTCCAGGCGCAGGTCGGCCTCCGCCTGCCACTGGCCGGCGCATAGTGTGCGCAGGCGTTCACGGCGACTTTGCTGGCTGTCGGGGCGAAAGGGCTGGTTGTAGTACTGACGCAGGGCGGCGCGCCATTGGCCGAGTTTTATGTAGGGGCCTTGCGGGGTATCGGCGAGGATGCTGTGGATGGCGCTGTCGATTTCTTCGAGGCGTTCGAGGGGTTGCATGACCTGTCTCCCGGTGGTGAGCAGGTCATGCTAGGGGGCGCTGTTCAGTGACTGTCGCTATACATGTATTCAGTTGCCCCTGGCAGGCCATAGCCCGCGCAAACTGTATAGCGCCGGCAAGCCCAAGCCGACCCAGGCCAGCGCGTCCCACCAGCCATCGCCGAGCAGGGCAGCGAACAGCCCCAGCGCGCCCAGCAGGGCAATGACTGTCGGTATGCCGAATACGGCCCGCAAACCTGATGACTTGCGTTTCATCGCAGCATCTCCGTTTGCGCGGTGGCAACCGGCTTGCTGGCCCGGCGGCGCACGACCCACAGGTACAGGCCGCTACCCAGGACGATGATGGTCAGCACATCCAGCACTGCCCAGAGGATCTGCATTGGCCGGCCGCCGTAGTCACCGAAGTGCAGCGGCTGCGACAGACCCATGGCGTCCATGTACCAGGGGCGGTCGCCGATGGCGGTGACTTGCAGGTTGCTGGCGTCGATCAGTACCGGCGTCAGCAGGTGCGCGGTCAGGTGGGTGCTGCCCTTCATGAACACCGCGTAGTGGTGCTCGCTGGAGAAACGCGTACCGGGGAAGGCGATGAAGTCCGGCTGCATGCCCGGTGCGGCCTCGGCGGCGATATCCAGCACGCGGCTCACCGGTGCCAGCTCGGTGAGCGGCGGTGCATCGCGGTAGGGCGCAACCATCGCTGTCAGGCTGTCGTTGCGCCAGGCGGCGATGACCAGGTCCGACAGGGCGCTGATCACCCCGGTAACGCCCACCACCAGCGCCCAGGTCAGGGTGACGATACCAATCAGGTTGTGCAGGTCGAGCCAGCGCAGGCGCGTGGATTTGTCGTTGCGTACGGTGGCGAACTTCAGCCGGCGCATGAACGGTGCATAGAGCACCACGCCGGAGATGATCGCCACCACGAACAACAACCCCATGAACGCCAGCAGCAGCTTGCCGGGCAGACCGGCAAACATGTCCACGTGCAGGCGCAGCATGGTCATCATGAAGCCGCCGTTGGCCGAAGGCATTTCCACCGCTTCACCGGTGCGCGCATCGAGCATGAAGGTGTGCGACGAGTTCGGCTCGGTGCCTGCGGTAGCCGCCATGATCGCGATCACGCCGTTGCGGTCGTCCTCATCCCAGCCGAAGTACTGCATCACCTCGCCCGGGCGATGGGCCTGGGCCTTGACCACCAGTTCCTGCAAGTCGAGCCTGGGCGTGTCGGCAGGCATTTCCCTGAGCTCAGGCGCATCGCCCAGCAGGTGGTCGATCTCGTGATGGAAGATCAATGGCAAGCCGGTGACCGCCAGCATCAGCAGGAACAGTGTGCAGATCAGGCTGGTCCAGGTGTGCACGAAGGACCAGCGACGGATGGTTAGGCTGTTCATCCAGGGCCTTAGAATTTGTAGTTGACGCTGGCTACCACGTTGCGCTCGTCACCGTAGTAGCACCAGTAACCGTCGCAGTTGGCCAGGTAGTCCTTGTTGAACAGGTTCTTGGCTTCGACAGCGACGGTCATGCCCTTGAGCGTGCTGACCTTGCGGCCCAGATCGTAATGCACCGAGGCGTCGTAGACGGTGTAGGAGCCGACATAACCGAGATCGGTGTTGGTGGTGTTGCCGTAGTTGTCACCGACATAGCGCACGCCACCGCCGACGCCGAAGCCGTCGAGCAGGCCGCTGTGCCAGGTGTAGTCGGCCCACAGGGTCGCCTGGTTGCGCGGGATCAGCGCCATGCGGTTGCCTTGCTCGTTGGCCGCACCCTTGAGGATCTCGGTATCGGTGTAGCTGTAGGAACCGATCAGCTTGAGGTTTTCGGTCACCTGGGTGGTGGCCTCCAGCTCAAGGCCGCGAACCTGCAACTGGCCAACCTGCTGGGTGATGTTGCCTTCGGTGACTTTGACGTTGTCCTGGCGCAGGTCATACACGGCAGCGGTGTAGAGGTTCTTGCTGCCCACCGGCTGGTACTTGATGCCGACTTCGTATTGGCGGCCTTCGGTCGGTTTGAACGAGTCCGTGGAGGCGACGGCGGCGCCGGTGGTCGGCTGGAACGACTCGGTGTAGGAGATGTACGGGGTCACGCCGTTGTCGAACACGTAGCTCAGGCCGACGTTGCCGGTGAAGGCCTTGTCGCGCTCGGTGCTGGTGGCATCGTTCTGGTTGTGGAAGGTGGTGCCGGTGTGCACCCAGTCTTCACGCCCGCCCAGGGTCAGGCGCCAGTTGTCCAGGGCGATCTGGTCCTGTACATAGAAGCCGGTCTGACGGATTTTCTGGCCGTAGTCGTACATGGTGAAGTACGACACCTTGGAAAAATCCTGGCCGTACGGCGGGTTGATCACGTTGCCTGGCGGTACGCTCGGACTCAGGCCGTAGTCCCAGCGGTAGTTGGTGTTCGAACGCTGGTGGTCGAGGCCGATCAGCAGGGTATGGCTCAGGGCGCCGGTCTGGAAGTCGGCCTGGAAGTTGTTGTCGATGGCGAACTGGCTGATGTCTTCGTTGACGATGCCGGTTTCGCGCGGAACGCTGCCGTCTGCTTCGACGCTGCCGCCTGGGGTGGAGGTATCGTTGTTCATGGTCGCGACGTTGATGCCCTGGAACGACAGATCGCTCTTGGTGTAGCGCAGGTTCTGGCGGAACTGCCAGACATCGTTCAGGCGGTGCTCGAAGGCGTAGCCCAGGGCGTAGTAGGTGCGATCGTAGAACTCCCAGTCCGGGTCGCCGAGGTTCTTGTGGTGGGAGATGTCGCCAGCCGGCGAGCCCAGCTTGGTGCCCTGCAGCGGCAGGAACTGGCCGCTGATGCCGGTATCGTCGCGAGTGAACTGGGTGATGAAGGTCAGGCTGGTGTCTTCATTCATGTTCCAGGTCAGGCTAGGCGCGAGGTTGTAGCGCTTGTCCGGAACATGATCGGTCGGCGCGCCACTGTCGCGGACCACGCCGCTGACGCGATACAGGAACTGGCCTTGATCATCGATCTTGCCGGTGCTGTCGAAGTTGATCTGGCGATGGTTGTTGCTGCCAACCTGGGCTTCGACCTGGTGGGCGCTTTCAGCCTGGGGGCGACGGCTGACCATGTCGAGCATGCCGCCGGGCGGGGTCTGGCCGTAAATCGACGAGGCCGGCCCGCGCAGCACGGCGATGCGCTCCAGGTTCCACGGCTCGACTTTCGGGTTGGCGAACGAACCTTTGGGCAGCGGCAGGCCGTCGAGAAACTGGGTCGGGTCAAAACCGCGCACCCGCAGCCAGTCGGCGCGGGGGTCGGAGCCGTAACCGCTGCTTTGTACCCCAGCGGTGTAGCGCAGGGCGTCGTTGAGGTTGAGGACCTGGCGGTCGTCCAGTTGTTCGCGGGTGATCACGCTCATCGAGCGGGGTACTTCAACGATCGGGGTGTCGGTTTTGGTACCGGCTGCGGTGCGCGTGGCGGTGAAGCCGGTGGCCGGGCCCCAGGCACTTTCGTAGTCGCTGCGCGCGTTGACGCTGGTTTCCGGCAGGGCCAGGGTGCCCTCGGGGGTGGCGACCAGGCTGTAGGTGCCGGCGCTGCTCTGCTGCAGTTGCAGGCCGGTGCCGCGCAGGGCCGCTTGCAGAGCGCCGACGCCGTCGTACTGGCCGTTGACCGGCGCCGAGGTGCGGCCACTGGCCAGGCTCGGGTCCAGGGCCAGGGCGATGCCAGCCTGGCTGGCGATCTGGTTGAGCGAGGTCGAAAGCGGCGCGGCAGGCAGGTTGTAGCTGCGCAGGCTGGCCGATTGCTCGGCAGCGATCAGCGGGCTGCTCGCCAGAGGTGCTGTCAGGGCAATGGCCACGGCCAGCAGGCTGGGACGCAGGAAGTTCTCAAAAGCGCGGGACATACAGCGGCTCCTCGACGGAAGTAAGTGCTAACTAGCTTCCTTGCCGAGTGAGTTGGGAAAAGTGTCAGGGGGTAGTGAAAATAATTTTGATTTTTATTTCAGGCTGCTCGCGGAGGTATCGCGTTTAGCCACCACCGTCACCCACCACGGTGTGCGCTGCTCGATCTGCACCGGCAAGGTCGGCAGCAACGACGTCAGCGCCAGGTCGGTATCGTTGAGTGGGAAGCTACCGGTAATGCGCAGGTCGGCCACCTGGTCGGCAACCCCCAGATGCCCGCTGCGGTAACGCCCCAGTTCCTCGACCAGGTCGGCCAGGCGCACGTTGTCGACCACCAGCATGCCGCGGGTCCAGGCGTCGGCTCCGGCGGCCAGGCCGTCGGCGCGGCCCAGGCGGTCGTGGTTCATCAGCACCTGCTGGCCTTCCTTGAAAATCTGCTCGTCGCCGCTGTCTTGCGGGCGCGCCGCCACTGCCGATTGCAGCACGCTCAGGCGCGTGCCCTGGTCTTCGAGCTTGACCAGGAAGCGCGTTCCCAGTGCACGCAGGCGGCCGTCTTCGGTGGTGACTACAAACGGGCGATCGTCCTTGTGGCCGGTTTCGATGGAGATTTCACCTTCGTGCAAGACGATCAGGCGTTCTTTCTCGTCGAAGCGGATATCCACCGCCGAATGGGTGTTGAGGCTGATCAGGGTGCCGTCAGTGAGGCGCAAGGTACGCTGCTCACCGGTGCCGGTGCGCTGGTCGGCCAGCCAGTAGCCCAGCGACTGATGGGCACTGACCCAGCTCAGCACGCCGACCACCAGCACCAGGCTGGCCAGGCCGCTACCCAGCTTGCGCACACGCTGGCGCAGACCGGCGCGAGATTGCAGCAGGGCCTGGCGCGCAGGGCCGGAGGCGGCGCTGAAACGCTGGTCGAGCATGCCCAGTTGCAGCCAGGCCCGGGCGTGCTCTTCGCTGGCGGCATGCCAGCGGGCGAACTCGGCGCGCTCATCGGCGCTGCCGCTGCCGGAATCCAGGCACAGCTGCCAGGCAATCGCGGCATCCAGCACCCGCGCCGAAACCGGCTTGCTGTTCATGTCGGCTCACCGTATAGCGCCACGTAGCACTGGCGCATGCCCTGGGCCAGGTACTGGCGCACCCGCGACACGGAAACCCCCAGGCGCTCGGCGATTTCGGCATGGCCCAGACCGTCCAGGCGGTTGTACAGGAACGCCGCCCGGGCTTTGCTCGACAGTTTGCCGAGCAGGCGGTCGATGGCCTTGAGGTCTTCGATGATCAGCTGCTGTTCTTCCGGTGAGGGCTGTTCGGCTTCGGGGATCAGCATCAGCTCGGCCAGGTACGCCTGTTCCAGTGCTGTGCGGCGAAAGTGGTCAAACAACAGGCCCTTGGCGATAGCGAGGAGGAACGCCCGTGGTTCACACGGTGCAGGCAATTGCTCGCGCCCGAGCAGGCGCACGAAAGTGTCCTGGCTCAGGTCTTCGGCGCGCTCGGCGCAGGCGATGTTGCGCCGCAGCCAGGCGAGCAGCCAACTGCGATGGTCACGGTACAGCGTACCGACCAGCTCAGTGTGTGGGCTTTGCACAGACGACAAGGCGTTCCCCGGGAAGATGCGTTAACTAACGAGAATTATTCGCGATTGTCGCAGAAGCTCCCCGTCAGACGCAATTCACGCTCATCGGATGATGCTTAAAAGCCATGGCTCTGTTGCCGACGCCTGCGTAGCCGGTGCAATTGCTGGTCGAGCAAGGCCGGGCTGTCCAGTTGTTGGCGCCGGGCCTGGCTAAACAGGATCAGCGCCAGCTCGGCGGTGACCAGGGCATCGGCGCTGGCGTTGTGCCGCTCGGCCGCCTCGAGGCCGAAGTAGGCAGTCCAGTCATCCAGCCCGGCTTCGCGCAGGGTTATCTGCGGGTTGAGCAGCGGCGCCAGTTCCGCGACATCGAAGAACGGGTGCTGCAGGCCATAGCCCAGGTGCTCCTTCAAGGCGCGGGCGAGCATGCGCTGGTCGAACGGCGCATGAAAGGCCAGCAGCGGGCTGTCGCCGATAAAGTCCATCAGCTCCAGCAGCGCCTGGGCCGGATCGCAGCCAGCAGCAATGGCGCTGGGGCCCAGGCCGTGGATCAGGACGCTGGAGGTGAGCTTGTGGTCGCGCTGGTGCAGGGTGCGTTCGAACTGCTGGCTGAAGTCGATGGCGCCGTCTTCGATCACAACTGCGCCAATCGACAGCACCTGGTCACGGTTGAGGTTCAGGCCGCTGGTTTCCAGGTCGAGCACCACCCAGCGCTGCTGGCGCAGGCTGTGTTCGGCCAGCGGCGCCGGGGCGCTCAGCTGTTGCACGCGCTGGCGCAGTTGCTCGTCGAGCTGCGGTTGGCTCGGGCGTAGCCAGGCAAACAGGCTCATAGCTGGTACCGCAGGGCCAGGCTGCTTTGCAGGCGTTGGGCCTGACGCAGGGACTCGCGCAGGATACGCCGGTCCAGATGGTTGAGGCTGTCAGGGTCGACCCGGTTGGAGTACGCCAGATTCTGCCGGCTCTGCAGTTGATGCTGCTGCATGCGGGTTTGCTGGATAAAGTGGTAAGCCTCTTCATAGGCGGCGCCGTCGAGCGGGTCGATCACTTCTTTGGCTACCAGTTGGCGTAGGCGCTCCAGGGTGTTGTTGGCGCCGATGCCATTGGCCAGGGCCAGCAAACGGGCACCATCAACGAACGGCGTCAGGCCCTGGACCTTGAGATCAAGGGTGGCAGCCTTGTCGTTGCCCTGACGGGTCAGCACAAATTCCCGGAAGCGGCCCACCGGCGGGCGCTGGCGCAGGGCATTGCCGGCCATCATGCGCTGGAACAGGCGATTGTCAGCTACCTGCTCGAGAATGCTCTTGCGCAGTTGTTCACAGGCTTGCTCGTCGCCCCAGACCACCCGCAGGTCGAAGTAGATGCTCGAAGCCAGCAGGTTTTCCGGCGTGGCTTCGCGAATGAAAGCGGCAAAGCGCCGTGCCCATTCGGCGCGGGACAGGCACAGCTCGGGGTTGCCGGCCATGATGTTGCCCTTGCACAGGCTGAAGCCGCATTGCGCCAGGCCCTGGTTGATGTGCTGGGCCAGCGGCAGCAGGCGCCCGCGTATTTCGGCGGCATGGGCGGCATCACGGGCTTCGAAGAGGATGCCGTTGTCCTGGTCGGTGTGCAGGGTCTGTTCGCGGCGGCCTTCGCTGCCGAAGCACAACCAACTGAACGGTACGCCCGGGTCGCCCTTGTCTTCGATGGCCAGCTCGATCACCCGGCACACGGTGTGGTCGTTGAGCAGGGTGATGATCTGGGTGATCTGCGTCGAAGAGGCGCCATGGGCGAGCATGCGTTCGACCAACTGGCTGATTTCACCGCGCAGCGACACCAGGTTCTCGACCCGGTTGGCGTGGCGGATGGTGCGCGCCAGGTGCACCAGGTCGACCCGCTGCAGGGAGAACAGGTCCCGTTCGGAGACCACGCCGCACAAGCGCCGTTCTTCGACCAGGCAGACGTGGGCGATATGGCGCTCGGTCATGGCGATGGCGGCATCGAAGGCGCTGGCTTGCGGGCTCAGGTAGAACGGCGCGGCGGTCATGTGCCGGCTGATCGGCTGAGCGAAGTCGGCGCTGGCATCGGCGACCACCTGGCGCAGGTCGCGCAGGGTGAAGATGCCAATGGGGAAGCGCTGCTCGTCGACGATGACAATACTGCCGACCTGTTGCTCATGCATCAGCCGCACCGCTTCACGCAGCGGTGTGGCCGGATCGCAGACCACCGGATGACGCATGGCCAGCTCACCCAGGCGGGTGTTCAACGAATACTGGTTGCCGAGGGTTTCCGCCGCGCGGCGCTGGACCTGCTGGTTGACCTGGTCGAGCAGGCTGCTGACCCCACGCAGGGCAAAGTCGCGGAAAGCTTCGGACAGGGTGAACAGGCGGATGAACGCAGCCTTGTTCAATTGCAGGCAGAAGGTGTCTTCACCTGCCAGGTGCTCGGTGCGGGTGGCCCGCTCGCCGAGCAGGGCGGCAAGTGGGAAGCACTCGCCACTGGTGATTTCGAAGGTGGTTTCGGTACCCGGGCGGGTTACGTGCTGACGTTCGCCGACCACCCGGCCCTGCTTGACGATGTAGAAGTGCTCGACCGGGCCGTCGCTGGGCTTGATGATGCTGTCATTGGCCGCATAGAAGCGTAGCTGGCACTGTTCGACGAGAAACGCCAGGTGGGCGTTCTCCATCTGATTGAAGGGTGGAAAGCGTTGCAGAAACTGCATGGTCCCCTGGATGTTCTGCATGACTGCAGTCTTTCCTGCCTGGGCGAAGGCGTCCTTTTTGCTCATGAGCATTACCGCGTCTTTGTGTCGAGCTGTGACCATCGACCTTGTTGTTTTCGTTGTTCATGGTCGGTCGCGGGCTGCTCAGTGCCCATTGGACGTAAGTCTATAAAACGCGTCAGGCTGTTGAAGCGTTGCGTCATGTGTCAATTACCCGACGAAAGGCAGTTTGCAAGTAATCTCAATGCGGTCTGAACTTGATTCACAGGACATTTTGCAGGTCATTGATGATGAGACAGCCATGTCCGACCATGAAGACATACTGAGCGAGGCCGAGCGTGAGGCGCTGGCGTCGGTGACCGCGCCACCGGCCGCGCCGCCGAAGGTATTGATCGTTGATGACAACCGCGTGGCCCGCGAAGCCCTGGCCAGGTACCTGAGCTCCAAGCGCATCAAGTGCCTGACCGCCAACAGCGGCAAGCAGGCGCTGGAGTGTCTGGTCAAGGAGCGGGGTATTGGCCTGGTGATCACCGACCTGCGCATGGGCTCGTTCGGTGGGCTTGAGCTGATACGCCACATACGCGAATCGGAGCGCGCGGCGATGCCGATCATCATTGTGTCGGGGGCTGCGGATGTGAAAGACGCCATCGAGGCGATGCACTTGAGCGTCGTCGACTTTCTGCTCAAGCCGATCGATCTGGACAAGCTGGTGGGGTTGGTGCGCAGGGAACTGGGGATAGGCTGAAGCCATCGCGGGTCAAGTCGGATCGTCGCACCGCCGCTCCCACAGAGTGGACTGTGGGAGCTGCGGTGCGGCGATCCGACTTGACCCGCGATGAAGGCAACGCGATTACAGGCCGTTCCGGGCCTTGAACTCGCGACGACGACGGTGCAGCACCGGCTCGGTATAACCGTTTGGTTGCTTGGTGCCTTCAACCACCAGTTCGACCGCCGCCTGGAACGCGATGTTGTTGTCGAAGTCTGGTGCCAGCGGGCGGTACAGCGGGTCGTTGGCGTTCTGCTTGTCGACCACCGGCGCCATGCGCTTGAGGCTTTCAAGGACTTGCGCTTCGCTGACCACGCCGTGGCGCAGCCAGTTGGCCAGCAACTGCGCGGAAATCCGCAGGGTGGCGCGGTCTTCCATCAGGCCGACATCGTTGATATCCGGCACTTTCGAACAACCGACACCCTGGTCGATCCAGCGCACTACATAACCGAGGATGCCCTGGGCGTTGTTGTCCAGCTCGTTGCGTTTTTCGTCGTCCGACCAGTTGGTGTCGGTCGCCAGCGGGATGGTCAGGATGTCATCGACCGACGCCGGTGCACGCTTGGCCAGTTCCGCCTGACGGGCGAATACGTCAACCTTGTGGTAGTGCAGGGCATGCAGCGCTGCGGCAGTCGGCGACGGCACCCAGGCGGTGTTGGCACCGGCCAGCGGGTGGGCGATCTTCTGCTCGAGCATGTCGGCCATCAGGTCCGGCATGGCCCACATGCCCTTGCCGATCTGGGCGCGGCCTTGCAGGCCGGTCGCCAGGCCGATATCAACGTTGGAGTTTTCGTAGGCGCCGATCCACTTCTGGGTCTTCATGGCGCCCTTGCGTACCACGGCACCGGCTTCCATGGAGGTGTGGATTTCGTCACCGGTACGGTCGAGGAAACCGGTGTTGATGAACACCACGCGCTCGCTGGCCGCCTGGATACAGGCCTTGAGGTTGACCGTGGTGCGGCGCTCCTCGTCCATGATGCCGACCTTAAGGGTGTTGCGCTTGAGGCCCAGGGCATCTTCGATACGGCCGAACAGCTCGTTGGTGAACGCGGCTTCTTCCGGGCCATGCATCTTCGGTTTGACGATGTACACGGAGCCGGTGCGGCTGTTCTTGCGGCTGGTGTTGCCGTTGAGGTTGTGCATCGAGGCGAGGCTGGTGACCAGGCCATCGAGAATGCCTTCCGGCACTTCGTTGCCATCCTTGTCGAGAATGGCATCGATGGTCATCAGGTGACCGACGTTACGCACGAACAGCAGCGAACGGCCATGCAGGCTCACTGAGCCACCGTTTGGCGCGGTGTATTCGCGGTCCGGGTTCATGGTGCGGGTGAAGGTTTGCCCACCTTTGCTGACGCTCTCGGCCAGGTCGCCTTTCATCAGGCCCAGCCAGTTGCGGTAGATCACTACCTTGTCGTCGGCATCGACGGCGGCGACCGAGTCTTCGCAGTCCATGATGGTGGTCAGGGCGGCTTCCATCAGCACGTCCTTGACGCCGGCGGCATCGGTCTGGCCGACCGGGGTGCTGGCGTCAATCTGGATTTCGAAGTGCAGGCCGTTGTGCTTGAGCAGGATCGCAGTCGGTGCCGAGGCGTCGCCCTGGTAGCCGATCAGCTGGGCATCGTCGCGCAGGCCGCTGTTGCTGCCACCCTTGAGGGCGACAACCAGCTTGCCGCCTTCAATGCGGTAAGCAGTGGAGTCGACATGGGAGCCGGCAGCCAGTGGTGCCGATTCGTCGAGGAAGGCGCGGGCGAAGGCAATCACTTTGTCGCCGCGAACCTTGTTATAGCCTTTGCCTTTTTCCGCGCCGCCAGCTTCGCTGATGGCGTCAGTGCCATACAGCGCGTCGTACAGCGAACCCCAACGGGCGTTGGAGGCGTTCAGGGCAAAGCGGGCGTTCATGACTGGCACGACCAGCTGAGGGCCGGCCATGCGGGCGATTTCGTCGTCGACGTTCTGGGTCGAGGCCTGGAAGTCTGCAGCTTCTGGCAGCAGGTAACCGATGTCCTGAAGGAAGGCTTTGTAAGCCACGGCATCGTGAGCCTGGCCTTTGCGTGCCTGGTGCCAGGCATCGATCTGCGCCTGCAGTGCGTCACGTTTGGCCAGCAGTGCTTTGTTCTTTGGAGCGAGGTCGTTGATGATCTTTTCCGCACCCACCCAGAATTGCTCGGCGTTGACGCCGGTTCCGGGAATGGCTTCGTTGTTCACGAAGTCGAACAGGACTTTGGCGACCTGAAGGCCACCGACTTGAACGTGTTCAATCATTGCTTGCCTCACTCTGCTCAGCTATTCAGCTCTTCTATTTAAGCCTTGCGCGCTTCTCTAAACACGGCACCAGAACATGCCCTTGTGGGCGGCTGGGTGCGGCCTGCCAGACAGGCTGGCGGGTGTTGGCGTATTTTCACAGGCGCCTTGGCAGACATCGATCCAACGTTTTGTAGTCCACGCTGCGGCATACTACATGATGCGCTGCGGTTGTGAAAATCAGACTAAATACGTCGTTCTGCGACCAATTGGTCGCATAGGGTCACGCTGGGAGTTCGTATGTTCTCAAAAAAGCGGCAGATTGTTCCAGATAAATCTTGAAACAGTACACGATTAGTCAATCGCAGCTCCTGCGGCAGGTTGCCGCGCCTTGCCTATACTTTCTGCGCGCCCTTTGATTTCGGGGGCTGAACGTTAAAAGCAGAGGGTTAGCGCGTGGATCATCTCGTATTGACAGTGATCGCCCCCGACAAGGCCGGGCAAGTCGAGCGTATCGCTGAATGCATTGCCGAGCATAACGGTAACTGGTTGGAGAGCCGCATGTCGCGGATGGCTGGCCAATTTGCCGGCATTCTTAAGGTAGCGGTGCCGGCCGAGTCCTACGATGAACTGGTCGAGGCGCTGCAGGCCCTGGGCAAGTACGACATTCGTGTGCTGATCGCCGAAAGCGGCATCGAGCCGTCCTGCACCTGGAAGCCGATCGCCATGGAGTTGGTGGGCAATGATCGCCCGGGTATCGTGCGCGACATTACCCGGCTGTTGGCCGACCAGGGTGTCAACGTCGAGCGCCTGACCACCGAGGTGCGCCCGGCGCCGATGAGCAGCGAGCCGTTGTTTCATGCTGATGCCTTGCTGGCGGTGCCGCTGACACTGTCGCTGGATGTCTTGCAGGGCAAGCTGGAGGATCTGGCCGACGATCTGATGGTCGAGTTGAACCTGCGCCCCGAGGAGTAGTTATCCCGGTTTTGCGGGGATGCGCCTGTGGATAAGCTTTGGAGATGTCGCTGCAGGCCACGGTTTACGTGGCCTGTAGAGGGTTGTGCGTTTTTTGATCAGCTGCGTCGACGCAGGCTCAACCAGGCGTCGACGCTGTACAGCGCCAGACCCGCCCAGATGAACATGAAGGCCACCAGCGTGCTGCTCGACAGGTGCTCGCCGAACAGCCACACCGCCTGCAGCAGCACCAGGGTGGGCGCCAGATACTGCAAGAAGCCCAGGGTGGTATAGGGCAGGTGCCGTGCGGCGGCGTTGAAGCAGACCAACGGCACCAGGGTGACCGGGCCGGCGGCGATCAGCCACAGTGCTTCGCTGCTGGTATAGAAACTGGCCTGGGCGCTATGGGCCAAGGGGTTGAGCAACATCCAGCCGATGGCCAGCGGCACCAGCATCCAGGTTTCTACCACCAGGCCGGGCAGGGCGGCTACCGGCGCTTGCTTGCGGATCAGACCGTAGAAGCCAAAGCTCAGTGCCAGTACCAGGGATACCCACGGCAGACTGCCCACCTGCCAGACCTGTTGCGCCACCCCGAGTGCGGCCAGCCCTACTGCGACCCACTGCAAACGGCGCAGACGTTCACCGAGTAAAAGCATGCCCAGCAGCACGTTGACCAGCGGGTTGATGTAGTAGCCCAGGCTGGCTTCAAGCATGCGCCCGTTGTTCACCGACCACACGTAAGTCAGCCAGTTGCCGGCGATCAGCGAGCCGCTCAGGGCCAGGATCGCCAGGCGCTTGGGGTTTTCGCGCAGTTCGCGTAACCAGCCCGGATGCTTCCAGACCAGCAGCAGCAACGAGCCGAACAGCGCCGACCAGAGCACCCGGTGGACGATGATTTCTACCGCGGGGACGCTTTGCAGCGCTTTGAAGTAGAGCGGGAACAGGCCCCAGATGATATAGGCGCTCAGGCCCAGGATGTACCCGCGGCGCGGGTTGGCGGCGTGCATGCAGATTCCTTGCTTAGGCAGCTATCTAAAAGCAGGGGGCTATTGTAGACAGACTCGCGTGCGCTTCAGAACAATTTCAGCGGTTCTTCATCCAGCGCCGCCATTTGCTCGCGCAGGGCGAGGATCTGGTCACCCCAGTAACGCTCCTGGCCGAACCAAGGGAAGCTGCGCGGGAACGCCGGATCGTCCCAGCGCCGGGCCAGCCAGGCACTGTAATGCAACAGGCGCAGGGCGCGCAGGGGCTCGATCAGGGCCAGCTCGCGCGGGTCGAAATCGTGGAACTCGTTGTAGCCATCCATCAGCTCGGCGAGCTGGCCCAGGCGCTCGTGGCGCTCGCCGGCGAGCATCATCCACAAGTCCTGCACCGCCGGGCCAGTGCGGCAGTCATCAAGGTCGACGATGTGGAACACCTCGTCGCGGCACATCATGTTGCCGGGGTGGCAGTCACCGTGCAGGCGGATGACCTGGTGCGGGGTGCTGGCGTAGATCGCCTCGACCCGCTTGAGCAGGTCGCGGGCCACCGACTCGAAGGCCGGCAGCAGGCTTTTGGGGATGAAGTTGCCTTCGAGCAGGGTGTTCAGCGAGGCATGGCCGAAGTTATCCACCGCCAGCGCTTCGCGGTGCTCGAACGAGCGGGTAGCGCCGACCCCATGCAGGCGGCCGAGCAGTTGCCCGAGGCGATACAACTGATCGAGGTTACCCGGCTCCGGCGCGCGGCCGCCGCGGCGCGGGAACAGGGTGAAACGAAAGCCGCTGTGCTCGAACAGGGTCTCGCCGTTGTGGACAAGTGGTGCCACCACCGGCACTTCGCATTCGGCCAGTTCAGCGGTAAAGCTGTGTTCTTCGAGGATCGCCGCGTCGCTCCAGCGGTCCGGACGGTAGAACTTGGCGATCAATGGCTCAGCCCCTTCGATGCCCACCTGGTAGACCCGGTTCTCGTAGCTGTTGAGTGCCAGCACCCGGGCGTCGCTGAGAAAGCCGATGCTTTCCACGGCGTCCAGGACCAGGTCGGGGGTGAGGGTTTCAAAGGGGTGGGACATGCTCGCTCCTGCTATGCGGCAGGTGGCCGCAAGGTTCCTGCATGGTATCGCACATCGGCTCCCGCGGCGGATCTGTATTGGCAGCTGGCCTTGCCAGCGCCAGACTCATGCGCCGGCCAGGGCGGCGTTCTCGTGCTTGAAGCGGCCCAGGGCCGCTGAGGCTGATGGGCGTATTGCCATGGATGCGCCGGTTGTAGGGCGAATCCTGGATGAACTGCCACTGGCCATTGCCCGACAGGCTTCCTGCGGGTTTGGCAGTCACCTTAGTCAGGGCGCATGACGGTTTTGTGGCAGTTTATAGCGGAGTTCCGAGAAGTACGTAGGAAGGCTGGAACTGCACCTTAAGGTCACTGCCTATAACGACCTGATGGTCCTTCAGCCAGCGGGCTTCGGCGAAGGCACACAGGGTTTGCCCGCTGGCCAGGGCCAGGCGCACTTCGGTGGGCCCCTCGGCGGCGTCCAGCAGGGCATCGACCTTGACCGGCAAACAATTGTAGCCCTCGGCAGGTTGCTCACCGAGGCCCAGCAACTCCAACCAGCCCGCCTTGATCAGCGCGACGACGGCGGTACCGGGGCTGAGCTCCAGGCGCCCGGTGCTGTCGTGGGTGATTTCGGCGTCGATGCGCAGATCGCCCGCCAGGGTCAGGCTGATGCGGTCATAGCGGCCCAGGGTCTCAATCGAGCTGATGCGCCCGTGCAGTTGGTTGCGCGCACTGGTACGCAGCATCAGGCGGCCGAGCAGGTCCAGATCACTGGCGTCTTCGGCAGCTTCGAGAATCTGCGTCTGCAGCGCCTGCAAACGTTGGTACAGGCGCAATACCCGCTGGCCTTCGGCAGACAGCTTTGCGCCGCCGCCGCCACGGCCGCCGACACTGCGTTCGACCAGCGGGCTGGCCGCCAGGTTGTTGAGCTCGTCGATGGCATCCCAGGCGGCCTTGTAACTCATGCCGGCGCTTTTTGCCGCACGGGTGATCGAGCCTTGTTCGGCAATGTGTTGCAGCAAGGCAATCCGCTGCGGGCGGCGGACGATGTGCTGGGTGAGCAGGGCAGGCAGAGACATAAGCGGTAACGGGCACCTGATGGGAATCAGCCCGAAAGTGCCCGCACCCCGCGTTCAAGTCAAGCGCTGCCGGGCTTGGCGGTGCGTGCCAGGCAGTAGACATCGACCCGCCGGGCACCCGCCTTGAGCAGCAGGCTGGCCAAGGCCTGGGCAGTGGCGCCAGTGGTCAGCACGTCATCCACCAGCGCCACGTGGCGCCCGGCAATCAGGTTGCTGTCGTGGATGGCGAAGGCCTGGCGCAGGTTGCGTTTGCGCGCCCGTGCCTTGAGTCCTTGCTGGGCCGGGGTATCGAGGGTGCGGATGAGCACCTGTCCGTTGCAACTGATACCCAGTTGTTGCGCCAGCCAGTTGCCGAGCATGCCCGCCTGGTTGTAGCCGCGTTGGCGCAAACGCTGCCGTGAAAGCGGTACCGGCAGCAATAAGGACGGGCGCGGCAACCCTTCGTCGAAACGATGGATCAACCAGCGCCCGAGCAGTTGCGCCAGCAGGCGGCCCAGCGGCCACTGGCTGTTGTGCTTGAAGCGGGTGACCAGCGCATCGACCGGAAAACCGTAATGCCAGGGCGCCTCGACCCGATAGAAGGCCGGCGGACGCCGGCTGCACTGGCCACAAACCAGGCCATGCATGGGCAGCGGCAGGGCACACACCTGGCAATGTTCATCCAGCCAGGGCAGTTCGCTTTCGCAGGCGACACACAAGGGGTAGGGCTGCTCGGCCGTTTCATTGCAGAGCAGACAGCTATGGTTGTTAAATAACCAGTTGTAAACCTTGGTTTTGACTTGTGGTTGACAGTGCATCAGCCTTCCTTAACTATGCGAGCTATCCGTGATGCGCTGGCGGGGTTTCCTGTGCCGGCGCTTGTACAAGCCTAAACAAGGAACCGCCGATGAGCGCCAGCACAACTGCAACAACACGTCACGACTGGTCCCTGGCCGAGGTCAAAGCCCTGTTCCAGCAGCCGTTCAATGACTTGCTGTTCCAGGCGCAAACCGTGCACCGCGCGCATTTCGACGCCAACCGCGTGCAGGTTTCGACCCTGCTGTCGATCAAGACCGGCGCCTGCCCGGAAGATTGCAAATATTGTCCGCAGTCCGGCCACTACAACACCGGGTTGGAAAAACAGAAGCTGATGGAAGTGCAGAAGGTCCTTGAAGAGGCTGCCCGGGCCAAGGCCATCGGCTCGACCCGTTTCTGCATGGGCGCCGCCTGGAAGCACCCCTCGGCCAAGGACATGCCCTACGTGCTGCAAATGGTCAAAGGGGTCAAGGCCATGGGCCTGGAAACCTGCATGACCCTCGGCAAGCTCGACCTTGAGCAAACCCAGGCACTGGCCGAGGCCGGGTTGGACTACTACAACCATAACCTCGATACCTCGCCGGAGTTTTACGGCAGCATCATCACCACCCGCACCTACAGTGATCGCCTGCAGACCCTGGCCTACGTGCGCGACGCCGGGATGAAGATCTGCTCGGGTGGCATCCTCGGCATGGGCGAGTCGCTGGACGACCGCGCCGGGTTGCTGATCCAGCTGGCCAACCTGCCGGAGCACCCGGAGTCGGTACCGATCAACATGCTGGTGAAAGTCGCCGGCACCCCGCTGGAGAACGCCGAAGAAGTCGACCCGTTCGACTTCATCCGTATGCTTGCGGTCGCCCGCATTCTTATGCCCAAGTCCCACGTGCGGCTGTCGGCCGGCCGCGAAGCGATGAACGAGCAGATGCAAGCCCTGGCCTTCTTCGCGGGTGCCAACTCGATCTTCTACGGCGAGAAACTGCTGACCACCGCCAACCCGCAAGCCGACAAGGACATGCAACTGTTCGCGCGCCTGGGCATCCAGCCTGAAGCCGGTGAAGAGCACGCCGACGAAGTCCATCAGGCGGCCATCGAGCAGGCCTTGGTGGAGCAGAAGAGCAGCGAGCTGTTCTACAACGCCGCCTCGGCCTGAGGCGCGCATGGCTTTTGATCTTCGCGCGCGGCTCGAACAACGCCGCGCGGCTGACCTGTACCGTCAGCGCCCGTTGCTGCAAAGCCCGCAGGGCCCTGAAGTGGTGGTCGACGGCCAGCCGTTGCTGGCGTTCTGCAGCAATGACTACCTGGGCCTGGCCAACCACCCGGAAGTAATCGCCGCCTGGCGCGCCGGTGCCGAGCGCTGGGGTGTCGGCGGCGGCGCTTCGCACCTGGTGATCGGCCACAGCAGCCCGCATCATGCGGTGGAAGAGGCCCTGGCCGAACTTACCGGGCGGCCGCGGGCACTGCTGTTTACCACCGGCTACATGGCCAACCTCGGTGCCTTGACCGCTCTGGTCGGGCAGGGCGACACGGTGCTGCAAGACCGCCTCAATCATGCCTCGCTGCTGGATGCCGGGCTACTCAGTGGCGCGCGCTTCAACCGTTACCTGCACAACGATGCCCAGAGCCTGGCCAGCCGCCTGGACAAGGCGGTCGGCAACACCCTGGTGGTGACCGACGGGGTGTTCAGCATGGACGGCGACCTGGCCGATCTGCCCGCCCTGGCTGCCGCGGCGAATGCCCGCGACGCCTGGCTGATGGTCGACGACGCCCATGGCCTGGGCACCCTGGGGCGCAACGGCGGCGGCATCGTCGAGCATTTTGGCCTGAGCCTTGAACAGGTGCCGGTGCTGATCGGCACGCTCGGCAAGGCTTGCGGTACGGCGGGTGCGTTTGTCGCCGGCAGCGAAGAGCTGATCGAATGCCTGATCCAGTTCGCCCGGCCCTACATCTATACCACCAGCCAGCCCCCGGCCCTGGCCTGCGCCACCCTGCGCAGCCTGGAGTTACTGCGCAGCGAACACTGGCGGCGTGAGCACCTGGCAGCGTTGATTCAGCAGTTTCGCCGCGGCGCCGAGCAGATTGGCCTGCAGTTGATGGACAGCTTCACGCCAATCCAGCCGATCCTGATCGGTGACAGCGCGCGCGCCTTGCGCCTGTCGCGGATGCTGCGCGAGCGTGGCTTGCTGGTGACCGCGATCCGCCCACCCACGGTGCCTACCGGCAGCGCGCGCCTGCGCGTAACCCTGAGTGCGGCGCACAGCCCGGCGCAGGTCCAGCTATTGTTGAATGCATTGGCTGACTGTTATCCGCTGCTGGAGCCTGCTGATGCGTAACCATCTGATCCTGTTGCCGGGCTGGGGCCTGGGCAGTTCTGCCTTGCAACCACTGGTGGCGACCCTGCGGGCCATCGACCCTGGCCTGCGGGTGGAGATTCAAGCCCTGCCCAACCTGGTGTCGAACAACCCCGAAGACTGGCTCGACAAGCTCGATCGGCAACTGCCGCGCCATGCCTGGCTGGGTGGCTGGTCACTGGGCGGCATGCTCGCTGCCGAACTTGCCGCCCGGCGCGGCGACGACTGCCATGGCCTGATTACCCTGGGCAGCAACCTCAGTTTTGTCAGCCGCCCGGACTGGCCGCACGGCATGGCGCTGGATACTTTCCAGACCTTCCTCGAAGGGTGCCGCTATCACACCCAGGTCACCCTCAAGCGCTTCGTTTCGCTGTGCAGCCAGGGCGCTGAAGAGCCGCGCAGCCTGGCCCGCCTGCTCAGCGCCGGCCTGCCGGTTCCCGCTCCCGAGCAATTGGTGGCCGGGCTTGAGGTACTTGGCAAGCTCGATACCCGCGCCGCGCTGCAGCGCTACGGCGGCCCGCAGCTGCACCTGTTTGCTGGCCGTGACGGCCTGGTACCGGCGGAAGTGGCCGGCGAGTTGCTGGAAATACTGCCCGACGTGGAAGTCGGGCTGCTGGAAGACAGTGCTCATGGTTTTGTGATGGAAACACCTCATGAGTTGGCGGCAGCAATCAAGGCCTTTGTACATGAGAGTGGCGATGACTGATCTTTCCCTGCCGGGCCTGCCCGGTGCCCTGCCCGATAAACGCCAGGTCGCAGCGTCGTTCTCCCGCGCTGCTGCCAGCTACGACAGCGTCGCCGAACTGCAGCGCGCGGTAGGTACTGCGCTGCTTGAGCGGTTGCCGGGTGCACTTGAACCGCAACGCTGGCTGGACCTGGGCAGTGGCACCGGCTACTTCAGTCGTGCCCTGAACAGCCGTTTTTCCCAGGCCGCCGGTATCGCCGTGGACATCGCCGAAGGCATGCTCGAGCACGCCCGCGAGCAGGGCGGGGCGCATCATTATGTAGCTGGCGATGCCGAGCGCTTGCCGCTGCGCGACGCCAGTGTCGAGTTGATTTTCACCAGCCTGGCGGTGCAATGGTGCGGCGATTTTCGCGCAGTGCTCAGCGAAGCCCGGCGCGTGCTGCAGCCCGGCGGTGTACTGGCGTTCGCCAGCCTCTGCGTCGGCACCCTGCATGAACTGCGCGAAAGCTGGCAGGCGGTCGATGGCCTGGTGCATGTCAATCGCTTCCGGCGTCTTGAAGACTATCAGCGCCTGTGTGGCGAAAGTGCCTTGCAGGTGCTGAGCCTGGAGGCCCGCCCGCACGTACTGCACTACCCCGATGTGCGCAGCCTGACCCACGAACTCAAGGCTCTCGGCGCCCACAACCTCAACCCCGGTCGCCCGGCGGGGCTGACCGGTCGGGCGCGGATGCAGGGGCTGTTGCAGGCATATGAGCGCTTCCGCCAGCCGCATGGACTACCGGCGACTTACCAGGTGGTCTACGGTGTACTGCAAAAGCCGCCGGTAGAAGGGGATTGAGATGAACCCGGCCTATTTCATTGCAGGGACCGACACTGACGTCGGCAAGACCACCATCGCCGCTGGCCTTCTGCACGCCGCGCATCTGGCCGGCCTGAGCACCCTGGGTGCCAAACCGGTGGCGTCCGGTTGCGAGGCCAGCAGCCGAGGCCTGCGCAACGCCGATGCCATGGCGCTGATCGCCGAAAGCTCGCTCAAGCTGCCTTACGAACAGGTAAACCCGTTCGCCTTCGAGCCGGCCATTGCCCCGCACCTGGCGGCGCGCGAGGCCGGTGTCGCCCTGAGCGTGCAGGCCTTGTTGGCGCCGATGCGCGAGGTGCTGGCCCAAGGCGCGGATTTCACCTTGATCGAAGGTGCCGGAGGCTGGCGCGTACCGCTGTCCGATCAGGCCAACCTGTCGGACCTGGCCATTGCCCTGAAGTTGCCGGTGATCCTCGTGGTCGGTGTGCGCCTGGGTTGCATCAACCACGCCTTGCTGACGGCCGAAGCCATCGCCCGCGACGGCCTGCAACTGGCCGGCTGGGTTGCCAATATCGTCGACCCGCGCACCTCGCGCCTGGAAGAAAACCTCGCCAGCCTCGCCGAGCGCTTGCCGGCGCCGTGCCTTGGGCGGGTGCCGAAACTCAAGCAGGTTAGCGCCGAAGCCGTGGCCGCGCACCTGCAACTGGACCTGCTGGACTGACACCCGTCTATCATAAGGCACAGTGCCATTAGTGTTTTCAACGGGCCTTTTGCCGGCAAGTCTGCTTCAATAGAGGCTGTTCGCCTTCAGCGTCATGGAGTTTCGACATGGAAATCTCGGGCAACTCAGTCTACTACGCAGGGCTCGGCGCCATTCAGGCCGGGCAGAACCGGGTCGATCAGGCCGCCAGCCAGATCGCCAACACCACCGTCGAGCGTGCCGCTACCAGCCAGTCCAGCGACTATCAGGCCGAGCGCCTGCGTGCGGTCGATCGTAGCCAGCAGATGGACCTGGCCACCAGCAGCGTCGAGATGGCCCTGGGCAAGCATCAGGTCGAACTCGGTGTCAAAGTGGCCAAAGCATCGGACGAAATGCTCGGCACGTTGATCGACACCTACGCCTGACCCCTTCGGCTCGCCCTCTGCGAGCCTTCAACTAGTCTTTATGTATCAGCGCCTTGGCCCTGCTGGCCGGCGTTCGGCTGCGCGTTTGCGGGGTATTTTGCCAGGGCAATCGCGCAGTCTGGCATGGCCGAACTGCCCTCTGCTTGATGCTTGACAAGTTTTCGGCGTAAACGTATGTTTCAAACAACTGTTTGACCGAAAGCCGCCTAGAGCTGGTCGGTATATCGCGGTCTCCCTATCCAGGATTCATCAGCAGAGGTTCATCGCTATGCCTGATTACAAAGCCCCCTTGCGTGATATTCGCTTCGTTCGTGACGAGCTGCTCGGCTACGAAGCGCATTATCAGAGCCTGCCGGCTTGCCAGGACGCTACCCCGGACATGGTTGACGCCATCCTCGAGGAAGGCGCCAAGTTTTGTGAACAGGTACTGGCCCCGCTGAACCGTGTCGGCGACCTCGAAGGCTGCACCTGGAGCGAGTCGGGCGTAAAAACCCCATCCGGCTTCAAGGAAGCCTACAAGCAATTCGTCGAAGGTGGCTGGCCGAGCCTGGCTCATGACGTCGAGCACGGCGGTCAGGGCCTGCCTGAGTCGCTGGGCCTGGCGGTGAGCGAAATGGTTGGCGAGTCGAACTGGTCGTGGGGCATGTACCCTGGCCTGTCCCACGGCGCGATGAACACCATCTCCGAGCACGGCACCGCCGAGCAGCAAGAGACCTACCTGACCAAGCTGGTATCCGGCGAGTGGACCGGCACCATGTGCCTGACCGAGCCACACTGCGGTACCGACCTGGGCATGCTGCGTACCAAGGCCGAACCTCAGGCTGATGGTTCCTACAAAGTTACCGGCACCAAGATCTTCATCTCGGCCGGTGAGCACGACATGGCCGACAACATCGTCCACATCGTCCTGGCTCGCCTGCCCGATGCACCGGCTGGCACCAAAGGCATTTCGCTGTTCATCGTGCCGAAGTTCCTGCCGACCGCCGAAGGCACTGTCGGTGAGCGCAACGCTGTTTCCTGTGGCTCGATCGAACACAAGATGGGCATCCACGGCAACGCCACCTGCGTGATGAACTTCGACGCCGCTACCGGCTATCTGATCGGCCCGGCCAACAAAGGCCTGAACTGCATGTTCACCTTCATGAACACCGCTCGCCTGGGTACCGCGCTGCAAGGCCTGGCCCACGCTGAAGTGGCGTTCCAGGGCGGCCTGAAATACGCTCGCGACCGCCTGCAAATGCGCTCGCTGACTGGCCCGAAAGCGCCGGACAAAGCCGCTGACCCGATCATCGTTCACCCGGACGTACGTCGCATGCTGCTGACCATGAAGGCGTTCGCCGAAGGCAACCGCGCCATGGTCTACTTCACCGCCAAGCAGGTGGACATCGTCAAGTACAGCCAGGACGAAGAAGAGAAGAAGAAAGCCGACGCACTGCTGGCCTTCATGACTCCAATCGCCAAGGCATTCATGACCGAAGTCGGCTTCGAAGCGGCCAACCACGGCGTGCAGATCTACGGCGGCCACGGCTTCATTGCCGAGTGGGGCATGGAGCAGAACGTTCGCGACAGCCGCATCTCGATGCTGTACGAAGGCACCACCGGCATCCAGGCCCTGGACCTGCTCGGCCGTAAAGTGCTGATGACCCAGGGCGAAGCGCTCAAGGGCTTCACCAAGATCGTGCACAAGTTCTGCCAGGGCAACGAAGGCAACGAGGCGATCAGCGAGTTCGTCGCACCACTGGCCCAACTGAACAAAGAGTGGGGCGAGCTGACCATGAAGGTCGGTATGGCGGCGATGAAAGACCGTGAAGAAGTCGGTGCCGCTTCGGTGGACTACCTGATGTACTCCGGTTACGCCTGCCTGGCTTACTTCTGGGCCGACATGGCGCGCCTGGCTGCCGAAAAACTGGCCGCCGGCACCACTGAAGAAGCCTTCTACACCGCCAAGCTGCAGACCGCGCGCTTCTACTTCCAGCGCATCCTGCCGCGTACCCGCACCCATGTCGCAACCATGCTGTCGGGCGCCAACAACCTGATGGACATGAACGAAGAGCACTTCGGTCTCTCGTACTGATTCAAAGGCTGTAAGAAAAAACGCCTGCCCTCACCGGCAGGCGTTTTTTTTTGCCTTTTGCTTCCTGTGGGAGCGCATTCATCTATTCATGTGCGCTGCCGATACATTAAGGCACAATGCCATTATTGATCTGCCGGGTCGGAGATTACCCTTGTTTCGTTTATCCGCTGTACGCCTGAGCCACTTCCTGCCATCAGTCTGTTTGCTGGTGTCGGGGCTCGCGGCCGCTTATGTGAGAGACCTCAGCGTCTTTTTCACATCGCTGTTCAATGTCCTGCCCACCTTGGTCCTGTTGCTCGGCGGCGCCTATTGCGCCGTGTACCGCCGTCAGCGTGAGCTGTTTCTGATGCTCACGGTGTATATCGCCTACTTCCTGCTCGATACCCAGACCGACTTCTACCGCGACAACGGTCGCGTGCGCGAAGATGCGGCGGTGGTGTTCCATCTGGTTTGCCTGCTGTTGCCGCTGATGTTTGCCCTGTACGGCGCCTGGCAGGAGCGCACGCATCTGTTCCAGGACATGGTCGCGCGCTTTGCCGTACTGCTGGCCGTGGGCAGCGTCGCTCTGGGCCTGGAGCAGAGTTTCCCCCAGACACTGCTGACCTGGCTGGCGGAGATCCGCTGGCCATCGTTGCACGGCCAGTGGATGAGCCTGATCCAGCTGGCCTACCCGGTGTTCTTCTGCGCCTTTATCCTGCTGGTGGTGCAGTACCTGCGCCAGCCACGGCCGTTGCATGCCGCGCAGTTGATCGGCCTGATCGGTATCTTCTGGATGCTGCCCAAGACTTTCATCCTGCCGTTCACCCTGAACATCATGTGCAGCCAGGTGATGCTGATGATTGCCGCAGCGGTGTCCCACGAGGCTTATCAGATGGCCTTTCGTGATGAGCTGACCGGCTTGCCCGGCCGCCGCGCGCTCAACGAGCGCATGCAGCGCCTGGGGCGCAATTATGTGCTGGCAATGACCGACGTCGACCACTTCAAGAAATTCAACGACACCCACGGCCACGATGTCGGTGACCAGGTGTTGCGCCTGGTGGCCAGCAAGCTGTCCAAGGTGACCGGTGGCGGTCGGGCTTATCGCTATGGTGGTGAGGAATTTGCCGTGGTGTTCGCCGGCAAGAGCATCGAGGAGTGCATGCCACACCTTGAGGCGGTGCGTGAGGTGATCGCCAACTACAACATCCAGCTGCGCAACCAGGACAGCCGCCCCCAGGACGACCAGCAAGGACGCCAGCGCCGCGGAGCGTCGGCGGCCTCCAGCGTTTCGGTGACCATCAGCATCGGCGTCAGCGAGCGCCTGGCCGATCATCGTTCACCCGACGAAGTGCTCAAGTCCGCCGACCAGGCCCTGTACAGCGCCAAGGGCGCCGGGCGCAACTGTGTTGTCGCCTACGGGGTTCAGGCCAAGCGTGGCGCAGTACGCATGGCGTGACCGAAATAGACTATACAGTCGCTAGATGACCCTATGTGTCACAAAAGTTGTTCGGTTACACTGCTTGCATAACAGTGATGCGGCCTGCGGGCCGTCCCCGACTCTAGTGTGAGAGGTAGCCATGGCTGACTATAAAGCGCCCCTGCGCGATATGCGCTTCGTCCTCAATGAAGTCTTCGAGGTGTCCAAGCTCTGGGCGCAGTTGCCGGGCCTGGCCGAAGTGGTCGACGAAGAAACCGCCCTGGCGGTGCTCGAAGAAGCCGGCAAGGTCACCAGCAAGAGCATCGCGCCGCTGAGCCGCAGCGCCGATGAAGAAGGCTGCCACTGGGACAACGGTGCGGTGAGCACCCCGGCCGGTTTCATCGAGGCCTATCAGACCTACGCCGAAGGCGGCTGGGTGGGCGTCGGTGGCGACCCGGCCTACGGTGGTATGGGCATGCCCAAGGTGATCTCGGCCCAGGTCGAGGAGATGGTCAACTCGTCCAGCCTGGCGTTCGGCCTGTACCCGATGTTGACTGCCGGTGCCTGCCTGTCGATCAACGCCCACGCCAGCGACGAGCTGAAAGAAAAGTACCTGCCGAATATGTACGCCGGGATCTGGGCCGGCTCCATGTGCCTGACCGAACCGCACGCCGGCACCGACCTGGGCATCATCCGCACCAAGGCCGAGCCTCAGGCTGATGGCAGCTACAAGGTCAGCGGCACGAAGATCTTCATCACCGGTGGCGAGCACGACCTCACCGAGAACATCATCCACCTGGTGCTGGCCAAGCTGCCGGACGCCCCCGCCGGGCCGAAGGGCATTTCCCTGTTCCTGGTGCCGAAGGTCCTGGTCAATGCCGATGGCAGCCTGGGCGCGCGCAACCCGGCCACTTGCGGCTCGATCGAGCACAAGATGGGCATCCAGGCTTCGGCCACCTGCGTGATGAACTTCGACGAAGCAGTCGGTTACCTGGTCGGCGAGCCGAACAAAGGCCTGGCGGCGATGTTCACCATGATGAACTACGAACGCCTGGGCGTTGGTATCCAGGGCCTGGCGTCGGCCGAACGTTCCTACCAGAACGCCATCGAATATGCCCGCGATCGCCTGCAGAGTCGCTCGCCAACCGGCCCGCAAGCCAAAGACAAGGTTGCTGACCCGATCATCGTCCACCCCGATGTGCGACGCATGCTGCTGACCATGAAGGCCCTCAACGAAGGCGGTCGTGCGTTCTCTACCTATGTGGCGATGCAGCTCGATACCGCCAAGTTCAGCGAAGACGCCCAGACCCGCAAGCGCGGTGAAGACCTGGTGGCCTTGCTGACGCCGGTGGCCAAGGCATTTCTCACCGACCTTGGCCTGGAGTCGGCCGTGCATGGCCAGCAAGTGTTCGGCGGCCACGGTTATATTCGTGAGTGGGGCCAGGAGCAACTGGTGCGCGATGTGCGCATCACCCAGATCTATGAAGGCACCAACGGTATCCAGGCCCTCGACCTCATGGGGCGCAAGGTGGTTGGTAGCGGCGGCGCGCTGTACAAGCTGTTCGCCGACGAGATCCGCCACTTCACCGCCAGCGCCGGCAGCGAGCTGGGCGAGTTCGTCAAACCGCTGAATGCTGCCCTGGATAACCTCGACGACCTGACCGCCTGGGTGCTGGACCGGGCCAAGAGCAACCCGAACGAGATCGGCGCGGCGTCGGTAGAGTACCTGCAGGCGTTTGGCTATACCGCCTACGCCTACATGTGGGCGTTGATGGCCCGCACCGCCCTGGCCAAGCAAGGCGAAGACGACTTCTACGCCAGCAAGCTGGGCACCGCACGCTTCTATTTCGCCCGTTTGCTGCCGCGGATTCACTCGCTGAGCGCTTCGGTCAAAGCCGGTAGCGAGTCGCTGTACCTGCTGGATGCGGCGCAGTTTTAAGCGTGATAGTAGTTTGTAAGCATTCTCTTACATGACGTGGTGACTTTTCGCCTCTATCGGAAGATTGGATCCACAGTTAATCTTCTCACATGGACGTAGCGCAGGAAGCGCAAAGTACAGAACACGGACACGAAGGATTCCTGCCAGGATGGCGGGGCGAAAAGGATGTCAGGGAAACAGTCTGCAAAGCCCCGCTTCGGCGGGGTTTTCTTTTGCCTGCGATTTGACCTCAGCCCAGCACATCCAGCGGTGACACACCGATCTGGCGCGGGTCAGCTTCTTCTTCCAGCAGGTTGCGCAGCAGTTCAACCGAGGCTTGCTGGCGCTGCGCATCGCGAAACACCAGGCCGATCTTCAGCGGCACCCGTGGTTCGCTCAATGGCTTCCACAACAGATCCTGGTCATCTTCGACCACTTCCTTGGCGCGCCCCGGCAATACCGTTGCCAGCGAGGTGTGCGCAAGGCTGTCGAGAATCCCGCCCATGTTGTTCATTTCCGCCTGCACTTGCGGCCGCCGGCCGAGGTTGGCCAGTTGCGACTGCCAGATCTGGCGCACCTGGAATTCTTCGCCGAGCAGCAGCATCGGCAGCTCGGCCGCCTGTTTGAGCGATACCTTCTTGAATTCGCGCAAGGGGTGGGTATTGGGGATGACCAGTTGCAGTTCGTCTTCGTACAGCAGCAGCCCATGCAGGCCGGGCTGGCGCGGCGGCAGATAGCTGATGCCGATGTCCAGGCTGCCATTGAGCAGGCGCCGTTCGATTTCCAGCCCCGACAGCTCATAGATTTGCACCACCAGATGCGGCTGCGCCTTGCGCACCCGGTCGAGCAGTTGCGGTACCAGGCTTGGCCGCACGGTTTGCAGCACGCCGATGGCCAGGGTGCGCAACGACTGGCCCTTGAAGTTGCGCAATGCCTCGCGGGCCCGCTGCAGGCCATCGAGCAAGGGCAGGGCGTGGTTGTACAGGGTGTGCGCGGCCAGGGTCGGCAGCAGACGCTTGTTGCCGCGCTCGAACAGGCTTACATCGAGGTTCTGTTCAAGCTGGCGGATCTGTTGTGACAGCGCCGGTTGCGACAGTGACAGGCGCTCGGCAGCCCGGCCGACGTGGCCCTCTTCATACACCGCGACGAAATAACGCAGTTGGCGAAAATCCATAACTAATACTTATCAAAAATGCTCGAAAAACCAAATGGCCGTTAGCCTGCAAGAAGCCTAGTCTATCCCGTATTCACAAGGTTTACAGGGCCAGAAGGCGCGATGAATACCGTGTATGTGGATGGCGTTTACATAGGCAAGGCAAAAAACCTCGGGCATGGCTTATTGACTGATATCGATAAGCAGGAGGTTGCAAGACGGTTGTGGTTATGGCCACAGGGGCTGGGGAACGACGAGCACGGCGACCCACGCTTTCATACCGGCCCCGAACGGGCCTTGCACCATTACCCGGCCGAACACTACGCCTGGTGGCGGCAACGTTATCCACAGATCGACTGGCGCGCCCCGGGTTTTGGCGAAAACCTCTCGACCCACGGCCTGGATGAACATCAGGTCTGCCTGGGCGACATGTTCCGCTGGGGCGGGGCGCTGTTGCAGATCAGCCAGCCGCGTTCGCCGTGCTATCGCCTGAGCCATCGCTGGGGGTTGTCGAACCTGCCGCAGCAAGCCCAGGACAGTGGCCGCTGTGGCTGGTTCTACCGGGTGCTCAAGCCTGGTTTCGTCAGCGCCGAGGAGCCTTTTGAACTGATTCAACGCAGTTATCCGGGCCTGACCGTGGCCTGGGCCCTGCGCACTTTTTACCGTGAACCTCTGGAGCATGCAGGTTTGAAAAAGCTGGTGGATTGTCCGGCCCTCTCGTCTCGCTGGCGCGATATCGCGATCAAGCGCATACGCACCGGCCAGGTCGAAGACTGGACCGCGCGTCTGCTGGGCCTGCCGCTCGAGGGGCTGCGCGCATGAACCTGTTCAACCTGCGCCGCCCGGCCCCGGCCGTGGCCGAGCGCAAGATCGCTCCTGCCGTTACTCAATCTGTAGACGCCCAGTCGCGTGAATACCTGATGCCAGCGGTAGAGCGTGCACCCCAGGTGTTCGTCCGCGGCCAGGGTTCATGGTTGTGGGACAGCGAAGGCCATGCGTATCTGGACTTCACCCAGGGTTGTGCAGTCAACAGCCTCGGCCACAGCCCCAGCGTGCTGGTCAAAGCCCTGGGCAGCCAGGCCCAGGCGTTGATCAATCCGGGTTCCGGTTTTCATAACCGTGGCTTGTTGAAGCTGGTCAATCAATTGTGCGAAAGCACCGGTAGCGATCAGGCCTACCTGCTCAACAGCGGCGCCGAAGCCTGCGAAGGGGCGATCAAGCTGGCGCGCAAATGGGGCCAGCTGCATCGCAACGGCGCCTACCACATCATCACCGCCAGCCAGAGCTGCCATGGCCGCAGCCTGGGCGCGCTGTCGGCCTCCGACCCGTCGCCGTGCAATCGCTGCGAGCCCGGTTTGCCGGGCTTCAGCAAGGTGCCATTCAATGACCTTGAAGCGCTGCACGCGGCGGTCGACTCACGCACCGTAGCGATCATGCTTGAACCGATCCAGGGCGAAGCCGGGGTGATTCCGGCGACCCAGGCGTACCTGCAGGGTGTCGAGCGCCTGTGCCGTGAGTTGGGCATCCTGCTGATTCTCGATGAAGTGCAGACCGGCGTCGGCCGCTGCGGGACGATGCTCGCCGAACAGTTGTACGGCGTGCGTGCCGACATCCTCACCCTCGGCAAAGGCCTGGGTGGCGGCGTGCCATTGGCGGCCTTGCTGGCCCGTGGCAGCGCCTGCTGCGCAGAGCCCGGCGAGCTGGAAGGCAGCCACCATGGCAATGCGCTGATGACTGCAGCGGGCCTGGCGGTGTTGCAGACCGTACTGGAGCCGGGCTTCTTCGAGCATGTGCAGGATTCCGGGCGGCACCTTCGCGATGGCCTGAGCCGTCTGGCCGGCCGTTATGGCCAGCTTGAGGTACGCGGCCAGGGCTTGCTCTGGGCGTTGCAACTGAATGAGGACATTGCCGCCGAGCTGGTTAAGGCCGCCTTGCATGAAGGTTTGCTGCTCAATGCTCCACAGGCCGATGTGCTGCGTTTTTCGCCAGCGCTGACGGTGAGCAAGGGCAACATCGACGAGATGCTCCTGCGCCTGGCCCGGGCCTTTGCCCGCGTGCACGCCGCGCAGCAGAACCAGCGACGCGAGGCCACGGCCTGATCAATAGCGCGCTTTAACGAATTATCCGAACCGTCTCGCGTTCCTGCGCATCGCCCCGGGCCTGTTGTTTTTGGCTTGGGGCGTTTTTTTGTCTGCTGGCGACGAGTGGAACCCTGATGACGCGCTAGAGTCAGTTCTAGTACATCTTTGAAGGGAGCTGCCCAATGGACTTTATCCGCATCATCATCGCCATTCTCCTGCCGCCGCTTGGCGTGTTCCTGCAGGTCGGCTTCGGCGGCGCCTTCTGGCTGAACATCCTGCTGACGTTGCTGGGGTATATTCCGGGCATTGTGCATGCGGTGTATATCATCGCCAAGCGGTGAGGCCAATCGCGGTCTAACTGCCCTCCAGCACCCGCTGATAGAACTTCCATTCCTCTTCCAGCGCATGTGCCAGGTTGCTCGCGGTACGAAAACCGTGACGCTCTGAAGGGTAGAAATGCCCTTCGGCGCGAATGCCGTTGGCCTTTAGCGCAGCCAGCATCGAACGGGTCTGTTCTGGCACCACCACGGCATCCAGCTCGCCCTGGAAGAAGATCACCGGCACCTTGATGTTGGCAGCATGCAGCAACGGTGTGCGCTGCTGGTAACGCTCGGCATCGGCCACGGGGTCGCCGATCAGCCAGTCGAGGTAATCGCCTTCGAACTTGTGCGTGGCCCGGGCCAGCGCCTGCGGATCGCTGACGCCGTACAGGCTGGCGCCGGCGCGGAACACATCGTGGAACGCCAGGGCACAGAGGGTGGTGTAGCCGCCGGCGCTGCCACCGCGGATAAACGCGCGCTGGGGGTCGATCAGCTTGCGTTCGGCCAGGTGCCTGACCACGGCGCAGGCATCTTCGACATCAACCTCGCCCCAGCGCAGGTGCAAGGCCTGGCGATAGTCGCGGCCATAGCTGCTGCTGCCTCGGTAATTGAGGTCGGCCACGGCAAAGCCACGCTGGGCCCAGTACTGGATGCGCGGATCGAGCACCGGGTAGCAGGCCGAGGTCGGGCCACCATGGATGAACACCAGCAGCGGCGGCTGCGCCTCACCGTTCATGGCCGGGTAGAAGAAACCGTGGGCGATGCCGTCACCGCTGGGGTAGCGCAATGCTTGCGGCCGGCTGATGCGTTCGGCCGGCAGCGGTAAAGCACCGCCCGCCAATACCTGAACCTGATGATTCTGGCGGTTGATGGCGATTACCGCAGGTGGGCTGATGGCTGACGCGGCAATGGCATAGATGTGCTGCTCGTCGAGATCGAGGCAGCGGAAGCGGTTGTAGTTCGCGCTGTAGTCTTCTACCGAACCATCGGAATGACAGATGCCTAAGCGGCTGAAGCCGTTGTCGAACCAGCTGGCCAGGTAGCGTTGCTGATCCAGCGCCAGCCAGGTGCTGGCGCCCAGTTGCCAGGGCGCGCCGGCATGGTCGGCAGCGGCGGCCGGCAATGCGCTCCAGCCCGCGGCGGTTTCGCCCCAGGGCTGCCAATAACCGTTGCGGTCGGACAGGCAATACAAGCGGCCGCCGGCATCAAAATGCGGTTGCTGCAGGGATTGTTGCGGGCCTTGTTCACCGGCGATACAGCGTGGTGTGCTCCAGCGGCCATCGGCCTGGCGCTGGCAACAGAGCAACCGGGTTGCGGTCCATGGTTGCTCGGGGCGGCTCCATTCTATCCAGGCCAGGCGCGAGCCATCGGCGCTGAGGGTGGGCGCGGCGTAGAAGTCGGCGCCTTCGGCCAGTACTTCACGGCTACCCTTGGCGATGGCCACCAGACGATGCTCCACCGCCCCCGGGCCATGGCTTTCTTCCACTGCCAGCACCTGGCCGTTGGCCCAGCGCAGATCCCCATAACGCTTCAGGCCTTCGGTCAGGGGTTGCGGCAACCCGCCGTCAAGGTCTTGGCAATAGAGCTGCTGGTCGGCCTCGTTGACAAACACCAGGCCATCGTCGCTCAGGCAGAAGCTGCCGCCACCGTACTCATACACCCGGCTGCGCACGCTGAAGCCATTGGGCGTCAGGCAGCGGGCCTGGCCATCGCGCCAGTGCCAGATCCGGCAGGCGCCGTCATTGGGGCGAAACTCGTTCCAGAACAGGCCCTGGGTGGCAACCCGAAGCTCGGCAAAATCGGTACCGGCGGCGACCGCCTGTTCGGCGCTGAAACGCTCAGCCGCGGACAATGACACGGGAGTTTCGCTCATTACGGAAGGTCAGCTCATCGATGGTCTGGTGGGCATGCTCGGCGTCTTCACGCGCCTTGAGGATGATGCCGTGTTCAGCCGACTTGGCGCAAACCGGGTCGGCATTGCTGGCATCGCCGGTCAGCATGAAGGCCTGGCAGCGGCAGCCACCGAAGTCTTTCTCTTTTTCGTCGCAGGAGCGGCACGGTTCGGGCATCCAGTCATAACCACGGAAGCGGTTGAAGCCGAACGAGTCGTACCAGATGTGCTCCATGCTGTGCTCGCGCACATTGGGAAACTGCACCGGCAGCTGCCGGGCGCCATGGCAGGGCAGGGCGGTGCCGTCCGGGGTGACGGTGAGGAACACGCTGCCCCAGCCGTTCATGCAGGCCTTGGGGCGCTCTTCGTAATAGTCCGGGGTGACGAAGATCAGCTTGCACGGGTTGCCGGCGGCCTGCAGTTTGGCCCGGTACTCGTTGGTGATGCGTTCGGCGCGTTCGAGCTGGGCGCGGGTCGGCAGCAGGCCGACGCGGTTCAGGTGTGCCCAGCCATAGAACTGACAAGTGGCCAGTTCAACGAAGTCGGCTTCCAGGGCCACGCACAGCTCGATGATGCGGTCGATCTTGTCGATGTTGTGCCGATGGGTGACGAAGTTCAGCACCATCGGATAGCCATGGGCTTTTACCGCGCGGGCCATTTCCAGTTTTTGCGCGAAGGCCTTCTTCGAGCCGGCCAGCAGGTTGTTCACCTGCTCGTCGCTGGCCTGGAAGCTGATCTGGATATGGTCCAGCCCGGCCTCTTTGAAGGCGGCGATCTTCTGCTCGGTGAGGCCGATGCCGGAGGTGATCAGGTTGGTGTAGTAACCCAGGCGCCGGCCCTCGCCGATCAGTTCGGCCAGGTCCTGGCGCACCAGCGGCTCACCGCCGGAAAAACCCAGTTGTGCGGCGCCCATCTCCCGCGCTTCGGCCATCACCTTGAACCACTGCTCGGTGCTCAGCTCCTGGCCCTGGGCGGCGAAGTCCAGGGGGTTGGAGCAGTAGGGGCACTGCAGTGGGCAACGGTAGGTCAGCTCGGCGAGCAGCCACAGCGGCAGGCCGACGTCAGGTTTTGCCGGCAATTCAGGCAAGGCTGATCCAGTGTTCGGCACGGGCCACCTCCATGAACTGCTCGATGTCGTCACCAAGCTCGGGTACACCAGGGAACTGCGTGTCCAGCTCGGCGATGATCGCGGCTACGTCACGCTGGCCGTCGATCAGCCCGCCGATCAGTGCGGCGCTGTCGTTGAGCTTGATCATTCCCTCCGGGTACAACAGCACATGGCCCTTTTGTGCCGGCTCGTACTGGAAGCGATAGCCCGGGCGCCAGGCCGGGACTTGCGCGCGATCGAAACTCATAAGGCGATTCCTTTGTGCCAGACCCTTTCGCGGGTGACACTGTGATAGGGCGGGCGGTTCAGTTCGTAAGCCATGCTCATGGCATCGAGCATGCTCCAGAGGATGTCCAGCTTGAACTGCAGGATCTCCAGCATGCGCTGCTGGCCTTCAACTGTAGTGTAGTGCTGCAGGGTAATCGCCAGCCCATGCTCGACGTCACGCCGGGCCTGGCCCAGGCGGGTGCGGAAGTACTCGTAGCCGGCCGGGTCGATCCATGGGTAGTGCTGCGGCCAGCTGTCGAGCCGCGACTGGTGAATCTGCGGGGCGAACAGCTCGGTCAGTGAACTGCTGGCCGCCTCCTGCCAACTGGCGCGGCGGGCGAAGTTGACGTAGGCATCCACGGCAAAACGTACGCCCGGAAGCACCAGTTCCTGAGAACGCAGTTGGTCCGGGTCGAGGCCGACCGCCTGGCCCAGGCGCAGCCAGGCTTCGATGCCGCCGTCTTCGCCTGGGGCGCCGTCATGGTCGAGCAGGCGCTGAATCCACTCGCGGCGGATTTCGCGGTCCGGGCAGTTGGCCAGGATCGCGGCGTCCTTCATCGGAATGTTGACCTGGTAGTAGAAACGGTTGGCCACCCAGCCCTGGATCTGCTCGCGGCTCGCGCGGCCTTCATACATCGCCACATGGTAGGGGTGATGAATGTGGTAATAGGCGCCCTTGGCGCGCAGGGCCTGTTCGAATTCGGCGGGGGACAGCGGTTTGGCGTCGCTCATGTCGGCTCCTAGAGGGTGATGCTCATGCCGTCGAAGGCCACTTCGACGCCGCGGCGTACGCATTCGGCGCGCTCGGCCGAATCCTCATCGAGAATCGGGTTGGTGTTGTTGATGTGGATAAGCACCTTGCGCTGGCGCGGGAAGCCTTCCAGTACCTCGAGCATGCCGCCCGGGCCGTTCTGCGCCAGATGGCCCATCTCGCGGCCGGTGCGGGTGCCGACACCGCGGCGCTGCATCTCATCATCCTCCCAGAGGGTGCCGTCGACCAGCAGGCAGTCGGCGTCGCTCATCATCTGCAACAATTTGCCGTCGACCTGGCCAAGGCCTGGGGCGTAGAACAGCTTGCCGCCGGTGCGCAGGTCTTCGACCATCAACCCGAGGTTGTCGCCCGGGTGTGGGTCGAAGCGGTGCGGCGAGTAGGGCGGTGCGGCGCTGCGCAGCGGGAAGGGGCTGAAGCGCAGGTTCGGGCAGGCGTCGATGACGAAGCTGCCTTCGAGCGCGATGCGCTTCCATTGCAGGCCGCCGTTCCAGTGGCTGAGCATGGTGAACAGCGGGAAACCGGTGCTCAGGTCCTGGTGGACCATGTCGGTGCACCAGACTTGGTGCGGGCAGCCTTCGCGCAGGCTGAGCAGGCCGGTGGTGTGGTCGATCTGGCTGTCGAGCAGGACGATGGCATCGATGCCGGTGTCGCGCAGGGCACGGGCCGGTTGCATCGGGGCAAAGCTTTGCAGCTGCGCGCGGATGTCCGGTGAGGCGTTACACAGCACCCAATGGATACCGTCGTCAGACAGGGCAATCGATGACTGGGTCCGCGCCGTGGCGCGCAGGCTGGCGTCGCGAAAGCCTTTGCAGTTGGCGCAGTTGCAGTTCCACTGGGGAAAACCGCCACCGGCGGCGGAACCTAGAATCTGGATGTACATGGCCACTCCTGCCGCGTCCTGAAATAAAAACGCCCCGGCGGGCCGAGGCGTTGTACCGCAAGCAGGTTTAGCGGCTTGCGAAATACATGGTCACTTCAAAGCCGATACGCAGGTCAGTGTAAGCAGGTTTGGTCCACATGGGATTACTCCTTCCGGATAGGTCTGGGGGTTGCAGGCTACTTATTTAGTCCACCCTCCAGGTGAGGGGTTCCATAGCCAAGATTGCGCTATCTTACTAAAAAAATACGGACCGAATGGTTAAATCTGAGATAAACGCCGTTACCGGGACGGTAAGAATCGCCCACCTCAGTGCCAGGTTTCACAAGGCGCGGGGCCGTTGGCCAGGCACAGCCAGCCTTGCTCGGCCTGGCTTACCTGGCGGGCCAGGTGCTGCAGTTGCGGCGCCTCGACCGCCAGAATCGCCGCTTGCAGATCGCTCAGCTGCGGCTGCTGCTGACCGGCCAGATGCGCCTGCCAGGCCCATTCGGCAACCTCATTGTTGGCCATGGCCGGTTCGTCGAACTGGGCGGCGAGGGCCTGTTTATCTGCAGTGTTGCAGCTCAGTGTGGCGCTCAGGTTATCGAGCAATGCCTGGATGTGCCCGATGATCTCGGCGTGGCTGGCCGACGGCGACTGCACGCCAAGCAGCAGGCCATTGCAGCCCTCGATCTGTCGGAAGGCGCTGAACACCGCGTAGCCCAGGTTCAGTTCGACCCGCAGGCGCTGATAGAAAGGCCCTTGTAGCTGCTGGGCAAGCAGGCGGCCTGCAGCTTGATCCTCGATCGGGCAGAACAGCAGCAAGGCCTGTTCACTGGCCGCTGGCGGTAGCGTTTGCCAGCGCCGCACAGGTTCGATTGTGGTCGGCAGATGCCTGCCAGCGCACCCTGGCATTGCGCTTAGGGCCTGGTTCAGCACCGATTGCTGGCTGGCACTGAAGCCGGTCGAGAGACCGGTCCAGGTTGAATACGCCCACAGCGTATCCAGATCGCTCTGGCTGATCGTGCAGGCTGGCAAGGGCTGGTCGACGTGGCGGCCGAGTAATTGCTCCGGCAACTGCCTGAGCAGAGCGCGGATTGGCATGTTGTCGGCCTGCTCGGCAGTGCCGGGTGTCCAGCTCTGGCTGGGCGGGTGCCGCAGTATGGCCAACGCCTGTTCGATCACTGCGCCCACTACGGTGCCATTGCCGGCGCAGCGCAGTTGCCAGTATTTGTCGCAGGTGCTCAATTGCATTTGCACCCCAGCCTGCGCGGCCTGTTCACGCAGAGCTTGCAGCGCCCGATCCAGTACCTGCCACAGGCGCCCACGCAAGGCCGAGGCGAGCTGCCAGCGCAGGTAAATGACACCATGCTCGCGTGACGGCGGTAGCAGGGGAGAGACAGTCAGGCCTTCGGGAACGGCGCTGACCGAGAGGGTCTGCGCCTTCACGCTCAGCAACGGATTTGCAGTGGGCAACTGCCAGGCGTGGGTAGACGTTTGTACCTGGCCGGCGAGCATTGTTTCGAGCAACTGCTCAAGCGCAGCCAAGCCTTGCGCGTCCAGCGCTTCGAAGCGTTGCCCGGTGCTGTCCCGGCGTGCCAGCTCCAGCGCGCTGGCGGCAAGTTCGCGACAACGCTGCAAGCGGGCGTATTCCTGATTGATGCTGCTCAGGTCCGCTGTGCGGAAAAACGCCAGCCAGTCAGTCAACAGCGCCTGGACCTGCGCGGCATCAGCCGCGTCGTTGAGCTTGAAGCCCGCATGCAGCAGCGACTGGCCGGCATAGCTGTACAGCGAGGAAAACGCGAAGTGCGCCAGCCAGCCCCGCTCGCGCAAGCACGCCGGCAAGCCGCCGGGCCGGGTGTCGCTCAGCCAGGTAGCGAGAAAATCGACTGCCTGCTCAAAACCTGCGGGGAGTTGCTCGCACGGGTACAGCACATCCAGTTGCCGTTCGTTGTGCATCAACAGTGGAGCGCGGCTATTGAAACTCGGTGGTAGCGACTGCTGCACCTTTGCCCCGTGACTGAACACCTGGCCAAAGCGATTCACCAACGCCAAAAGTTCGTCGAGGCTTTGTGGCCCGCTCAGGCTCAAGGTGATCTGCCCGGCCTGATAGTAGCGCTGATGAAAGCCCCTTAGCGCCGCCTGGAACGCCGGGTTTTGAACCTGCAGGCTATACCGGTTGCCAGCCTGAAAGGCGCTCAACGGATGTGCGCTGCCAGCGGCCTGCAGCAAGGCGAACTGTCTTTGCGCTTGCGGGTTGCGCGACCAGGCAATGAATTCGGCATGGATCACTTTCCGTTCGCGCACTTGTCGTTCAAGGTCGAACTGCGGGTGCGCGAGCATCTGACACAGTCGTTCGAGGCCACCGGCAAAGGCTGCAGGCGGCACTTCGAAAAAGAACTCGGTGCTGCGTTCGCGGGTGCTGGCATTCACTTGCCCGCCGTGATGCTGCACGTAGCGCATCAGGCCGTCGTCCAGGGCAAACCGTTGATTGCCAAGAAAGAACAGATGTTCGAGAAAGTGCGCCAACCCCGGCCACGCCGGTGGCGCGTCATGGCTGCCGGCCGCTACCCGCACAGCCGCCGCGCAGCGTTTGAGCTGCGGGGCATGGCGCAGGGTGACCTGCAGGCCATTGGCGAGGGTCAGGTTGTGCAAGGCGCTGGGCATGACGGCTCCGGGTACAGGCGAACCGTCATGCTAGCGGATTATTGCCGCGCCGTGCTGTAGAGCTCGGGGCGCAGGTCGTGCAGGTAAGGGTTGTTGGCCCGCCCTTGCTGCACTCGCTGCAGGTCGAGGTCGGCGCTCAGCAGCGCGCTGTCACGACCGGCCATGGCCAGGATGCTGCCATCCGGGCCGATGATGCTGCTTTGTCCGCAGTAGTGGATGTCGCCTTCGCTGCCGCAGTAGTTGGCGTACGCCAGGTAGCACTGGTTCTCGTAGGCGCGGGCGCGCACGGTGACCTGGGCAATGAAGTCGAAGGGCACCATGTTCGCCGTTGGTACCAGGATCAGCTCTGCACCGGCCAGGGCCAGGCGCCGGGCATTTTCCGGGAACTCGATGTCGTAGCAGATCAAAAAGCCCACGCGCCAGCCGTTGAGCTCGACCACCGGGAAGTGATCGGGCCCCGGGCTGAACATCGCCCGGTCCAGGCCGCCGAACAGATGGGTTTTGCGGTAGTTGCACAGGCTGCTGCCGTGGGCGTCGATCAATTGCACGCTGTTGAAGATCTGCCCGTCTTCGGACAGCTCCGGGTAGCCGTAGGCAATGGCGATGCGGTTGCTCTGGGCGATCTCCACCACGGCCATGGCCGAGGGGCCGTCTTCGGCTTCGGCCAGGCGCGCGACGGCTTCGCTGCCGATGTTGTAGCCGCTCAGGAACATCTCCGGGCATACCAGCAGTTCGGCGCCGCGGGCAGCGGCCAGTTGCGCCTGCTGCTGCAGGCGCTCGAGGTTGCCGGGCAGGTCCAGCGGTTGCGGTTCGCCTTGGAACAGGGCGATGCGCATGGCGATTCTCCCGTCAGTCGGCCAGGGCGATGGGGCCGATTTCATTGAACACATCGCCCGGGCCTGGGTTGTCCGGGTGGGTCTGCCCACCGAAGTGATTCATGATACCCCACACCGCATTGAGCGAAGTCTGCACCGCGCCTTCGACCCAGGCCGGGGTCCACGACACATCGTCACCGGCGATGAAGATGCCGCGCTGTTCGGCCGGCATGTCCTGCTGCATGAAGTGCGCGTACATGCGCTGGTTATAGCGGTAATGGCCGGGCAGGGCGCCCTTGAAGGCGCCGAGGAAATGCGGGTCGGCTTCCCACGACACGGTGATCGGGTCGCCGATGATGTGCCCGGCGATATCGACTTTCGGGTAAATCTTCTTCAACGCATCGAGAGCCAGCTTGACGCGTTTTTCCACCGGGTGCGGGAGCATCTTCAGCGCATCGCTCATCCACGAATAGGACAGGCAGATCACCCCCGGCTTGTCGTCGCCGTTGTCGAACAGGTAGGTGCCGCGGGTCAGGCGGTCGGTCAGGGTCATGCTCATCAGGTCGCGACCGGTTTGCGGATCCTTGTCCTTCCAGAACGGCCGGTCGACCATGACGAAGGTCTTCGACGACTGCATGTAGCGGGTACGGTCCAGGGCCATCCACATCTTCTGTGAGAACAGCGATTCTTCGCACTCGATCTGGGTGGTCAGCAGCCAGCTCTGGCAGGTGGTCAGCACCGCGGCGTAGTGGCGGGTGTCGCCCCAGGTGTCGGTAACCGCCAGGCGCCCGTCGCTGTCGCGGGCAATGCTTTTCACCCCGGCGCGTGGCGCGCCGCGGTGTAGCGAGCTGAGGCTGGTGCCGGCCGGCCAGTGCGCGCAACGCTCCGGCACATGGCGCCAGATGCCCAGCGGCACCTGCTCGACGCCGCCGACGACCAGGTGCTGGTGATCGTCGCAGTTGGTCATCACCACGCGGAAGATTTCCAGCATCGAGTTGGGGAAGTCCGAGTCCCAGCCGCCAGTGCCGAAACCGACCTGGCCGAACACCTCGCGGTGCAGGAAGCTGAGCTTGGCGAAGGCCTTGGACGTGGCGACGAAGTCGTAGAAGGTGCGGTCGTCCCACAGCGGTACCAGGGTGTTCCACAGCTCTTTGAGGCGCGGCACATCGCGGTCGCGAATAGCCTGCTGGATATCGCCGAAGCGGGCGCCGTCTTCCAGGGCATCGGCCCAGGCATCGGCGACTTCCTGAAACAGCTTGGGCAGGTCGGAGAGCTTTTCGGCGTAGTGGGTCTGGCCTTCCAGGTCGATTACCGTGCTGCCCGACGCAGGGGTCAGCGGGTTGGGGAAGGGCTTGGTTTCTAGGCCAAGCTTGTCGACATAGTGATAGAACGCCGTCGACGATACCGGAAAACGCATGCCGCCGAGTTCGGCGATGACCCCGTCGCTGCCTTCGAAGGCCTGCGAACGCAGGCGCCCGCCCATTTTCGAGGCTTCGTACACCACAGGCTTGAGGCCCAGCTTCATCAGCTCGTATGCCGCCACCAGCCCGGCGATACCGGCGCCGACAATCGCTACTTCTTCGCCGTGGCGTGCAGCCGGAATATTGCCCAGGCCGGCCGGGTGCTCGATCCAGTCGTCAAAGGCAAAAGGGAAATCCGGGCCGAAGATGGTGATCGGTTTCTTGCCGTCGGCGGGGTGACGATTGTTCTTGTTCATAGGTGACCTTGCCAGGCGCTGCGCGGGGTGCGGAGCTTGAGTATAGAAAAAACACTGGCGGTCATTTTAGGGGGCGGGGATTACGTAATTAAGATGCAGAGTGTCGTCGTTATGATTTGATATAAGTCATTTTGACGATGCTGTTTATCTATATGACGAATCAGGCCAGCGCAGCCAGGTGCTCCACGGTTTCAGGGAATTTTTCTACCAGGCGAATCAGCGTCATTGCCTGGGCATTGGGGCGAGCCCGGCCCTGTTCCCAGTTTTCCAGGGTGCGGGCATTGGTGCGCAGGTACATGGCAAACACCGCGCGAGACATGTTCAAGCGTTCGCGAATAGCCACAAGCTCTTTGGCCGAGACGTCCATCAACTCGGCGAGCTGTATTTTATGCGAGCGCAGGGTCAGTTTGCCCTGACGCTCCTGGGCAAGGGCATCGAAGCCTTCGTTCAGTTCGGAAAAAATATCGCGTTTCATTTTATCTCCTCGCTTCGATTTGCAGATCGAGCATCTGTTTGAGCGACTGGCGTTGCGCAGGGCTCAGGTCGTCCAGTTGATCCTTGCCGTACAAGGTGAACAGCCAGAACTGTTGGCCGTTGCTCCACCAGTAATAGATGACTCGGATTCCACCGCGCTTGCCCTTGTGCCGCTGATCATCAGCAAAGCGAACTTTGCGCAAGCCCCCGGTCCCCTGGATGACTGAGCCAGCCTGGGGATTGAGCAGCAATACGAGCTGCAAGGCCTTCATCGCCTAGTCATCCAGGTAGTCACTGCGATAGCGCGCAAAGGCCGGTAGTTCGACGAAAAGTGCTTCCATGCTTTGTACGTTATCTGCGTATAGTTTGTGGTTATCAAGCTTTGCCGTCAAGCGACGGGCCTGTAACCAGCCTATACGTGCAGCCGCGATGCATCCGGGGGGATGATTGCCTGGTGTGTCAAACCGGCTGCCCGCGATCCACCTTGCTGCTGAGGATGATCGAGGTGGTGGTTTTTTCCACGCCTTCAACGCTGCCGATCTGGTCGAGCAACTGGTCCAGTTGCTCGGGCGAGTCGCTGCGCAGCCAGGCGACGTAATCGAATTCGCCGCTGACCGCGCACAACTGCTGCACCTGGCCCATGGCGCTCAGGCGCCGCACCACGTCCTTTCCCGAACGCGGTTGTACCTTGATCCCGACATAGGCTTGCAGGCCGCCATCGATCAGGCGCTGACCGAGGCGCACGCCGTAGCCGCTGATGACCTTGGTCTTTTCCAGGCGGGCCAGGCGCGAAGTTACCGTGGTGCGCGCGATACCCAGTTGCCGGGCGAGCGTGGCGACGCTTTCACGGGCGTTGATCTGCAGCAGCGAGATCAGCTGGCGATCGATTTCGTCGAGGGCGACGGGGCGGCTGTCGGACATGGGCACTCTCTGGCAAGAGCCGCATTTCGCGGCTCATGGAATAAGCGCGATAGCCTATCCATTGCCCTCACCCTTGGGCAAGGCGTCTGTGCTCAGCGCGCCTTGAAGCAGTGCTCGGCCTGGGGGAAGCTGCCGTCGCGTACTTCCCGGGCATAGGCTGCCAATGCCTGGGCAATCTGTGGTTGAAGGTCGGCAAAGCGTTTGACGAAGCGCGGTTGGTATTCGCCGAACAAACCAAGCAGGTCTTCGGTAACCAGCACCTGGCCATCACAGGCCGGTGAAGCGCCGATACCGATGGTGGGGATGGCCAGTTCTTCACTCACGCGCCGTGCCAGGGGTTCGGCGATGCCTTCCAGCACTACCGAAAAAGCCCCGGCGGCCTGCATAGCCAGGGCGTCCTGGCGCACTTTGGCGGCACTTTGATCATCGCGGCCCTGGGCCTTGAAACCTCCCAGGCAGTTGACCTGTTGCGGCATCAGGCCGACATGGGCCATGACCGGAATCCCGCGGCGGGTGAGGAACTCCACGGTCTCGGCCAGCTCTTCACCGCCCTCAAGCTTGACCCCCTGGGCACCGGTCTCGCGCAACAGCCGGGCGGCACTGAGGAAGGATTGTTCGGGCGAGGCCTGATAACTGCCGAACGGCAGGTCGATGACCACGCAGGCGCGCTCGGAGCCGCGCATCACCGCCTGGCCATGGGCAATCATCATCTCCAGGCTGACCCCGAGTGTGCTGGGCAGGCCATACAGCACCATGCCGACCGAGTCACCGACAATGATCACATCGGCCTCGGCATCTACCCAACGTGCCATCGGCATGCTGTAGGCGGTCAGCACCACCAGGTTGCCAGCGCCCTTGCGTTGCTGGATGGCGGGCACGCTCAAACGGTTTTCACGCACATGGCTGCTCATCGGTCTCTCCTTGGGTTGTTCAACGAAGCCGGGCGCAGGCTACCATCGGCCTTCGTCGGCTCACTTGAGCAAAGGAGACAGGCATTGCCGCCAATGAGACAAAGCAGTGAAGTACCGCCGCTGCCGGACTTCCAGCAACTGCCGGGGCCGGTTTACCGGCGCATGTTTGCCATTCCGGCCGGTCATCGGGTGCAACTGCACAGGCACCCCTGGGTGCAGTTTACCTACGCCAGCGCCGGGATCATGCAAGTGGTCACCGAGCACCACAGCTACCTGCTGCCGCCGCAATGTGCGTTGTGGATACCAGCGGGGGTCGAACACACCGCCTATAGCGACCAGGCCATCGAGTTTCGCGGGCTGTACCTGGATGACTCGCTGCTCAATGGCTACCAGCGCCCTTGCGGTGTGGTGCAAGTTACGCCGCTGGTACGTGAGCTGATCGCCAAGGCCAACAGCTTTGCGCCGCAATACCCTGCCCAAGGCGCCCAGGCGCGGCTGTTGCAGGTGCTGGTAGATGAGTTGCGCGAACTGCCCGAAGCGCCGTTCGGCCTGCCGCTGCCCAGCGATCCGCGCCTGCGCCGAATCAGCGAAGCCTTGCAGGCCAACCCTGGCGACAACCGCAGTATTGAAGACTGGGCGCAGCAGGTCGGCGCTTCGCGGCGTACCCTGGTGCGGCTGTTTCAGGCGCAGACACAGTTGTCGTTCAGGGAGTGGCGCCAGCGCTTGCGCCTGTTGGCGGCGTTGCCGTTGCTGGCGCAAGGCATGAGCGTCACGGCGCTGGCCAATGAGCTGGGCTACGACTCGGTGTCGGCGTTCATTGCTCTGTTTCAGCGCCACTACGGCAAGACCCCAGGCCTGTGGGCGGCAGAATTGCGCAGCTGACAGCGGGCACAAAAAAAACCGCGCAATGCGCGGCTTTTTGTTTGGTGGGCCCAGCAGGACTCGAACCTGCGACCAAGGGATTATGAGTCCCCTGCTCTAACCAACTGAGCTATAGGCCCCAGTGGACGCGGATTATAACGAGGGATTCCAGGCTGTGCCATCCGAAAGATCTGAAAGAGCTATGCGAAGGAAGGTCCTGGCGAATTCCTCGGCCGGTAGCGGCAGGCTGACGATGTATCCCTGGATCTGCTCGCAGCCTTCGGCGGCAAGAAACTGCTGCTGGGCCTGGCTTTCCACCCCTTCGGCAATGATGGTCAGCTGCATGCTGCGGCCCAGGGCGATGATGGCGCGGGCAATTGCCGCATCATGAGGGTCGTCCGGCAGGCCGCGGATGAACGACTGGTCGATCTTGAGGATATCCAGCGGCAGGCGCTTGAGGTAGCTCAGCGACGAGTAGCCGGTGCCGAAGTCGTCGATCGCCAGTTGCACGCCCAGGTGCTTGAGTTGATGGAGGATGGCCAGGGCTTCCTCGGCCTGGCTCATGATGAAGTTTTCGGTGATCTCCAACTGCAGGTCTCCGGCCTTGAGCTGGTGGGTCTTGAGCAGTTGTTCAATGCGTTTGACCAGGCTTGGCTGGCGCAATTGCGCGCCGGCCAGGTTGACTGACAGCGGGCCGAACGCCAGGTAGTTGTGTTTCCAGTCCTGCATTTGCCGACAGGCCTGTTCCAGCACCCAGTCGCCCAGTTGCAGGATCATGCCGTTCTCTTCGGCCAGTGCAATGAAGTGCTCCGGCGGGACGTCGCCAAACGTCGGGTTGGTCCAGCGGATCAGCGCTTCGGCACCGACCAGGCTCTGGGTCTTGAGGCTGAACTTGGGCTGGTAGCACAGGCTCAGTTCATTGCGCTCGATGGCCCGGCGCAGTTCGTGCTCCAGGGCGATGCGCTCGCTGGCCTGGGCCGTGAGGTCGCGGGTGTAGGACTCGACCCGGTTGCGCCCCTTGGCCTTGGAGCGGTACATGGCCGCGTCGGCGTTGCGGATCAGCGAGGCGACGTCGGTGCCGTCCTGGGGATAAAGGCTGGTGCCGATGCTGGCGCTGGTGAAGAACTCATGTTCGCCTGCCTGGAACGGTGCGCCGAAGCAGGCCAGCAGTTTGTGCGCGATGTGCTCGGCATCACTGGGCTGGTGCAGGCCGGGCAGGAGGATGATGAACTCGTCGCCGCCCAGGCGTGCGACGGTATCGATGTCGCGCACCTGCTCCTTGAGCCGCTGGGCGATGCCTTTGAGCAACAGGTCGCCGACCGGGTGGCCAAGGCTGTCGTTGATGTGCTTGAAGCGGTCGAGATCGAGAAACAGCACCGCGCCCTGGCGCTTGGAGGCCTGGGCGCAGTTGAGCGCGGCCTGCAGACGGCTTTCGAACAGGGTGCGATTGGGCAGGCCGGTCAGCGGGTCGTGATGGGCCTGGTAATCGAGCTTGGCCTGGGCGTGCTTGAGGCTGGAGATATCGGCGAACACCGCAACGAAGTGGGTGATGACCCGCTCGCTGTTGCGTACGGCGCTGATAGTCAGCCAACTGGGGTAGATTTCGCCGTTCTTGCGCCGGTTGTGGATTTCGCCCTGCCAATGGCCTTCGGCCGTCAGTTGGTGCCACATGGCTACATAGAAGGCACTGTCGTGCTGGCCGGAGGCGAGCAGCCGCGGTGTCTGGCCCAGCGCTTCGAACTCGCTGTAACCGGTGATCTCGCTGAAGGCGCGGTTGACCGCGCTGATGCGCTGGTCGGTGTCGGTGATCAACACGCCTTCGGCGGTGTTCTCGAACACCGTGGCGGCCAGTTGCAGTTTTTCCTGCATCAGGTGGCGTTCAGTGATGTCGCGGGCAATGGTCAGCATGCAGTCGACACCGGCAATGGGCAGCGGCCTGGCCGATAGCTCGCAGAGACGGATCTGGCCATCGCTGCGGCGGATATGGCAGCTGAAATCACGCACGAAACCATCGCGCTGGAGCGTCTCCAGCAGCCGGCGGCGCTCGTTGAGGTCGACCCAGATGCCCAGGTCCAGGGAGGTGTGATCCAGGGACATATGAGTGTCGTAGCCGGTCAGGCGGCAGAAGCCTTCGTTCACTTCGATCAGCAGGCCATCGCTCTGGCGCGACAATAGCAGGCCGTCGGGCGAGGCATGGAACGCCTTGGCGAACTTCTCTTCGGAGGTTTGCAACTGCTCCTGGGTTTCTTTCAGCTGGCTGATGTCGCGCACCGCCACCACCAGCGCTGGCGTGCTGTCGAGCTGGAAGGTTTCGGCGGAGGTCAGGCCGGTGAACAACTGACCATTGCTGCGCCGAAACACCATTTCCAGGTTGCGGATGCTGCCGGACTGCAAGCGCTTGAGCAGGTCAGGGCCGACGCCGTCGATGCCCCAGATATTCAGCTCGGTCGCGGTGCGGCCCAGTACCTGCGCCGGGCTCAGGCCGATTTGCTCTTCGAAAGCTTCGTTGACCTCCAGCAGGCAGCCGTCGCTCATGCGGGCGATGACCAGGATATCCGGGCACTGCTGAAACACCGAGGCGAACTTCTGCTCTGACAGGCGCAGGGCTTCTTCGGCGTTCTTGGTTTCGCTGATGTCGATCATCAGCCCGCGCATCACCGGTTTGTGCCCGTGCTCGATGAGGCTGACGATATCGCGCACCCACAGGCTGCGGCCGTCGGCGCGGATCACCCGGTAATCGAGGCTGTGATCGCGTCCGGCGGCGGTTTCGCTGTCGCAGTAGGCCTGGGCCCAGAGCGCGTCGTCGGGGTGAATGATGCTGCGCCAGAACCCCGGGCGCAGCCACTGGTTCAACGGGTAGCCAAGCAGGTCTTCGGCATGGGGTGAGACGTAGCTGTAGGTAAAATCGTTGGCGTCGGCTTCCCAAGCAATGGCGGAAAGGCTTTCGACCAGGCCGCGGTAGTGGTATTCGCTGCTGCGCAGTTCCTGCTCGAGGGCGATGCGCCGGGAAATCTCCGAGCTAAGGCGGCGGTTGACGCGGATCACCGCCGCGAGGATAGCGGTCATCAACAGCAGGGCAGGCAGGCCGTAGATCAGCAGGTCGTACCACAGCGTGCGATGGTCAAGCACCTTGCCGACCCAGCGCTCCTGGATATTGCTGATTTCGCCGGGGCTCATGTCGGCCATAACCTTGTCGAGAATGCCGACGAGGATCTTCTGCTCCCGTGGCACCGCCATAGCCAGCTGATAGCGGTAGGGTGTTTCACCGCTGACGTACAGGCCTTCGAGCTTGAGCTGGCGCAGGCTCCAGATGCTCGAGGCAAGGTCGCCCACCACGGCGTCCACCTCATCGGTGGCCAGGGCCTGCAGTGCCGAGCTGACATTGGGCAGGGCCACCAGGTTGAGGTCAGGGTGGTGGGTGCGCAACAGCTCATGGGGCGCGTAGTTTTCCACCACGGCGATCTTCAGGCCGTAGAGGTCCTTGATGGTGCGCGGTTGCGGGCCGCCATCGTGGGCGAGGATGACAATCGGAAAATCCAGGTACGGGCGGGTGAAGGCCAGAAAGCTCTGGCGCTCGGGGGTCGACATGATGCCGGGCAGCAAGTCGAGCTTGTTCTTGCGTGCCTGTTCGAGCACGGCTGTCCAGCTGATCGGTTCGATCGGCTTGAACTGCACACCCAGGCGCTCCTGGATAAGGGCAATGTAGTCGGCGGCCAATCCCTGGTAGCGACCGTCCTGGTCCCGGTATTCGAAAGGTGGCCAGGATGCATCGACGCCCAGGCGCAGCTGCGGATGAGCGCTGAGCCAGGCTTGTTCTTCTTCAGTCAGGGTCAGGGCGCCGGCGGTTGCACTCCAGACGAGCAGGAGAGCCAACAGAAGGGCCGGCATTCGGGGCATAGCGGCCTCGTCACACAGGTGGATTGATTCGAGTGTAGACGGGCATTTAAGCGGCGGGGTAGTGGGCGAAGGCTGAAAAGCGCCGTTCGCCGGAAAAGAAAAACCCCGGCCTGGGCCGGGGTTTGTCATCACTCGTCGAGGAAGGAGCGCAGATGCTCGCTTCGCGTCGGGTGGCGCAGCTTGCGCAGCGCCTTGGCTTCAATCTGACGGATCCGCTCACGGGTCACGTCGAACTGTTTGCCGACCTCTTCGAGGGTGTGATCGGTGTTCATATCGATACCGAAACGCATGCGCAGCACCTTGGCTTCGCGTGCGGTCAGACCGGAGAGCACGTCACGGGTCGCTTCCTTGAGGCTTTCGACCGTGGCCACATCGATTGGCGACTGCATGGTCGAGTCTTCGATGAAGTCACCCAGGTGCGAATCTTCGTCGTCACCGATCGGGGTTTCCATGGAGATCGGCTCTTTGGCGATCTTCAATACCTTGCGGATCTTGTCCTCAGGCATTTCCATGCGTTCACCCAGCTCTTCCGGGGTCGGTTCGCGACCCATTTCCTGCAACATCTGCCGGGAAATGCGGTTGAGCTTGTTGATCGTCTCGATCATGTGCACCGGAATACGGATGGTGCGGGCCTGGTCGGCGATCGAACGGGTGATCGCCTGGCGGATCCACCAGGTGGCATAGGTCGAGAACTTGTAACCACGACGGTATTCGAACTTGTCCACCGCCTTCATCAGGCCGATGTTGCCTTCCTGGATCAGGTCGAGGAACTGCAGGCCGCGGTTGGTGTACTTCTTGGCGATCGAGATAACCAGACGCAGGTTGGCCTCGACCATTTCCTTCTTGGCGCGACGAGCCTTGGCTTCACCGATCGACATGCGACGGTTGATGTCCTTGATCTCGGCGATGGTCAGGCCGGTTTCGCTTTCGAGGTCGATCAGCTTCTGCTGGCAGGCTACGATTGCGTCGCTTTTCTCACCCAGGGCGGCAGCCCATTTGGTGCTGCGCTTGGCCAGGTCGCTGGCCCAGGTCTGGTCGATTTCGTTACTCGGGAACAGGCGCAGGAAGTCGGCACGTGGCATGCGTGCGTCACGGACGCACAGTTGCATGATGGCGCGTTCTTGCTGACGCAGGCGGTCCAGGGCGCTACGAACGCGCTCAACCAGGGCTTCGAACTGCTTCGGTACCAGCTTGATCGGCATGAACAGCTCGGCCAGATCAAGCATCGCCTTGAGGCTGTCCTTGTGGCTGCGGCCGTTCTTCTTCAGCACCTTGAGGGTAGCGTTGAGCTGATCCTGGACGGCACCGAAGCGCTGTTGCGCGACGACCGGATCCGGACCGCTTTCGACTTCTTCCTCTTCGTCGGTGCTTTCCTCTTTCTCTTCCTCGTCGTCGTCAGCATCGGCCTTGGCCGGGGCTTTCGGGTCGATCGGCGGCGGCACTTCGGCCGGCGGCGCGATGCCGTCGTCCGGGTCGATGTAACCGCTGAGGACGTCGGACAGGCGGCCACCTTCGGTGGTGACGCGATCGTACTCGGAGAGGATGTGCTCGACAGTACCCGGGAAGTGGGCAATAGCACCCATGACTTCACGAATACCTTCTTCGATCCGCTTGGCGATTTCGATTTCGCCTTCGCGGGTCAGAAGCTCGACGGTCCCCATTTCACGCATGTACATGCGCACCGGGTCAGTCGTGCGACCAATATCGGTTTCCACAGCCGCCAACGCTGCGGCGGCTTCTTCAGCTGCGGCTTCGTCGGTGTCGGCTTCGGCCAACAAAAGGGCATCCGCATCCGGAGCACTCTCGAATACGTTGATCCCCATGTCGTTGATCATGCGGATGATGTCTTCCACCTGCTCCGGATCTGAAATATCCTCTGGCAGGTGGTCGTTGACCTCCGCGTAAGTCAGGTAGCCCTGCTCACGACCGCGGGTGATCAACTCTTTGATGCGAGACTGCTGTTGCGCTTTTCCGGACATAACACCCTATCCACTGAAGGTCTTGGCGGGCAAAAAACAAGCCGAGGATTATACCCGAGCTAGGACCTCACGCGCCAGTTGAGGTCGGGGTTTGTGCGGGAACATTACGGCTTAACAGGTCACGCAGCTGATTTTTTTCCTCTGCGCTCAAGTCACTTTGACGTGCTTTCCTGAGCAGATGTTCCAGGCTGCGCTCGCGTTGGCGAGCGGACAAGCTAGTTATGGTGTCGAAAAACTGTTGTTCAAGGTTATCGGCATCGATCAGCCATTCCTTTTCTGCCAATGCCCTTAGCAGGCGGCCCTGTTCGGTGCCATGCCAGCGGGCGATCAGCTGTAGTGAGCGTAGCTCAGGATTCTTTTGCAACGCCTCGAGCAGGGCTACCAGCAGCTGGGCATAGACGTGTTCTTCGGCCGCCAGCTGGCTGGCATCTTCGACCTTTTTCGCCAGTTGCGGGTGATGCAGCAGGGTGCGCAGGGCGCTCAAGGTCGGCGGTTCTACCGAAGTCGGAACCCGTGGTGGCGCATCCTGGCGCTGGCCGTTGCGCTCCCAGGGTTTGCCCTTCTTGTCCCAGGGCTTGCCTTCCCACTTTTTCTTGCCGCCCTTGTTCGGCGTCCACTGCTGTTGCTGAGGTGCGTATTCGGGCTGGTGAAAATCAGCGTAATCCGGGGTGTAGTCGGGAATGGCGTCGTAATCGATGCCCGGGTCGTAACTGGGTGGAGCTTCAACGGGTGCGCTGTGCGCCAGTTGTTCGACCTGCTGGTTATCCAGGCCGGTGATTTCCTTGAGGCGATTGCGCATCAGGGCACGCAGGTTGGCCCCGGGCACTTTTTCGATCAACGGTGCAGCAAGGGTGGCCATGTGCGCCTTGCCTTCGAGCGAGCGCGGGTCGGCTTCCTCGGTCAACTGCTGGAAAAAGTAATCGGCCAGTGGCTGCGCATGCTGGTTGATGCGCGCGCGGAAGGCATCGGTGCCTTCGGCGCGTACCAGGGTGTCCGGGTCTTCGCCTTCGGGCAAAAACAGAAAGCGCGCCTTGCGCCCGTCCTGCAGGCTCGAAAGCGTTGCCTCCAGAGCGCGCCAGGCAGCGTTGCGGCCAGCCTGGTCGCCGTCGAAACAGAACAGCACGCTCGGCACCACGCGAAACAAGCGCTTGAGGTGTTCTTCGCTGGTGGCCGTGCCCAGGGTCGCCACCGCATTGCGCAAGCCTTGCTGCGCGAGGGCGATGACGTCCATGTAGCCTTCGACCACGATGATCTCGTCAAGATTGCGGTTGAACTTGCGCGCTTCGTACAGCCCGTACAGCTCCTGCCCCTTGTGGAACACCGGGGTTTCCGGGGAGTTCAGGTACTTGGGCTTGTCGTCGCCCAGTACCCGGCCGCCGAAGGCGATGACCCGGCCACGGCTGTCGCGGATCGGAAACATCACCCGGTCGCGGAAGCGATCGTAACGCTTGCCGGACTCGGCGTTCTCGATCAGCAGGCCGGCATCGATCATGGCTTTTTGCTGCAGGGTATCGCTGCTCAAATGTTTGAACAGGTTGTCCCAGCCAGGCGGGGCGAAGCCCAGGCCGAAGTCGCGGGCGATCTCGCCGGACAGGCCGCGGCCCTTGAGGTAGTCGACCGCGGATTTGCGTGTCGGATGGCTGCGCAGCGCCTGGCGATAAAATTCGGCGGCTGCTTCAAGCAGCGGGTAGAGCGGTGAATCGACCGGTTGCCGGGGTTTGTGACCACGCCCGCTTTCTTCGCGGGGGATCTCCATGCCGGCGGCCTTGGCCAGTTCCTCGACGGCCTGGGGGAAATCCAGGTTGTCGTGGTCCATGATGAAGCCAAGGGCGTTGCCGCCCGCGCCGCAGCCGAAGCAGTAGTAGAACTGTTTGTCGGGGCTGACGCTGAAGGACGGGGTCTTTTCCTTGTGGAACGGGCAGCAGGCCGTGAGGTTCTTGCCAGCTTTTTTCAGCTGCACGCGCGAACTCACCACATCGACGATGTCGGTACGGTTAAGCAGGTCGTCGATAAAACTCTGGGGAATCAGCCCGGCCATGGCACTCTCATCATCAGGCGATAAGCAAGTGTAATCGCTAATGCGGCGGGAACGGCTGCGCGTTCGAGCGATGTCGAATGGCGTAACACAAAATACGGAAAGACGTGCTCGTCTGCAGCCGGTGAAGGCTCGTCAGGAAGGACGTGCACAGCTGGCGTTGCGGCCAGTTCTGACGATTCAGGCAGGTTGTCCATGCTGCAGGGCAGCAGGACGCCTTGGGCCCGAAGGCCAAAGGATCAAGCAACAACTGCCGGCAGCCCGGCTGTAGGCCGGGCGAGGCAGAAGCTTGCGACGGACGTCTGTATTAGTACAGACGAACGGCGCGGCGCTGTTCGCGCTGAACTTTCTTGGCGTGACGTTTAACAGCGGCTGCTGCTTTGCGCTTACGCTCAGAAGTCGGCTTCTCGTAAAATTCGCGGCTACGAACTTCAGCCAGAACACCGGCTTTTTCGCAGGAGCGCTTGAAACGACGCAGAGCTACGTCGAAGGGTTCATTCTCTTTAACTTTGACGGCTGGCATCCAGAGCTACCTTCATTCATTACCGGGGTCAACGAACTCGTGGCAAAAATGTGCGCTGGAGAACGTCGGTTTTTAAGGGTTGCGGATGTTAACCCTTAGCCGACCGGAATGCAAAGCCTCTGATCGAAAACCGCTGGTCGGCGTCGGGAGCGGGGACTATCATGCGCGCCTTCGAATTCAGCCTCAACAAGGCACGGACCCATGCTAGTACTGGGATTGGAAACATCCTGCGACGAAACCGGCGTCGCATTATACGACAGTGAACGCGGCCTTCTGGCCGATGCATTGTTCAGTCAGATCGACCTGCACCGCGTCTATGGCGGGGTAGTGCCGGAGCTGGCCTCGCGTGATCACGTCAAGCGCATGCTGCCGTTGATCCGCCAGGTGCTGGCCGAAGCCGACTGCGTCGCCACCGAGATCGACGCCATTGCCTACACCGCAGGCCCCGGCCTCGTGGGCGCACTGTTGGTGGGCGCTTCCTGCGCTCAGGCTCTGGCATTTGCCTGGGGGATTCCAGCCCTCGGCGTGCACCACATGGAAGGCCACCTGCTGGCGCCGATGCTCGAAGAGCAACCGCCGGAGTTCCCGTTCGTCGCCTTGCTGGTGTCGGGTGGGCATACCCAGCTGGTGCGCGTCGATGGTATCGGCCAATACGAGTTGCTCGGCGAGACCCTCGATGACGCCGCTGGCGAAGCCTTCGACAAGACCGCCAAGCTGATCGGCCTGCCTTACCCGGGCGGCCCTGAGATCGCCCGCCTGGCGACCCAGGGCGTGCCCGGGCGCTTTGTCTTCCCGCGGCCGATGACCGATCGTCCGGGGCTGGATTTCAGCTTCAGCGGCCTGAAAACCTTTGCCCTCAACACCTGGCAGCAGTGTCAGAGTGCTGGAGACGACGGTGAACAAACTCGTTGCGACGTGTCGCTGGCCTTCCAGCAAGCGGTGGTGGAGACTTTGACCATCAAGTGCAAGCGGGCCCTCAAGCAGACCGGCCTCAAACGCCTGGTGATCGCTGGCGGCGTCAGTGCCAACAAGGCCTTGCGCGCTTCGCTGGAAGACATGCTGGCCGGCATCAAGGGCAATGTGTACTACGCCCGGCCGCAGTTTTGTACCGACAATGGCGCCATGATCGCCTACGCCGGCTGCCAGCGTCTGGCCGCCGGGCAGCAGGAAAGCCTGGCAATCAGCGTGCAGGCGCGCTGGCCGATGGAGCAGCTGGCGCCGCTGTGAAACTGAGCGTTGCTCATGCAGTGGATTCAGAAATGCCGTTCGCGTCCGGCGAAAAGGTCGCGTAGATTGCCGCGGTGACGCCAGACGATCAGCACGGTCAGCACGCTGATCGGCAGCAGCGCTTCCGGCTCGCGCCAGGCCAGTAGTGGCAGGGTCAGGGGCGTTGCCACCAGCGCCGCCAGCGAGCTGGTGCGGGTCAGGTAGAAGGTTAGCAGCCAGGCGCTGATGGCCAGCAAGGCGGCTGGCGGGTAAAGCCCCAGCAGCATGCCGGCGGCGGTGGCGACACCTTTGCCGCCGCGAAAGCGGAAGTACACCGGGAACAGATGGCCAACCACTGCGCACACGCCGATCCAGGCCTGTTGTTGCAGGTCGAGGCCAGCAAGATTGGCGACCAGCACGGGCAGCAGGCCCTTGCACAGGTCGCCAAGCAGGGTCAGGACCGCCAGTTTGCGGCCGGCCAGGCGCAGCATGTTGGTTGCACCGGCATTGCCTGAACCGCTCATGCGCGGGTCCGGGCTGCCATTGAGGCGGCTGAGGACGATGGCAAAGGACAGAGAGCCGAGCAGGTAGGCGCACAGCGCCAGTAACCAAAACATGCTAACCATTCCGGGCGAGGACGCCCTGATTCTAACGGCGCAACGCGCCCTTGTCGTGCTGTGGAGAGAAGTGCTTGGACAGAGTGTTCATCGAGGGGCTGGAAGTCGATACCGTGATCGGCGCCTATGACTGGGAGCGCGGAATCCGCCAGTGCCTGCGTCTGGACCTGAGTTTTGCCTGGGACAACCGCCCGGCCGCAGCCGGTGACGACCTGACCAAGGCCCTGGACTACGCCAGCGTTTCGGCGCGCATCCAGGCGTTTGCCGAGCAATCCGAATTCCAGTTGGTGGAAACCTTCGCCGAGCGCCTGGCGGCAGTGTTGATGAGCGAATTCCAGATTCCCTGGTTGCGCCTGAAACTGACCAAGCCTGGCGCGGTACCTGCTGCCAGTGGGGTGGGCGTGGAGATCGAGCGCGGATGTCTCTGAACAGGGTTTACCTCGGGTTGGGCAGCAATATCGATCGCGAGCGGCACTTGACCGCGGGGCTCGATGCCCTGGCCGAGATGCTGACCGACATGCACTGCTCTGCAGTGTTCGAAAGCCAGGCGGTGGGTATCAAGAGCGGGCCGTTCTTCAATCTGGTGGTCACCGGCCTGACCGATCTTCCACTGATGGAGCTGGACCGCCGGCTCAAGTTCATCGAGGCCGATAACGGCCGCTACGCCCCCGAGCGCAAGGGCTTGCCGCTGGATATCGATGTGCTGATGTACAACGACCTGCATGGCAGCTTTGACGGGCTGGTGTTGCCACGGGCGGAGATTCTCAAGAACGCTTTTGTGCTGTGGCCGCTGGCGTTGATTGCGCCAGAGTTGCTGCACCCGGGGGCTGGTAAAACCATGGGTCAGTTGTGGGCTGAAGCGCAGATCGATCAAGTGCTGGCGCCAGTTCCGTTTGAGTGGCGCGGGCAGCAGTTGACCGGTCTTTAGCTTCGATCGCGGGGCAAGCCCGCTCCCACAGGATTGTCGGAACGGGCTTGCCCCGCGATAGGTTCAGCGCCCGGGATCGTCCTTGTACGCCTTCAACGCCTTCAGTCGCTCGCCCTTGAGCGCCTCGCCCAGTGCCTGCCCTGTCAGCCCCCGCTGCACCAGCGGTTGCACCTGTACCGCCCGCGCTGCTGCTGCCGCGCCGCGCAGATAACCCGCCTGTGGATAATCACGTTGCTCCAGGCCCTTGCGGCCCCGGGCGTCCATCTCGCAGGCGACGATGAACTCCTCGAAGCGTTGCGGTCGGCGGTACACGTCGAAGCTTTGCAGCAGCTCCAGCAACGTCGAGGCGCGCAGTTCCAGCGCCCGATGGCAGTGGGTGTGATATTCACCAACCAGCAAGGCCAGTTCCTGGCATTCGCGGGGCGCCTTGAAGCGCTGGTTTACCGCCTTGATCAACTTCAGCCCGCGCTGCTCGTGAGCGATGTGCCGTGGCCATTCTTCCTCTGGGGTAAGGCCTTTGCCAAGGTCATGCAGCAAGCAGGCCCAGCGCACGCTCAGGGGCTGTTGGTGCGCGGCGGCTTGTTCAAGCACCGAGAGGGTGTGGATGCCGCTGTCGATCTCCGGGTGATGAGCCTCAGGCTGCGGTACGCCGAACAGCGCATCGAGCTCCGGGAGCAATTGTTTGAGGGCGCCGCAATCGCGCAATACCTGGATGAATACCTGGGGTTGGTCTTCCATCAGTGCCCGGGCGATTTCCTTCCAGCTGCGCTCGGCGGTCAGGGCCTGCAACTCGCCTGACTCGCTGAGTGCACGCATCAGTTCGATGGTTTCAGGGGCCACGCTGAAGCCCATGCCGGCATAGCGCGCGGCAAAGCGGGCCACACGCAGCACGCGCAAGGGATCTTCGGCGAACGCCGGGGATACGTGACGCAAGATGCGGGCTTCGAGGTCCTTCTTGCCGTTGTACGGGTCACAAACGTTGCCCTGGTCGTCTTCGGCCATGGCGTTGATGGTCAGGTCGCGGCGGATCAGGTCTTCTTCAAGGGTAACCTCGGGGCTGGCGTGGAAGGTGAAGCCGCCATAGCCGCGTCCGCTCTTGCGCTCGGTACGCGCCAGGGCGTACTCCTCGCCGCTTTTGGGGTGCAGGAATACCGGAAAATCCGCCCCGACCGGGCGATAGCCCAAGGCTTGCATTTGTTCCGCCGTGGCGCCGACCACGACCCAGTCGATATCACTGACCGGCCTGCCGAGCAGGCGGTCGCGTACAGCGCCGCCGACTTTGTAGATCTGCATGTAGAACCTCCGTTGATGCCACAGGATAACCTGTCTGGCAGCAACGGAGGGCGTGCTAGAGGTGCACTACCGCCAGGTCCAGGCGGCCGTAGTCGGCTTCGCCGTGCTCGCCTCTGGGCGGCACGTGGTGGGTTTTCATGACCTGGTCGCCCTGCAGGGTCTCCAGGTGGATATCGAAGCCCCAGAGGCGGTGCAGGTGCTTGAGAACCTCCTCGGTGGAATCGCCCAGGGGTTTGCGGTCGTGCTGCTGGTGGCGCAGGGTCAGTGAGCGGTCGCCGCGGCGGTCGATGCTCCAGATCTGCACGTTGGGTTCGCGGTTGCCGAGGTTGTACTGGGCGGCCAGGGTCTCGCGGATGATCCGGTAGCCACTCTCGTCGTGGATGGCCGGTACCAGCAGGTCTTCGCGCTGGTCATCATCGAGGATGCTGAACAGCTTGAGGTCGCGGATTACCGTCGGCGACAGGTACTGGAGAATGAAACTCTCGTCCTTGAAGCTGCTCATGGCGAACTTGATGGTCGACAGCCAGTCGCTGCCGGCGATGTCGGGGAACCAGCGGCGGTCCTCTTCGGTAGGGTGTTCGCACATGCGCCGGATGTCGCGGTACATGGCGAAACCCAGAGCGTAGGGGTTGATGCCGCTGTAGTAAGGGCTGTCGAAGCCTGGCTGGAACACCACGCTGGTGTGCGACTGCAGGAATTCCATCATGAAGCCTTCGGTCACCAGGCCCTCATCGTAGAGGTCGTTCATCAGGGTGTAGTGCCAGAAGGTCGCCCAGCCTTCGTTCATCACCTGGGTCTGGCGCTGCGGGTAGAAGTACTGGGCGATCTTGCGCACGATGCGCACGATTTCGCGTTGCCAGGGTTCGAGCAAGGGCGCGTGTTTCTCGATGAAGTAGAGGATGTTCTCCTGGGGTTCGGCCGGGAAGCGCGCATTGTCGCGGTCGCTGTTCTTGTCGGCGCCCTTGGGAATGGTGCGCCACAGGTCGTTGATCTGTTTTTGCAGGTGCTCTTCGCGCTCCTTCTGCCGGCGCCGCTCTTCTTCGGCGGAGATCGGGTAGGGCCGCTTGTAGCGGTCGACACCGTAGTTCATCAGGGCGTGGCAGGAGTCGAGCAGATCTTCCACGGCATCGATGCCATGGCGTTCTTCGCACTGGGTGATGTACTGCTTGGCGAACACCAGGTAGTCGATGATCGAGCTGGCGTCGGTCCAGGTGCGGAACAGGTAGTTGCCCTTGAAGAAGCTGTTGTGCCCGTAGCAGGCATGGGCAACCACCAGGGCCTGCATGCAGATGGTGTTTTCTTCCATCAGGTAGGCGATGCAGGGGTCGGAGTTGATCACGATCTCGTAGGCCAGGCCCATCTGACCGCGGCTATAGGACTTTTCAGTGCTGAGGAAGTGTTTGCCGTAGGACCAGTGGTGATAGCCCAGCGGCATGCCGACGGAGGCGTAAGCGTCCATCATCTGCTCGGCGGTGATCACCTCGATCTGGTTGGGGTAGGTGTCCAGGGCATAGCGCTCGGCCAGGCGGCTGATTTCCCGGTCATAGGCCTGGATCAGTTCGAATGTCCATTCGGACCCGGTGGAAATAGGGTGGCGCTTCTGCTCTCTAGCGGTCATGTCACTAACCTGCGCTGGAAGAGTTCACGGAAGACCGGATAGATATCGCCGGCCGACACCAGCTGCTGCTGGGCGAACGTATCGGCAAAGGCTTCGCCGATACGCTCATACTCGTACCACAATGCCTGATGTTCGCGAGGGGTGATCTCGACGTAAGTGTAGTACTGGACGAACGGCATGATCTGCTTGGTAAGGATTTCGCGACAGATCGGCGAGTCGTCGTTCCAGTTGTCACCGTCCGAGGCCTGGGCGGCGTAGATGTTCCATTCGTTGGCCGGGTAGCGTTCGGCCATGATCTCCTGCATCAGCTTCAGCGCGCTGGAAACGATGGTACCGCCGGTTTCCCGGGAATAGAAAAACTCCTCTTCGTCGACTTCGCGGGCGCTGGTGTGATGGCGGATGAACACCACCTCGATCTTGTCGTAGTTGCGCTTGAGGAACAGGTACAGAAGGATGAAGAAGCGCTTGGCGATGTCCTTGGTGGCCTGGGTCATGGAGCCGGAAACGTCCATCAGGCAGAACATCACTGCCTTGGAGCTGGGGTTGGGTTGTTTGACCAGCAGGTTGTACTTGAGGTCGAAGGTGTCGAGGAACGGCACACGGTGGATGCGCGCGCTCAAACGTTCTATTTCTGCTTCAATTTCCTGAATATCGCCGAAGTTATCTGGTTCTTCCCGCTTCAGGCGCGCCAGTTCCTCCTGCGCCTGGCGCAGTTTTGCCCGGCTGCTGCCGGACAGGGCGATGCGCCGGGCATGGGCTGAACGCAGGGTGCGGATGATGTTGATGCGTGACGGGTTGCCTTCGTTGCTGATACCGGCGCGCACGGTCTTGAAGGTGTCGGTGCCGGTCAGGTGACGTTTGACCAGGTTGGGCAACTCGAGGTCTTCGAACATGAACTCGAGGAATTCTTCCTGGGTAATCTGGAAGACGAATTCGTCCATACCTTCGCCGGAGTTGCCGGCCTTGCCACGGCCGCCTCCGCCGCCGCCACCTTGCGGGCGGGCGATATGCTCGCCAGCGGTGAATTCCTTGTTGCCCGGGTGCACCACGGTCTGCTTGCCGCCACGGCCATGGTGCAGTACTGGCTCATCGATGTCGCGACCGGGGATGCTGATCTGCTCGCCATGCTCCATGTCGGTGATGGAGCGGCGGCTCACGGCCTCCTCGACGGCCTTCTTGATGTGGTCACGGTAACGCCGCAAAAAGCGCTGGCGGTTGACCGTGCTCTTGTTCTTGCCGTTCAGGCGTCGGTCGATCACATAGCTCATAGGCCCCTCCGGGAGTAGGCGGTAGCTGCAAGCTGTAAGCTTCAAGCTTCAAGTTGGATCACCGCTGCCCCCGCAAGCCGACACGTATTTGACCTACGTGCGACTTGCAGCTGACAGCTTGCAGCTTGGCGCTTATTGCGACTTTCTGACCCGCAGGTACCATTCCGAGAGCAGCCGAACTTGCTTGTCTGTGTAACCGCGTTCCACCATTCGGGTGACGAAGTCGTTGTGCTTTTGTTGATCCTCTTTGCTGGCTTTGGCGTTGAAGCTGATGACCGGCAGCAGGTCCTCGGTGTTGGAGAACATTTTCTTCTCGATCACCACCCGCAGTTTTTCGTAGCTGAGCCAGGTCGGGTTCTTGCCGTTGTTGTTGGCCCGGGCACGCAACACGAAGTTGACGATTTCGTTGCGGAAATCCTTCGGATTGCTGATACCGGCCGGCTTCTCGATCTTCTCCAGCTCTTCGTTGAGGGCAATGCGGTTGAGGATCTCGCCGGTTTCCGGATCGCGGTATTCCTGGTCCTGAATCCAGAAGTCGGCGTACAGCACGTAACGGTCGAAGATGTTTTGCCCGTATTCACTGTAGGACTCCAGGTAAGCGGTCTGGATTTCCTTGCCGATGAATTCGATGTAGCGCGGTGCCAGGTACTCTTTCAGGTAGCGCAGGTAGCGTTCACGCACTTCAGCCGGGAACTGTTCCTGTTCGATCTGCTGTTCCAGCACATACAGCAGGTGCACCGGGTTGGCGGCGATCTCATGGGGGTCGAAGTTGAACACCTTGGAGAGGATCTTGAAGGCGAAGCGGGTCGACAGGCCGTTCATGCCTTCGTCCACTCCAGCGGCGTCGCGGTACTCCTGGATCGACTTGGCCTTGGGATCGGTGTCCTTGAGGTTTTCGCCGTCGTACACCCGCATTTTCGAGTAGATGTTCGAGTTTTCCGGCTCTTTGAGCCGCGACAGCACGGTGAACTGGGCGAGCATCTTCAGGGTGTCTGGCGCGCAATGGGCCTTGGCCAGCGAACTGTTGAACAGCAGCTTGTCGTAGATCTTGATCTCGTCGCTGACCCGCAGGCAGTACGGCACCTTGACGATGTAGATACGGTCGATGAACGCTTCGTTGTTCTTGTTGTTGCGGAAACTGTGCCATTCCGATTCGTTGGAGTGGGCCAGTAGGATCCCGGAGTAGGGGATCGCCCCAAGGCCTTCGGTACTGTTGTAGTTACCTTCCTGGGTGGCCGTGAGCAGCGGGTGCAGGACCTTGATTGGCGCCTTGAACATCTCGACGAATTCCATCAGGCCCTGGTTGGCCCGGCACAGCGCGCCCGAGTAGCTGTAGGCGTCGGCGTCGTTCTGTGGGTATTCCTCGAGTTTGCGGATGTCGACCTTACCAACCAGGGCGGAAATGTCCTGGTTGTTTTCATCACCCGGTTCGGTTTTGGCCACGGCAATCTGGTTGAGGATCGACGGGTAGAGTTTGACCACCTTGAACTGGCTGATATCGCCGCCGAACTCGGCCAGTCGTTTGGTCGCCCAGGGTGACATGATGGTGTTCAGATAGCGCCGCGGAATGCCGAAGTCTTCTTCGAGAATGGCGCCGTCTTCAGCGGCGTTGAACAGCCCCAGGGGCGATTCGAAGACCGGTGAGCCCTTGATGGCATAGAAGGGCACCTTCTCCATCAGTTGTTTGAGCTTTTCGGCCAGGGACGACTTACCGCCGCCCACCGGGCCCAGCAGGTAAAGGATCTGTTTCTTCTCCTCCAGGCCTTGGGCAGCATGGCGGAAATACGACACGATCTGGTCGATGCATTCTTCCATGCCATGGAAGTCTTCAAAGGCCGGATAGCGGCGGATTACCTTGTTGGAGAAGATGCGCGACAGCCTGGAGTTGTTCGAGGTGTCGACCAGTTCCGGCTCGCCGATAGCCATCAACAGGCGTTCGGCCGCCGACGCATACGCGCTGCGATCGCTTTTGCAGAGCTCAAGGTACTCTTGCAGCGAAAGTTCTTCCTGACGGGTGGACTCGAAACGTTGTTGGAAGTGGCTAAAAATACTCATGACGTCACCTCGCTCGATACGTGGAGCCGACGCCGGATCAGTCAGCTGATGCTGGCATGCAATCGACATCGCCGATTGCTGTATACCCCCCAGAACACCTAGAACTCGCTACCGATGACCCGCACGCCGGTGTACCGGCTCTCCCCTTTTTGGATGGCCTGCGCTTAAGGATAGTTCGTTATCAGGGAGGTCAAGGGCGGTTGTACATGAAGTTCGCCATGACCGTTCGTCTGGCCAGGCGCGAGCCCGCACAGGACGCGGGCTGCGGGAGATGAAAAAAATTATTCGGCGGCGTCTTGGGCGGTTTCCGCGGGATAAGTGCTGCGCCACAACTCGAAGCCGCCGTCGAGGCTGTAGACGTCGGAAAAGCCCTGGCTGATCAGATAGGCGGCAGCGCTCTGGCTGGAATTGCCGTGATAGCAGACCACTACGGTGGGGGCATCGAGATCGGCGGCGCGGATGAAGTCGGCTACCGATTGGTTGTCCAGGTGCCTGGAGCCTGCAATGTGGCCGGCGGCAAAGGTTGGTTGGTCGCGAATATCGACCACGACCGCACCTTGCTCGCGCAGCGCCTGGGCCTGCTGGGGAGGGATGCGTTTGAATTCGCTCATGGGTACGGTTTCCTTCAGGACTGGTCGTTCATTCTAGCCGGTTGTGCGGACGCAGGCTGCATACGCGGGGTGCCTTGCTCGGTGCATTCGCAGCGGTGCAATGCGCCGGTGTCGACGTTGTACAGGGTCATGGCGCCGCCCCACACGCAGCCGGTGTCCAGGGCGATCACCCCGGGCTCCTTGCAGCGGCCTTCAAGGGCGGCCCAATGGCCGAAGATGATCTTCACATGCCGAGAGCGGCGGCCCTTGTGGGCGAACCAGGGCTTGTATCCGGGTGGGGCGGTGTCGGCGCCTTCCTTGCCCTTGAGGTCGAGCTTGCCTTCGCTGGTGCAAAAGCGCATGCGGGTGAAGTAGTTGGTGATCACCCGCAAACGGGTGACGCCGCTCAGGTCCTTGCTCCACTTGTTCGGCTCGTTGCCGTACATGCCATCGAGGTAGGGCTTGAAGCGGTTATCGTCGCGCAGCGCTTCCTCGACTTCGCCTGCCAGCTCCAGGGCCTTGCCCAGGGTCCACTGCGGCGGGATGCCGGCGTGCACCAGTGCTACACCGCGCTGCTCGTCGTAGTGCAGCAGCTTTTGCCGGCGCAGCCAGTCGAGCAGTTCGCCAGCATCGGGCGCCTCGAGAATTTCGCGCAGGGTGTCGCTTTTTTTCAGGCGCTCGATGTTGTGCCAGGCGGCCAACAGGTGCAGATCATGGTTGCCCAGTACGCACACCAGCGATTCGCGGATGGAATAAAGGAAGCGCAAGGTTTCCAGTGATTCCGGGCCTCGGTTGACCAGGTCGCCGACCAGCCACAGGCGGTCGATCTTCGGATCGAAGTTCACCCGTTCGAGCAGGCACTTGAGCGGCTGCAGGCAGCCTTGCAGGTCTCCGACTACGTATACCGCCATCAGTGCAGGGCTCCGGGGACGGCGAGGCGGAAGGGGGCAATGACGGCGTCGAAACGCTTACCGTCCTCGGCGAACATCTGGTAGCTGCCCTGCATGGTACCGACCTTGGTGCTGATCACCGCGCCGCTGCTGTAGGTGTGGCTGTGGCCAGGTTCGATGGTCGGTTGCTGGCCGATCACACCGGCGCCCTTGACCTCTTCGACATGGCCATCACCGTTGGTGATCAGCCAGTGTCGTGACATCAGTTTGGCGGTCACAGAGCCATTGTTCTTCACCGTAATGGTATAGGCGAAGGCGAAACGGTCGTTTTCGGGGTCGGATTGTTCTTTGAGAAAGCGGGTCACGACGCTGACGTCGATCTGGTAACGGGGATCGGACATGCAAGGGGCCTTGGCAACAGACGCGGATACGGCGATGGCGTCAGTCTAGGCTATCGGCGGGGTAGCCGGCCAGTCATGCGGGCATGACTGGCCAATGGCGCAGGTTACGCGGCGCCCTGTTGCTCGGCCAGCTTGTCGGCCAGGCGCACGAAGGCAGCGAGGTCGAGTTGCTCGGGGCGCAGGCTGCCATCGACGCCGGCGGCTTCGATAGCGTCGCTGCTGAGCAGGGCCTTGAGGGTGTTGCGCAAGGTTTTGCGGCGCTGGTTGAAGGCTTCGCGAACGATGCGTTCGAGCAGGCGATGGTCCTTGGCCGGGAACGGCAGGGTTTCGTGTGGTACCAGGCGCACGATCGCTGAATCGACCTTGGGCGGCGGATTGAACGCGCCGGGACCGACGTTGAACAGGTGTTCGACCCGGCAATGGTACTGCACCATGATCGACAGGCGGCCCCAGTCACCACCGCCAGGGCCTGCGGCCAGGCGCTCGACTACTTCCTTCTGCAGCATGAAGTGCATGTCGCGGATCAGCTCGGCGTTGGCCAGCAGGTGGAAGATCAGTGGCGTGGAGATGTTGTACGGCAGGTTGCCGACCACGCGCAGGCTGTGGGGGGCAGCGCCGAGGGTGGTAAAGTCGAATTTCAGCGCATCGCCCTGGTGCAGGCGGAAGTTGTCGCGGCCAGCGAACTGCTGGTTGAGGATCGGCACCAGGTCCTTGTCCAGCTCGACCACGTCCAGCTGCGCGCCGCTGGCCAGCAGGCCAGAGGTCAGGGCACCCTGGCCCGGGCCGATTTCCAGCAGGCGTTCGCCGGCTTTGGCGTGGATCGAACGCAGGATGCGGTCGATGACGCCAGCGTCGTGCAGGAAGTTCTGGCCAAAGCGCTTGCGCGCCTTGTGTTGGTATTGCTCGGTCATTTTCGGGTCTCGGCCATCTGGTAGGCGGTTTCCAGGGCGACCTGCAAGCTGCCGGTGTCGATCTTGCCGCTGCCGGCCAGGTCCAGGGCGGTGCCGTGGTCGACCGAAGTGCGGATGATCGGCAGGCCGAGCGTCACGTTGACCGCAGCGCCGAAGCCTTTGTACTTGAGCACGGGCAAGCCCTGGTCGTGGTACATCGCCAGCACTGCATCGCAGTGCTCCAGATATTTGGGGGTAAACAGGGTGTCGGCGGGCAACGGGCCGCGAAGGTCCATGCCTTCGCTGCGCAGGCGCGCCAATGTCGGTTCGATGGTGTCTATTTCTTCGTGGCCCAGGTGGCCACCTTCGCCGGCATGCGGGTTGAGGCCGCAGACCAGGATGCGCGGGTCGGCAATGCCGAACTTGTTCTGCAGGTCGGCATGCAGGATCCGCGTGACGCGCTCCAGGCGCTCGCTGGTGATGGCGTCGGCAACCTCGCGCAGGGGCAGGTGAGTGGTCACCAGGGCCACGCGCAGGCCGCGCGTAGCCAGCATCATTACCACTTGAGCAGTGTTGGTCAGGTCGGCGAGGAACTCGGTATGCCCGGAAAAGGCGATTCCGCTTTCGTTGATCACGCCCTTGTGCACGGGCGCGGTGATCATCCCGGCGAAATGCCCGTCCAGGCAGCCTTGCCCGGCGCGGGTCAGGGTTTGCAGGACGAATCCTGCGTTGGCCTTGTCCAGCTGGCCTGCGAGCACCGGGTTTTGCAACGGCGTATCCCAGACATACAGGCTGCCTGCCGGAGCAGGCTGGTCGGGGAGGGCGTCGAGAGTCACCGGCAGCAGTGTGATGGCCACACCCAGCTGCGCGGCCCGCTCGGCGAGCAGGTCACGGCTGGTAATGGCAATCAGGGGATGCGGCTGGGCTTGCGTGGCGAGCAGCAGGCACAGGTCTGGACCTATGCCGGCCGGCTCGCCGGGTGTGAGGGCGAAGCGCTGCGGTTTCACTGCGCGGCCTGATCGGCGCCAGGAAGCTTGATTTCGACGTAGGCTTCGTCACGGATCTGACGCAGCCAGGTCTGCAGCTCTTCATCGTACTTGCGGTTACGCAGTACGTTCATCGCTTGTTGCTCGCGGGCCTGTTCGGTGCTGTCGGTGGCGCGGCGGCCCAGCACTTCGAGCACGTGCCAGCCGTACTGGGTCTTGAATGGCTTGGTGACCTGGCCCTGTTGGGCGTTGGCCATTTCTTCGCGGAACTCCGGTACCAGGTTGCTCGGGTCGACCCAGTTGAGGTCGCCGCCATTGAGTGCCGAGCCAGGGTCTTCGGAGAAGCTCTTGGCCAGCGTGGCGAAATCCTCACCGTTCTGGATACGGTCATAGAGCCGTTGGGCCAGTTCCTGGGTCGCCGCTTCGCTGCGAATCTCGCTCGGCTTGATCAGGATGTGACGGACATGCACTTCGTCGCGCATGGTGGCTCCGCCGCCGCCACGTTTTTCCTGCATCTTGATGATGAGGAAACCGGTAGGAATACGCAGCGGCTGAGTCACGTCGCCGACGTTCAGGCTGCTGAGCAGCTTGGCGAGCTCAGGCGGAAGCTGACCGGCTTTACGCCAGCCCATTTCGCCGCCTTCCAGGGCGTTTTCGCTGGCGGAACTGGCGATTGCCATCTGGCCGAAGTCGGCACCGCTCTTCAAGCGCGAGTAGACCTCGCCGGCCTTTTGCGCGGCCGCCTGGATCTGCGCCGAGTTGGCGCTTTCCGGGGTCGGGATGAGGATATTGGCCAGGCGCCATTCTTCCGACAGTTGCATCTGGCCTTGCTCCGAGGCGAGGAAGTTCTTCACTTCCTGCTCCGAGACCTGGATGCGCTCGGCAACCCGGCGCTGACGCACGCGGCTGATGATCATCTCGCGACGAACCTGCTCGCGGGCATCTTCGTACGACAGGCCGTCACGGGCCAGGGCCGCGCGGAACTGCTCCAGGTTCATGCCATTGCGCTGGGCAATGGTGCCGATGGCCTGGTTCAGCTCTTCGTCGGTGATGCGGATGCCCGAGCGATCGCCGATCTGCAGTTGCAGGTTTTCGACGATCAGGCGCTCGAGCACCTGTTGGTCCAGGACACCGGCGGGCGGCACCTGGCCGCCACGCTTGGCGATGGTCTGCTGGACTTCGCGTACGCGGCTGTCCAGCTGGCTTTTCATCACCACGTCGTTATCGACGATGGCCACAACGCTGTCCAGGGGTTGCACGGCGGCGTGCGCCGTGCCGGTCAGCAACACTGCGCCCAGCAACAGCGGGCGCAGACAATCAGTAAGCTTGGTCTTCACGAGTACGATAACCTTGAATGCCCTGGTCGAGGAACGACTCGACCTTGTTGCCCACTACGCCGCCGAGGCCTTTCAGCACAATCTGCAGGAAGACGCCGTGGTCGCCTTTTTCGTTTTGCGGAATTGCCTGGCTGTAATCGTCGTAATCGATCCAGTAACGGTTGATCAGACGCAGCTTCCAGCAGCAATTGTCATATTCGAAACCACCGAAGGCTTCCAGCGTGCGGTTGCGGTTGTAGTCATGCTGCCAGCGTGCAATCGCGGTCCACTGCGGAACGATCGGCCACATGACCGAGAAGTCATGCTGCTGGATCTTGTAGTAGTCCTTGATGTAGTTCGCGTCACCCGGTTGGCCATAGTCGCCACCACCTACCTGCCAGCGACCAGTGGCGCTGTTGTAGATGACCATGTCGTTGCGGTAGCGGTAACCGAGGTTGACCACCTTGTTGACGTTGTCTTCAGGTTGGTAATGGAACATCGCGCTGCCCGAACGGGTGCTGCGGCTGTCTGGATCCCAGTTGAAATCGGAATTGAAGCGCCAGTCGCGGTTGAAGCGGTATTCGTATTCCAGTGCGTACGGGGAAACGTCCGACTGTGCGTCTTGGCGGTCCTTGTAGGCAATACCAGGCAGCTGAACCTTGCGGTCCTTGAAGTACAAGGCCTGGCCAACGCTCAGGCGCTGACGTTCAAAACCGTTCTCTTCGATCCAGCGGTTGGTCACGCCCAGCGACAGTTTGTTCTCGTCGCCGATACGGTCGTTGCCGCTGAAACGGTTGTCGCGGAACAGCGAGGCGTAGTTGAAGGTGTACTCGCTGGTGTCGAAGACCGGGATGTCCATCTGATTCTTGTACGGGACGTACAGGTAGTACAGACGTGGCTCCAGGGTCTGGGTGTAGTTCTTACCGAACCACTGGGTACTGCGGTCGAAGTACAGCCCGCTGTCGACGCTGACGATCGGAACGTCGCGATCCTGCGAAGAGTTGAACCGGCCGAATTCGCGCGGCTGGCCTGGCGCCTGGGCCTTGCCCTGACTGTCGAGGTCAAGGTCGTAGTGTGTGTAGGCGTACTTGAGCGATGGCCGTACATAGCCATAGCTTGCTTCCATCGGCAGGCTGATGGTCGGCGCCAGGTGCAGGCGAGTGCCGTTGGCGCGGGCCAGGCCGGTGATGTTCTGGTCGATGCGGCCGCCGTCAGGCCGAACGCTGGTATCGAGCTTGCCGTCCTTATCGAAGACGGTGCCATTCTTCAGATCACGCTCGAAGCGTACAGCCTCGGATTCGTAGGTGAAGTTCATGCCGCCCGGGTGGAAAGGCAGCATGCCGTTGAAAGTGACCTGCGGCAGGCGGTCATACGGGGTGATCTGGGAAATGGTCGCCAGCTCGAAAGCCTGCACGTTCAACCGCGCGGTGTAGGTGTCGCCGCGATAGGTCAAAGCACCTTGCTGATTGACGAAGTCCCGGCTTTCGACACCAATCTGATCCGACTCCAGGTCCTGGAAGTAGAACGGATCGCTGAAGTCGGTGTAGTCGACTTCAGTCATCAGGCGCTCGTCGAGGCCGCCCTTGTGCTGCCAGTTAACCATCCAGCGCTGGTCTTTGTAGTCCGTCTGCAGCTTGCGGTCATCATCCTTGTCATTCAGGTAAGCACCACCAAACTGCCCTTCGCTGGACTTGGTCAGGTAGCGGAACTCGCCTTCCATCAACATGCCGCGCTTGGCCATGTAGCGTGGATACAAGGTGGCGTCATAGTTCGGCGCCAGGTTGAAGTAGTACGGCGTGACCAGCATGAAGCCGGTATCGCTGCTGGTGCTGAACGACGGCGGCAGGAAGCCGGACTGGCGACGGTCGTCGATCGGGAAGTAGATGTACGGTGTGTAGAACACCGGGAAATCCTTGACCCGCAGGGTGACGTTGGTCGCGGTACCGAAGCCGGTGGCCGGGTTCAGGGTGATGTTGTTGCCCTTGAGCTGCCAGGCGTTGCTGTTTGGCTCACAGGTGGTGTAGGTACCATCCTTGAGGCGGATGATGGCGTTTTCGGCACGCTTGGCGTACAAGGCGCTGCCGCGGATGCGCGATTTGTGCATCACGTATTCGGCGTTGTCGACCTTGGCTTCACCCGTGTCGAGCTGGATGTCGGCGTGATCGCCCACCACCAGCGAACCGTTGTCGCGAATCTTCACGTTGCCGCTCAGCTCGCCGCGGTTCTCGGCCTGGTACAGGTTGGCCTCGTCGGCCTCGACCTGCATGCTGCCCTGGCGCATGACCACGTCACCGGCGAGGGTGGCGATCTGCTGCTCCTGCTGGTAGCGCGAGACCTTGGCACCGATGAAGGTCGGCGACTCGTCTTTCGGCGTGGTGTCGGTCATACCCGGACGGGTCGGCTCGATGTAGGCACCGGCGCAGTAAGGCCCGGTTTCGGCGAGCTGCGCCGGGGTGAGCTGGTCACGAGGGACCCAATCCAGGTGGCTGGCATCGGGGCTGCGGGATTTCAGCACGCGGCCTTTGGCTTCAGTGACCAGCGCAGGACCTTGAACCTGCTCCTGGGCAACCTCGCCGGAGCCGGCTGGCGTTTCACCGGACGAGCTGGCGGCAGCACCGGCGTGTACCGGGCGCGGCGGCAGTGCAGCGGCAGGGGTTTTGGGCTTGCAGTCCCAGCCTCCGGCAGCAGACACTTGGCAGTCGAACTGCTCTGCGGCAACCACGTATGGGGTGGCCAGAGGTTGCATCGCCAGCAAACCGCCGGTGACCAGCAACGGGAATTTTTTACGAAACGCGGGGGATTTCAATGCCATCTTATTAGTCCGGGCTTCCTGCGTGCCATCTGCCCGCGTGTGGGGCCGCACGCCTCTCGATGGTCTGAAAAAGATGCTGGATAATAAAGCATGACCCGCTTGACGGCTAGGGCCGTCGGAGACCCTTGTAATGCCCGATCACGATGTACGCTTGCAACACCTGAATGTCTGGCTCGCCGAGCAGCTGGCAAATCTGTTCCATAAACAGGGCTGGGGCACGGTTCCCGCGGGTAGCCTGACCGCCGCCAGCAGCGATGCGAGCTTTCGCCGCTACTTCCGCTGGCAGGCCGAAGGCCACAGCTTTATTGTCATGGATGCGCCGCCACCGCAGGAAAACTGCCGACCATTTGTTGATATCGCCCACTTGCTGGCCACAGCCAAGGTCAATGTTCCGGTCATTCATGCCCAGGACCTTGAGCGCGGGTTCCTGCTGCTCAGCGACCTGGGCACCCAGACCTACCTGGATGTGATCAGCGCCGAGAACGCCGATGGCCTGTTCAATGACGCCATCGACGCGCTGCTGGCCTTTCAGCAGTTGCCGATGGATGCGCCGCTGCCAAGTTATGACGTCGCCCTGCTGCGCCGCGAGCTTGAGCTGTTCCCCGAGTGGTATGTCGGCCGTGAACTGGGCCTGGGCTTTACCGACGCGCAACTGGCCGCCTGGCAGCGCATCAGCAACCTGCTGATCGACAGCGCCCTGGCCCAGCCAAAGGTGCTGGTGCACCGCGACTATATGCCACGCAACCTGATGGACAGCGAGCCGAACCCTGGCGTGCTGGATTTCCAGGACGCGGTGTACGGGCCGGTCACCTATGACATCACCTGCCTGTTCAAGGATGCCTTCCTGAGCTGGCCGCAGGCACGCGTGCAGGGCTGGCTCAAGGATTACTGGCAGCGCGCCCAGGCCAAGGGCATCCCGGTGCAGGCCGATTTCGAGGACTTCCACCGCGCCAGCGACCTGATGGGCGTGCAGCGTCACCTCAAGGTCATCGGCATCTTCGCGCGCATCTGCCACCGCGACGGCAAGCCGCGTTACCTGGCCGATGTACCGCGCTTCTTTGCCTATATAGATGAAGTGATCGCTCGCCGCCCGGAGCTGGCCGAGCTCGACGAGTTGATCGAGAGCCTGCAGGCCGCAGCCGGAGCGCGTCCATGAAAGCGATGATTCTTGCTGCAGGTAAAGGCGAGCGCATGCGCCCGCTGACCCTGCACACGCCAAAGCCGCTGGTGCCAGTGGCCGGCATGCCGCTGATCGAGTACCACCTGCGTGCGTTGGCAGCGGCCGGCTTCAAGGATGTGGTGATCAATCACGCCTGGCTCGGGCAGCAGATCGAGGATCACCTGGGCGATGGTTCGCGCTGGGGCCTGAATATCAGTTACTCACCCGAAGGTGAGCCGCTGGAGACCGGCGGCGGTATCTTCAAGGCCTTGCCGTTGCTGGGCGATGAGCCTTTTGTACTGGTCAACGGCGATATCTGGACCGAGTACGACTTCGCCCGCCTGCCGAATCATCTCGACGGCTTGGCCCACCTGGTACTGGTGGATAACCCTGGTCATCATGGCAAGGGTGACTTCTGTCTGGATAAAGGCCAGGTCAGCGACGCCAACGCCGATGCCGACACCCTGACCTACAGCGGTATCGCCGTACTCGCCCCACAGCTGCTCGCCGACTGCCAGGCCGGCGCTTTCAAGCTGGCGCCGCTGCTGCGCCAGGCGATGTCGGCCGGGCAGGTCAGCGGTGAGCATTTCAGCGGGCACTGGGTGGATGTCGGTACCCTTGAACGCCTGGCTGAAGTCGAGCAACTGCTCGCTGAGCGCCGCTGACATGTTGTGGCCGAGCACAGTGATAGGTGCCGGAGCAGGCTTTGCCATCGCCAGTATTCCCGGGGCGTTGCTGGGGGCGTTGTTAGGCCAGGCGATGGACCGCCGTTTGCAGTTGCACAGCTGGGCGCATGTGCGCGAACGCCTGGGCGGGCGGCCGGTGCTGCGTGACGACGAGGTATTGTTCGTCCTGCTTGGGCGCCTGGCCAAGAGCGACGGGCGGGTGGTCGATGGCCATATCCAGCAGGCGCGGGTGGAAATGCAGCGTCTGGAAATGAGCGAACCGGCCAGGCGCCGCGCCATCGCTGCGTTCAATCGTGGCAAGGGCGGCAAGGAGCGCCTGGGTGTTCATCTGCGCCGCCTGAAGCAACAGCCGCATGCCGCCGAAGGCATGTTGCGCGCGTGCTGGCGCATGGTCTGGGCCGATGGCCAGGCTGGCCGGCATGAACGCGAGCTGCTGCTGGCCTGGGGCCAGGCCCTTGGTTGGTCGGCGGCCAAGGTCCAGGCACTGGCGCTGGACTATGAACCGCAAAAGGCCGTACTGGCCGATGGTACGCTGGGTTATCCACAGGCCTTGCGCATGCTTGGGGTCAGCGCCGACAGCGAAGCCGGGCAGATCAAACAAGCCTATCGGCGGCTGCTCAGCCGTCATCACCCGGACAAGCTGGTGGGCAATGGCGCCAGCCCCGCGCAGGTTCGCGAGGCAACGGAGCGCACTCGCGAACTGCACCAGGCCTATGCCGTCATTCGCAAACGCCGTGGCTTCTAGTCGAGCTTTTCCGGGCTGAGCCAGCCACGGATGCGGCGGAACAATTGCTCCTGTTCCGCCGCGCCGTTGCCTGGCATGGCGGTCAGGCTGACCTGGCGGTAATTGGCGTCCTTCAAGCGTTTACTGGCTTGCAGGCGCTGCTCGGCGGCGCGCCTGGCCTGGGGCAGGGTGGCGTAGAAGAAGTCTGCGGTGGCTACCTTGAGGTTCGGCGCCAGGCTGTCCAGGCTTTGCTCGGCCTGGGCCGGTGTCTGTGCGGCGACCATCACCAGCTTCTGCACTTGGGCCGGTTGCCGTTCGCTCAGGTAACGGGCAGCCCAGTAGGCGCCACTGCCGTTGCCTAGCAAGACAATACTGCGGGCATTCTGTTGTTGGGCATAGGCGACCGCCGCATCGAGGCGGGCGAAGATGCGTTCGGCATCGGCCTTGTCATTCTCGACCGGCGCCTTCGCCTGCTCGACGCTTTCGCTGTTCTCGCTTTCGGCTGCCGTGGCCTGCTCGATGCTGGCGTTGGCATTGGCCGGGGTGTCCTTGACCGGTGCGCTTTCGCCTTGTTCGGCCTTTTTTGCTGGCGCTGGCGTTACTTCGACGCGGGCCTGAGGGGCACTGGCGAGCAAGTCCGGTTGAGCCAGGCTCAGGCTGTGCCAACCGGCATCGGGAAACTTGCGCCGCAGCGGGCCGACGGTTTTCGGCCAGTCGGCATTTTCGCCAGCACCGGCGAGAATGATCAGGGCGCCTTCGGGCTCGGCAGTGTTGGCCGGTTTCCACAGGGCCAGGAAGCTGTCGCTGCCGGCTTGGAGGGTTTGCTGTTCGGCTGCAGGAACCTGGCGTTCCAGGGCCTGGGCGTCTTCCTGGCTGCGTTCGGCCAGCGGTTGGCGTTCGACTGCGGCAGGTTTGCTGTCGGCAGCCGTTTCTGGCGTTTCGCCAGCTGCCGCTTGTGCGGTACAAGGTAGTATCAGTGACAGGCATAACGCCGGCAGCGTCGTGCGATAAAGTGCGAACATGGATCGATCCAGGCCAGATTAATACCGGCAGCCTAATAGTATTTGCTCGGGACGGCCATGCTCGGTGGCCGTCCTACCCTTGATGAGAGTGCAGATGAAGCTTTTGCGCTGCCTGTTGCTTATCGGCTGTTTTTGCCTGCCCTTGATCACCTGGGCGGCTGCGCCTGCGCAGGTGGTGCTGGAGCCGGCCCAACAACAATGGCTTGAGCAACACCGCAGCCTGCGGGTCGGGTTGGTGTTGCAGGCACCTTTCGCCCAGTTCGACCGGCGTCTGCAGCAGCTCTACGGGGTCAACGTCGAGCTGATGAACTGGCTCGGCCGCTCCCTGGGGCTGGACCTTACCTGGCGCAACTTTGCCGATCAGGCTGCCCTTGAGCATGCGCTGCAGGCCGGCGAAGTCGATCTTGCCCCGGGCCTGACCCAGACACCTGCCAGCCTGCGCCTATGGTTGTTCAGCGATCCTTACATGCGCGTGCCGCAATTGATCGTCGGCCCGCGTACCGGCGCGGTGGCGGTGGACCTGGAGAAGCTTGCCAGTACCGATCGGGTCGCTGTGCGCATGCCCAGTACCGTGGCCGACTACCTGCGCGCCACCTATACCAACCTCAACCTGCAAGGCGTGCCTCAGGAGCGCCAGGCTTTGCAGTTGGTGCTCAGTGATCAGGCACGCTTTGCCGTGGTGGATGAAGCGCAGTTGAGCCGCCTGTCACGGGAGAGCGAGTTCAGCGAACTGGTGGTGGTCGGTGATATCGGCCTGCCGCAGTTGCTGCGGGTCGGCTCGCGCCGGGACTGGCCGGAGCTGGCCGGGATTCTTGAGCGCGGCCTGCAAGCGGTGCCGGCCAAGGATCTTGAACAATTGCACCAGCGCTGGCTGGAACCCAAATACCCGCGCCTGAGCGAATCCCCGGGTTTCTGGCAGAACCTCGGTTTGCTGCTGGCTGCGCTGCTGGTCAGTTGCATGGCCATTGTCATCTGGCAGCGTCGGCAACTGCATCAACTCGAACACAGCCTGCTCGCCACCCGCGACACTCTAGCCCAGCGCCAGGCCCGCGAAGAAGCCTTGCGCCTGAGCCAGTTTTCCATCGACCAAAGCACCGTGGGCATTCTCTGGGTCAACTGGGACAGCCATGTGCGCTACGCCAACCGGGCCGCCGAAAGCATGCTCGGTTATGCCTCAGGGGCATTGATCGATCGGCCGTTGATCGATTTCGAGCCCAACCTGCACATGGATCGCTGGCTCGACTTGTGGAAGCGCGCCAGGACCCGTGATGAAGCCCCGCAGCATTTTGAAACCCAATGCCTGCGCGCCGATGGCAGTATGCTTCCGGTGGATGTGTCGCTGAGCTTCCTGCGCTTTCGCGATGCCGAGTACCTGGTGGTGTTTCTCGCCGACGTCACCGAGCGCAGGCGTGCGCTTGCAGCTCTGCGCGAGAGCGAGGCGCGGCTCAAGGGTATTGCCGGCAACGTGCCGGGCCTGGTGTTTCGCCTTGAGCGCAACCCGGCCGAGGGCGAGCTGGAGTTCCCCTATATCAGTGAAGGCAGTGAAGCGCTGGTGGGCTTTGCACCTGCGGCGTTGCAGCATCCAGACATGGGCCTGCGCAACCTGGTGCACCCAGACGACCGCGCCGATTACCACCGGGTCCAGGACCTGGCCCTGGCCACTGACAGCGACTGGTCCTGGCAAGGGCGGATCCTGACCCGCCAGGGCGAGCAGCGCTGGGCCGATATCAAGGCCAGTACCCGAACCCTGGCGGATGGCCGGGTGGTCTGGGACGGAGTGGTCTGGGATATCAGCCAGAGCAAGCGCGTCGAGCTCGAACTGGCCCGTTCCCAGGAACAGCTGCGTGAACTGTCGGCGCACCTGGAAAGCGTTCGTGAGGAAGAAAAAGCCCGTATAGCGCGGGAAGTGCACGATGAACTGGGGCAGATGCTCACAGTACTGAAGCTGGAAACCTCCATGTGCGAACTGGCCTACGCCGAGCTGGATCCCGGCCTCAACGAGCGCCTGGGCAGCATGAAACGCCTGATCGCCCAGTTGTTCCAGCTGGTGCGCGATGTGGCCACCGCCCTGCGGCCGCCGATCCTCGATGCTGGCATCGCGTCGGCCATCGAGTGGCAGGCCCGGCGTTTTGAGGCGCGCACGCAGATCCCTTGCCTGGTGCAAGTGCCAGAGAATCTGCCAGCCTTGAGTGATGCCAAGGCCATCGGCCTGTTCCGTATCCTGCAGGAGGCGCTGACCAATGTCATGCGCCATGCCCAGGCGCATACTGTGCAAATCAGCCTGAGCCTCGACGGCCAGACCCTGCGGCTGACGGTGATCGACGATGGCGTGGGATTTGTCCTGGAGCAGAGTCGGCCGACATCCTTTGGCCTGGTCGGCATGCGTGAGCGGGTGCTCATGCTGGGCGGCAGCATGACCCTGGAAAGCGAGCCGGGCGAGGGCACCAGCCTGAGCGTAGCCATCCCCCTGGATTAGGAGCATTGCGTGATTCGAGTACTGGTTGCCGAAGACCACACCATTGTCCGTGAAGGCATCAAGCAGTTGATCGGCCTGGCCAAGGACATGCAGGTAGCAGGGGAGGCCGGCAATGGCGAACAGCTGCTGGAAACCTTGCGCCATACCGAGTGTGAGGTGGTGCTGCTGGATATTTCCATGCCCGGGGTCAATGGCCTGGAGGCGATCCCGCGGATTCGCACCTTGAACAACCCACCGGCGATCCTGGTGCTGTCGATGCACGACGAAGCGCAGATGGCAGCGCGGGCGCTGAAAGTCGGCGCTGCCGGCTACGCCACCAAGGACAGCGATCCGGCATTGCTGCTGACCGCCATTCGTCGGGTGGCCGGTGGCGGGCGCTACATCGACCCGGACCTGGCCGATCGCATGGTCTTCGAGGTCGGCCTGACCGATGCCCGGCCGCTGCATTCGCTGCTGTCGGAGCGCGAGTTTTCGGTGTTCGAGCGCCTGGCCCAGGGCGCCAACGTCAACGACATTGCCCAGCAACTGGCGCTGAGCAACAAGACCATCAGCACCCATAAGGCGCGGTTGATGCAGAAGCTCAACGTCAACTCGCTGGCGGAGCTGGTGAAGTACGCGATGGAGCACAAGCTGCTGTGAGTGTTCCAGAAGCGACATCGGGTTGACTGCATCGCGGGGCAAGCCCGCTCCTACAAAGTAGGGATCTGTAGGAGCGGGCTTGACCCGCGATAGCCTTCAACCTGCCGAATACATACCCAAAAACGCCACTCTTGTAGGGCAATCCCTACCCCAAGGCTTCCATCCCGCTGATATCAATCTCTCTCCACCGCCGATTTGCGCCGCTTGCCGCCTTCACTAGGCTTTGGATACAGCAGTCATCCAACAAAAAGGTGCGGGTATGAGTGAGGTGAATTCGAGCGCTGCAACCGGCGAAGTGCTGGTCAGCTTCCGTGGTGTGCAGAAGAGCTACGACGGCGAATCGCTGATCGTCAAAGACCTCAACCTGGATATCCGCAAAGGTGAGTTCCTCACCTTGCTCGGCCCGTCCGGTTCCGGCAAGACCACCAGCCTGATGATGCTCGCCGGCTTCGAAACGCCGACCGCAGGCGAGATCCAGCTGGCCGGCCGTTCGATCAACAACGTGCCGCCGCACAAGCGCGACATCGGCATGGTGTTCCAGAACTACGCGCTGTTTCCGCACATGACCGTGGCCGAGAACCTGGCTTTCCCCCTGAGCGTGCGCAACCTGAGCAAGACCGACATCAGCGAGCGGGTCAAGCGTGTGCTCAACATGGTCCAGCTCGACGCCTTCGCCCAGCGTTACCCCGGCCAGCTTTCCGGTGGCCAGCAGCAGCGGGTGGCTCTGGCCAGGGCGCTGGTGTTCGAGCCGCAACTGGTACTGATGGACGAACCGCTGGGTGCCCTGGACAAACAACTGCGCGAACACATGCAGATGGAGATCAAGCACCTGCACCAGCGCCTGGGCGTCACCGTGGTCTACGTGACCCACGACCAGGGCGAAGCGCTGACCATGTCTGACCGTGTCGCGGTGTTCCATCAGGGCGAGATCCAGCAGATCGCCGACCCGCGCACCCTGTATGAAGAGCCGAAGAACACCTTCGTCGCCAACTTCATCGGTGAAAACAACCGCATCAATGGCCGCCTGCTCAGCCACGACGGCGAGCGTTGCCAGGTACTGCTGCCGCGCGGCGAGAAGGTCGAGGCGCTGGCGGTCAATGTCGGCCAGGCCGGCGAGCCGGTAACCCTTTCGATTCGCCCCGAGCGCGTGCGCCTCAACGGTCACAGCGAAAGCTGCGTCAATCGCTTCTCCGGGCGGGTAGCCGAATTCATCTATCTGGGCGACCACGTGCGGGTGCGCCTGGAAGTCTGCGGCAAGGCCGATTTCTTCGTGAAGCAGCCGATTGCCGAACTCGACCCGGCCCTGGCCGTGGGCGATGTGGTACCGCTTGGCTGGCAGGTGGAGCACGCCCGCGCGCTTGATCCTCTGCTGGAAGCCAATTGAAGGTTTGCTTCACCAACCCTGTTCTGTGGAGAGAATAATAATGCTCAAGCACTTGAAGTTGACCGCCCTGACCCTGGGCCTGTTCGCGGCGACCCAGGCCATGGCGGCGGCCGACCTGACCGTGATTTCCTTCGGCGGCGCCAACAAGGCGGCCCAGGTCAAGGCGTTCTACGAGCCATGGGAAAAGGCGGGCAATGGCAAGATCGTCGCTGGCGAGTACAACGGTGAAATGGCCAAGGTCAAAGCCATGGTCGACACCAAGAGCGTGTCGTGGAACCTGGTGGAAGTCGAATCGCCGGAGCTGGCCCGTGGTTGCGACGAGGGTATGTTCGAAGAGCTTGACCCTGCGCTGTTCGGCAACGAGTCCGACTATGTTCCCGGGGCTATCCAGCCTTGCGGTGTCGGCTTCTTCGTCTGGTCCACGGTCATGGCCTACAACGCCGACAAACTGAAGACCGCGCCGACCAGTTGGGCGGATTTCTGGGACACCAAGCAGTTCCCGGGCAAGCGTGGCCTGCGCAAAGGCGCTAAATACACCCTGGAGTTTGCCTTGATGGCCGACGGCGTTGCGCCCAAGGACGTCTACAAGGTGCTCGCCACCAAGGAAGGCCAGGATCGCGCCTTCAAGAAACTCGACGAACTCAAGCCGAGCATCCAGTGGTGGGAAGCCGGCGCACAGCCGCCGCAGTACCTGGCCTCGGGTGACGTGGTCATGAGCTCGGCCTACAACGGCCGGATTGCCGCAGTGCAAAAAGAGAGCAACCTGAAAGTCGTGTGGAACGGCGGTATCTACGACTTCGATGCCTGGGCCATCCCCAAAGGTGCCAAGGACGTTGAAGCGGCGAAGAAATTCATCGCTTATTCGGTCCAGCCTGAACAGCAGAAGATCTATTCGGAAAACATCGCCTACGGGCCAGCCAACTCCAAGGCTGTCGCCCTGCTGTCCGACGAGATCAAGAAAGACATGCCGACCACCCCGGAAAACATCGCCAACCAGGTGCAGATCGACGTGGCGTTCTGGGCTGACAACAGCGAGCAGCTGGAGCAACGCTTCAACGCCTGGGCTGCCAAGTAAGGGCTGCTGATGGGGCGTCGGCTTGCCGCCGGCGCTCCTTGTTCTCAAGATTTCGGAGTTCGCTATGGCCATCGCAGTGCCCCTGAATGAAGGCGCCGGTTCCAACCTCAAGCAGCGCCTCAAGCGCGCCGAGCGGGTCAACCGCTGGAAGGCGCAAGCGCTGATCGCGCCGCTGGCGCTGTTTCTGCTGCTGGTGTTCCTCGTGCCGATTGCCGCGCTTTTGTACAAGAGCGTGGGTAACCCGGAAGTGGTGGGCGGTTTGCCGCTGACTGTGGCGGCCGTAGCCGAATGGGATGGCAAGGGTCTGCCAGGGGAAGCGGTATACAAGGCGCTGAGCGAAGACCTGGGGCAAGCACGCAAGAACCAGACCCTGGGCGATACCTCCAAGCGTCTGAATATGGAGCTGGCCGGCTATCGCAGCCTGCTGGCCAAGACTGCCCGGGCGTTGCCGTTCAAGACCGAGCCGGCCTCCTATAAAGAAGCCCTGCAGGAGCTGGATGAGCGCTGGGGCGATCCGGCCTACTGGCAGGCGATTCGCCGTAACACCAGTAGCGTCACCCCGTTCTACCTGCTGGCGGCCCTCGACCATCGTATCGACGATCTCGGGGAGCTGGCCAAGGCCACCCCGGACCAGGCCATCTACCTGGACATCTTCGCCCGTACCCTGTGGATGGGTTTCGTCATCACCGCCATCTGCCTGGTGCTCGCTTATCCACTGGCCTACCTGCTGGCCAACCTGCCGACCCGGCAGAGCAACCTGCTGATGATTCTCGTGCTGCTGCCGTTCTGGACCTCGATCCTGGTGCGGGTCGCGGCCTGGATCGTGCTGCTGCAATCGGGCGGGCTGATCAACAGCGCGCTCATGGCCATGGGCATCATCGACAAACCGCTGGAACTGGTGTTCAACCGCACCGGGGTGTACATCTCGATGGTGCATATCCTGCTACCGTTCATGATCCTGCCGATCTACAGCGTGATGAAGGGCATCTCGCCGACCTACATGCGTGCGGCGATATCCCTGGGCTGTCATCCGTTTGCCAGCTTCTGGCGGGTGTACTTCCCGCAAACCTACGCCGGCGTAGGCGCGGGCTGCCTGTTGGTGTTCATCCTCGCTATCGGCTACTACATCACCCCGGCGCTGCTCGGCAGCCCCAACGATCAGATGGTCAGTTACTTCGTGGCCTTCTACACCAACACCAGCATCAACTGGGGCATGGCGACCGCGCTAGGCGGGCTGCTATTGCTGGCCACCGTGCTGCTTTACTTGATCTATAGCTGGCTGGTCGGCGCCAGCCGCCTGCGCCTGAGCTGAGGAGCGTTGTCATGCTGAGCCCCTACATGTCGCCCGTCGAGCGGGTCTGGTTCTACAGCTTGCGCATCCTTTGCGGGATGATCCTGTTGTTCCTGGTGTTGCCGGTGCTGGTGATCATTCCGCTGTCGTTCAACTCCGGCAGCTTCCTGGTCTATCCGCTGCAGGGGTTTTCGCTGCAGTGGTACCACGATTTCTTCGCCTCGGCCGAGTGGATGCGGGCGCTGAAGAACAGCATCATCGTCGCCCCGGCGGCGACGGTGCTGGCGATGATCTTCGGCACCCTGGCCTCGATCGGCCTGACCCGCGGCGATTTCCCCGGCAAGTCGCTGATCATGGCCTTGGTAATTTCGCCCATGGTAGTGCCGGTGGTGATCATCGGTGTGGCCAGCTACCTGTTCTTTGCCCCGCTGGGCATGGGCAACAGCTTTATCTCGCTGATCCTGGTGCATGCGGTGTTGGGTGTGCCGTTCGTCATCATCACCGTTTCGGCGACCCTGCAGGGCTTCAACCACAACCTGGTGCGCGCTGCTGCCAGCCTTGGCGCCTCGCCGCTGACCACCTTCCGTCGGGTGACCTTGCCGCTGATTGCCCCGGGGGTGATTTCCGGTGCGCTGTTCGCCTTCGCCACGTCGTTCGATGAGGTGGTGGTCACCCTGTTTCTTGCCGGCCCCGAGCAGGCGACCCTGCCACGGCAGATGTTCAGCGGCATCCGCGAGAACCTCAGCCCGACCATCGCCGCCGCCGCGACCTTGCTGATTGCCTTCTCGGTGGTGCTGTTGCTGACCCTGGAGTGGTTGCGTGGGCGTAGCGAGAAGCTGCGTACCCAGCAGCCGGGTTGAGTCCTTTATCGCGGCCAGCCCGTTCCTACAAAACAGTAGGAGCGGGCTGGCCCCGCCATGCTTGATACCGGTCAGCCCCTGAGCGTTTCCCTGAGGTACAATGCGCGCCACTGTGATTCTGCCTACAGGTGCGCCATGCAGCCCTACGCTATTGCCCCCTCGATTCTTTCTGCCGACTTCGCCCGCCTGGGCGAGGAAGTCGACAACGTCCTGGCCGCGGGTGCCGACATCGTTCACTTCGATGTGATGGACAACCATTACGTGCCCAACCTGACCATCGGCCCGATGGTCTGCACCGCCCTGCGCAAATACGGCATCACCGCGCCGATCGACGTGCACCTGATGGTCAGCCCGGTCGACCGCATCATCGGTGACTTCATCGAAGCCGGCGCCAGCTACATTACCTTCCATCCGGAAGCCACCCTGCACATCGATCGTTCGCTACAGTTGATTCGCGACGGCGGTTGCAAGGCCGGCCTGGTGTTCAACCCGGCGACCCCGCTCGACACCCTCAAGTACGTGATGGACAAGGTCGACATGATCCTGTTGATGAGCGTCAACCCAGGCTTTGGTGGCCAGAAATTCATCCCCGGCACCCTCGACAAGCTGCGCGAAGCCCGCGCGCTGATCGATGCCAGCGGCCGTGATATCCGTCTGGAAATCGACGGCGGCGTCAACGTCGGCAACATCCGTGAAATCGCTGCTGCTGGCGCCGACACCTTTGTCGCCGGTTCGGCGATCTTCAACACCCCGGACTACCGTGAGGTGATTGCCAAGATGCATGCCGAACTGGCCCTGGCCCGCCCATGAGTGGCTTCGAGCAGCTGTTCCCCGGCGCCCTGCCCAAACTGGTGATGTTTGATCTGGACGGTACCCTGATCGATTCGGTACCGGACCTGGCAGCGGCGGTGGATAACATGCTGCTCGCAATGGGCCGCCCGCCCGCCGGCCTTGAGGCGGTACGCCACTGGGTCGGCAATGGTGCGCCGGTGCTGGTGCGCCGGGCGCTGGCCGGTGGCCTCGACCACCAAGCGGTCGATGACGACGAAGCCGAGCGGGGCCTGGAACTGTTCATGCAGGCCTACGCCGAAAGCCATGAGCTGACGGTGGTCTACCCCGGCGTGCGCGACACCCTCAAGTGGTTGCACAAGCAGGGTGTAGAAATGGCCCTGATCACCAACAAGCCCGAGCGCTTCGTTGCGCCCTTGCTTGATCAGATGAAGATTGGCCGTTATTTCCGCTGGATCATCGGCGGCGACACCCTGCCGCAGAAAAAGCCCGACCCGGCTGCCTTGTTGTTCGTGATGAAAATGGCCAGCGTCGAGCCCGAGCAGGCGCTGTTCGTCGGCGACTCGCGCAGCGACGTGCTGGCCGCCAAGGCCGCCGGGGTCAAGTGCGTCGGCCTGACCTATGGCTATAACCATGGCCGGCCGATCAGCGAAGAGGCGCCGTGCCTGGTCATCGATGACCTGCGCGCGCTGTTGCCTGGTTGCTTAGATCCGGCCACTGGGATAACGTTGACGGACGTTCAATCCCCCTCAGATCGAGATTCCATCGTGGCGGTTATCGGCAAACTCTGGATGAAAGTCATCAAGGCCCTGGCCCGCTGGCGTTGGCGCGCCTGACTGCTATCCGCCGGCCCGCGCCGGCCTGCTTGCCTGCCTGACCCATCTGCTGCTTGCCACGAGGCTATCATGACCCGCGAAGAATTCCTGCGCCTGGCCGCTGCCGGCTACAACCGCATTCCCCTGGCCTGCGAGACCCTGGCCGACTTTGACACGCCGCTGTCGATCTACCTGAAACTGGCTGACCACGCCAACTCCTACCTGCTCGAATCGGTGCAGGGCGGCGAGAAGTGGGGGCGTTACTCGATCATCGGCCTGCCGTGCCGCACTGTGTTGCGTGTGCACGATCACCAGGTGCGGATCAGCCACGACGGTGAACTGATCGAGCAGCATGAAGTGGAAGATCCGCTGGCCTTCGTCGAAGCCTTCAAGGAGCGCTACCAGGTGCCGACCATCGCCGGCCTGCCGCGCTTCAACGGTGGCCTGGTCGGCTATTTCGGTTATGACTGCGTGCGTTATGTCGAGCGGCGCCTGGGCAAGTGCCCGAATCCTGATCCGCTGGGCGTGCCGGACATCCTGCTGATGGTGTCCGATGCCGTGGTGGTGTTCGACAACCTGGCCGGCAAGATGCACGCCATCGTCCTGGCCGATCCGGCTGAACAAGACGCTTACGAAAACGGCCTGGCCCGGCTCGAAGGCCTGCTCGAAAAACTGCGTCAGCCTATCGCCCCGCGCCGCGGCCTCGACCTGGGTGGCCCGTTGCCGGCAGAGCCTGAGTTCCGCTCAAGCTTTACCCAAAGCGACTACGAGCGTGCGGTCGATACCATCAAGGAATACATCCTCGCTGGCGACTGCATGCAGGTGGTGCCGTCGCAGCGCATGTCCATCGACTTCAAGGCCGCGCCGATCGATCTGTACCGGGCGCTTCGTTGCTTCAACCCGACGCCGTACATGTACTTCTTCAATTTCGGCGACTTCCACGTAGTCGGCAGCTCGCCGGAAGTGCTGGTGCGGGTCGAAGACAATCTGGTTACCGTGCGCCCGATCGCCGGTACCCGCCCACGCGGCGCCACCGAAGAGGCTGACCGCGCGCTGGAAGAAGACTTGCTGTCTGACGACAAGGAAATCGCCGAGCACCTGATGCTCATCGACCTTGGCCGCAACGATGCTGGCCGGGTTTCGGAAACCGGTTCGGTCAAAGTCACCGAGAAAATGGTGATCGAGCGTTATTCCAACGTCATGCACATTGTTTCCAACGTCACCGGCGAGCTGAAACAGGGCCTGAGCGCCATGGATGCATTGCGTGCGATCCTGCCGGCGGGCACCTTGTCCGGGGCGCCGAAAATCCGCGCCATGGAAATCATCGACGAGCTTGAGCCGGTCAAGCGTGGCGTCTACGGTGGTGCAGTGGGGTACTTTGCCTGGAACGGCAACATGGATACCGCGATTGCCATCCGTACCGCAGTGATCAAGGACGGCGAGCTGCATGTGCAGGCGGGTGGTGGCATTGTTGCCGACTCGGTGCCAGCGCTTGAGTGGGAAGAAACCATCAACAAGCGCCGGGCAATGTTCCGTGCGGTGGCGCTGGCCGAGCAGACGCCGCGTAGCTGAGCCTGATCCACGGCGCCTGTTGGTAGCAGGCGCCGTTTTCCCTCCCTAGAACTCCAGGCTTAATGCCAGGTTGATCCCCTGCTGGGTCAGCTCGTCGCTCTTGCGCCAGTTGTAGCTGCCGCGCAGGGCCAGGCCTGGTGCGAGGGTCTGGCTCAGACCCAGGGTTGCCCGGTTCAGATTGCTCTGCGGGGTGTAGCCGGTCAGGGTGAAATCATTGCCCGGAAGGCTGTTGAGGTGGATGGTCAGGTCCTGCTGGTCGTCCTCGAACTCGTGTTCGTGAGCGACTTCGGCGAACAGCAAAGTACTGGGCCCAGCCTGGTACTTGCCCTGCAGGCCCAGGCCCAGGCGCCGCGATTCGCGGTCCTGATCGTCGAAGCTCAGGGCGGTGGCGCGGGTGCCTTTCTCCGAATAGCCATCGACTTTTACCCGCGCATAGTCGGCGCTGACAAAAGGCGACAGGTTCCACTGGCTGCCGGGCGCCGCCAGGTCATAACCCAGGCGTGCGGCGAAGGCCCACAGTTCGCCATCGGTGTCACCTTTCTCGCTGCGATCATTCACGCCCAGGGCGAAGGTGCGCTTCAAGTCGCTGTAGTCCAGGTGCCCGCCGGTCAGGGCGGCATCGGCCCACCACTGGTTTCGCTGGAACTGCACGAAGGCCGTGGCCAGGTAGCTGTCGAGCTTGTAATCGGAGTCTTGCTCGCCGGCTTCAAGCTTCTGCTGGTAAACGCCGGTAGCCACGCCAATACGCCAAGCCTCGTCCAGGCGATAACTGCCGCCAAGGGTCAGGTTATAGCCATGGCCGTCGGCGCTGGCCGAGCTGCGCTGGCTGTCGATATCCAGATTCTGCCCACCGGCGGCAACGATGGCTTGCCATTGGCCAACCGGCTGCCAACTGCCTTGCCACTGGTTGCGCAGTTCATCCTGGTGCGCACGCAGGCTGGCGTGGGCCATTTCAGGTAACAGCGTCAGCTCCCATGGCGCGGAGAGGATCGAAAAGGCGTAGTCGGCAATCAGCTCCTGCCCAGCGGTGGTGGGGTGGACCGAATCGTTGAACAGCAATTTGCTCGGATCGGGCGTAACGCCGTTGATACCGTAGGTTGCGTTCTGCACGCAGCCATTGCCGCTGAAGCAGGTGCCAACCAGGTTCTGCCCGCTGGCCAGGCCGAACTGCGCTGGGGTCGCCAGGGCTTCCTGCAGTAGCAGTGGCACATTGAGCGGAATGATCTGCGCGTCGATCTGGCTCAGTTGGCCGACCAGTTGCTGGTTGAAGAGGCTGCTCAGCTGCGAAGCCGGGCCCTGCATCGGTGTGCCGTTGATGGCCGGGGTCAGACCCAGGTCGGGCAGCAGCCAGACCATGATGTACTGCGCGCCACCCTGTTGCAGGGCTTGGGCGCTGGCGGCCAGGCGATTGGCGGCAGCTGCGGCGGTTGCCGGGCTGGTGATCTGGCCCTGGAGGAAGTCGTTGCCGCCACCGGTCAGGTAGTAAAGCGCGTTGGGGTCGGCGCGCAGACCACCGGCCAGATAGCCCGGGCGTTCGCGCAGCACGGTGCCGGCGCCGGGGTTGCCCGGTGGAATGATCACGTCGGAAGTACCAGTGATCGAGTCGAGAATCTGGTCGGTACGGTAACCACCCACTGCCCAGTTGTTGCCGTCCGGGCGACCCAGCGCGGCATTGACTGGCGAGGTTGATGCGCCCAGGTCAGCCGCCGCAACGCCAAGCTGGGCGCCCAGCAACATAGGCGAAACCGCCCCGAAGGCTTCGCCATTGCCGTAAGTTGGCCCGACCCGGTTGGTAAAGCGCTGGGTGGCGCCCGCCGGGCCATTGCTGTCGGGGAACTGCCCGGCGTCGGCAAGGCTGTCGCCGAAGACGATCAAGGTCGAGTAGGGGGAGGGCGCGGCATGGGCGCCGGAGCAGGCCAGGGCCAGCAGCGAGAATGCACAGGGCAACAGGGAGCGCGCTTTCAACATCGCAAAGATCCTTTTTCGTTGTTGTTATCGGATGACGCCTTACGACGTTAGCAAAAGATTCCGCGCGTCTTCCATCGCTAAAGCGTTTCGGCATGCCTCCGTCATATTGCGTGTACCGCGCCGGTAGGCTACTGTGCGGAAACGTATGAACGAGACCTACCCCGTGTTGATCGTCAGCAAACTCTTGATGCGCGTTATCAAGGCCCACGCCCGTTGGCGTTGGCGCGCCTGACTTTATCTCTTGCCGGTTAGCCGGCCCTGTACCGCTTTGCCTTTCTGAACGCTTTACCTGCTGTAGCCGGCTCATGCTGGTGTGCACCGGGAGGCTCGCACCTGTAGCACCAAGCACAGGCACATCGAAAGGCATGTATTCAAAGTCAGTAGATGCAAGAGGTTGAACCCAGATGTTACTGATGATCGACAACTACGACTCCTTTACCTACAACGTCGTGCAATACCTCGGCGAGCTGGGTGCAGAGGTCAAGGTCATTCGCAATGACGAACTGACCATCGCCCAGATCGAAGCCCTGAAGCCCGAGCGCATCGTTGTTTCCCCTGGCCCGTGCACCCCTACCGAAGCCGGTGTGTCGCTGGAAGCCATCAAGCATTTTGCCGGCAAGCTGCCGATCCTGGGCGTATGCCTGGGCCACCAGTCCATCGGCCAGGCCTTTGGCGGTGAAGTCGTGCGCGCCCGCCAGGTGATGCATGGCAAGACCAGCCCGGTGTTGCACAAGGACCAGGGCGTGTTCGCCGGCCTCAACAATCCGCTGACCGTCACCCGTTACCACTCGCTGGTGGTCAAGCGCGAAACCTTGCCCGATTGTCTGGAACTGACTGCCTGGACCGCTCTTGAAGACGGCTCGGTGGACGAGATCATGGGCCTGCGCCATAAAGAGCTGAATATCGAAGGGGTGCAGTTCCACCCCGAATCGATCCTCACCGAGCAGGGCCACGAGCTGTTCGCCAACTTCCTCAAGCAGACCGGCGGCCGCCGTTAAGGATCGAACATGGATATCAAGAGCGCGCTGAGCCGCATCGTCGGTCACCTGGACCTGAGCACCGAAGAGATGCGCGATGTCATGCGCGAAATTATGACCGGCCAATGCACCGAGGCGCAGATCGGCGCCTTCATGATGGGCATGCGCATGAAGAGCGAGAGCATCGATGAAATCGTCGGTGCCGTGTCGGTGATGCGTGAACTGGCCGACAAGGTCGAACTCAACACCCTCGACCAGGTAGTCGACGTAGTCGGTACCGGCGGCGATGGCGCCAACATCTTCAACGTCTCCACCGCTTCAGCCTTCGTCGTTGCTGCGGCCGGCTGCACCGTGGCCAAGCACGGTAACCGTGCGGTCTCGGGCAAGAGCGGCAGCGCCGACCTGCTGGAAGCCGCCGGCATCTACCTGAACCTGACCCCGGTGCAGGTTGCACGTTGCATCGACAGCGTCGGCATCGGCTTCATGTTTGCCCAGACCCACCACAAGGCGATGAAGTACGCCGCCGGCCCGCGTCGCGACCTGGGCTTGCGTACCCTGTTCAACATGCTCGGCCCGCTTACGAATCCGGCCGGGGTCAAGCACCAGGTGGTCGGCGTGTTTACCCAGGCACTGTGCCGCCCGCTGGCTGAAGTGTTGCAACGCCTGGGTAGCAAGCATGTGCTGGTGGTGCATTCGAAAGACGGCCTGGACGAGTTCAGCCTGGCCGCGCCAACCTTCGTTGCCGAACTGAAGAATGACCAGATCAGCGAATACTGGGTCGAGCCCGAAGACCTCGGTATGAAAAGCCAGAGCCTGCATGGCCTGGCCGTGGAAAGCCCGGCCAAGTCGCTGGAGCTGATTCGTGATGCCCTGGGCCGGCGCAAGACCGAGAACGGCCAGAAGGCTGCGGAAATGATTGTGCTCAACGCCGGCGCCGCACTGTACGCCGCCGACCACGCCATGAGCCTCAAGCAGGGCGTCGAGCTGGCGCATGACGCATTGCACACCGGCCTTGCCCGGGAAAAACTCGAAGAACTCGGTGCCTTTACCGCGGTATTCAAGCAGGAGAATGAAGGATGAGTGTGCCGACGGTTCTGGAAAACATTCTGGCGCGCAAGGTCGAGGAGGTCGCCGAGCGCAGCGCCCGTGTCAGCCTTGCCGAGCTTGAACGCCTGGCGGCCGCTGCCGATGCGCCACGCGGTTTTGCCAATGCGCTGATCGAACAGGCCAAACGCAAGCAGCCTGCAGTCATTGCCGAAATCAAGAAAGCCTCGCCAAGCAAGGGCGTGATCCGCGAAAACTTCATTCCGGCCGACATTGCCGTCAGTTACGAGAAGGGCGGGGCGACCTGCCTGTCGGTGCTGACCGACGTCGATTACTTCCAGGGCAGCGACATCTACCTGCAGCAGGCGCGTGCCGCGTGCAAGTTGCCGGTGATCCGCAAGGACTTCATGATCGATCCTTACCAGATTGTCGAAGCCCGCGCCCTGGGCGCCGACTGCGTGCTGCTGATCGTTGCCGCGCTGGATGACGTGAAGATGGCCGAGTTGGCCGATACCGCCAAACGTGTTGGTCTCGACGTTCTGGTCGAAGTTCACGACGGCGACGAGCTGGAGCGGGCGCTGAAGACCCTCGACACGCCGCTGGTGGGCGTCAACAACCGCAACCTGCACACCTTTGAAGTCAGCCTGGAAACCACCCTCGACCTGCTGCCGCGCATCCCCCGTGATCGCCTGGCCATCACCGAGAGCGGCATCCTCAACCGCGCCGACGTCGAGCTGATGGAAATCAACGAGGTGTATTCCTTCCTGGTCGGCGAAGCCTTCATGCGGGCCGAGCACCCGGGGCTGGAGCTGCAGCGCCTGTTCTTCCCGGGGCGCGTGGTGCAGAACCCGGTGCAAGGTCTGGACTGATTCAACTCTGAAGCCGGCGATGCCGGCTTTTTTGTCTCTACAAGGTTAATGCGATGACTGATCAAGTGATTGATGTCACTGTCGAGGCAGGGCTGCACGCCGAGCAGGAACTGCTGGCGGCGGTATGCAAGGGCGAAAAGGATCATGGCCTGTTGTTCTGGCGTCCGACCGATCATGCTCTGGTCATGCCCCGGCGCATGAGCCGCCTCGAAGGCTTCGAGGCGGCCTGCGCCGAGCTTGCGATTGCCGGTTGGCCGGTGTTGCTGCGCGAAACCGGTGGTGAACCGGTGCCGCAGTCGCCGGCGGTGATCAACATCGCCCTGATTTACGTCGCACCGAAAAGCGAAGGTGATCACGGCCGAATCGAAAACGCCTACGAGCGCCTTTGCCTGCCGCTGTGTGATGTATTGCGCGAATGGGGTGGGCTGGCGTCGGTTGGGGAAATCGAAGGGGCGTTCTGTGATGGCCGCTACAACGTCAACCTTAACGGCCGCAAACTGGTCGGCACCGCCCAGCGCTGGCGCCAGGGCTTGGGCGGCAAGCGTCCGGTGGTGTTGGTACATGGTGCGTTGCTGCTGGATAACGAGCGCGAGTCGATGGTGGCGGCGGTCAACCGCTTCAACGAATGCTGCGAGCTGGAACAGCGCTGCCTGGCCGACAGCCACATCGCTTTGCACGAGGTGGTGCCCGAGGCGCCGCTGCTCGAGCGCCTTGGCCAGGCCTATGCCGAAGTGATCAAGGGCATCGCCCGCGATTAACGGGTGCCGAAGACCACCATGGTCTTGCCCTTGACGTGTACCAGGCTGCGTTCCTCGAGATCCTTGAGGACGCGGCCAACCATCTCCCGCGAACAACCGACGATGCGGCCGATCTCTTGTCGAGTGATCTTGATCTGCATGCCGTCGGGGTGGGTCATGGCGTCTGGCTGCTTGCACAACTCCAGCAGGCAGCGGGCTACCCGGCCCGTGACGTCGAAGAATGCCAGGTCGCCGACCTTGCGTGTGGTATTGCGCAGGCGCTGGGCCATCTGGCTGCCCAAGGCGTAGAGAATGTCCGGGTCGTGGCGTGCCAGTTCGCGGAATTTCTCGTAGCTGATTTCCGCCACCTCACATTCGCTTTTGGCCCGCACCCAGGCGCTGCGTTGCTGCTCCTGGCCGGCCGGTTCAAACAGCCCCAGTTCACCAAAAAAGTCGCCGCTGTTGAGGTAGGCGATGATCATTTCGTGGCCGTTGTCATCTTCAATGAGGATGGTCACCGAGCCCTTGACGATGAAGGAGAGGGTTTCGGCCTTGTCTCCGGCGCAGATGATGTTGCTCTTGGCCGCATAGCGGCGGCGCTGGCAATGGACCAGCAGCTTTTCGATGTTCTTGATCTTGGCTGGAAGGGCTGATGCAACCATGGCTGGATCCCGGTCAGGAGGCGACGCTTCAAATACTTTTATAGGTAGTCTGGCGATAACCGCCAGTGATTTGGCGTCAGCTTATCAGACGCTAGTCCTTCTATCGGCAGATTTACTCACGCGCTTGAGCTTTTCCGCCGGGCTCGCAGGGTCTAAGCTGGCAGCCTTTTTTCAAACAAGGGAGTCCAGGTAATGAAGGCGCGTATCCAGTGGGCAGGTGAAGCCATGTTTCTGGGCGAATCGGGCAGTGGCCATGTGGTCGTGATGGATGGGCCGCCCGAGGCCGGTGGCCGCAACCTGGGTGTGCGGCCCATGGAAATGCTGTTGCTGGGCCTGGGTGGCTGCAGCAACTTCGATGTGGTCAGCATCCTGAAGAAATCCCGCCAGGCAGTAGAGAGCTGCGAAGCTTTCCTTGAAGCCGAGCGCGCCAGCGAAGACCCGAAGGTGTTCACCAAGATCCACCTGAACTTCGTGGTCAAGGGCCGTGGCCTGAAAGAAGCCCAGGTCAAGCGTGCGGTCGAGCTGTCGGCAGAGAAGTATTGCTCGGCCTCGATCATGCTCGGCCGGGCCGGTGTCGAGATCACCCATAGCTACGAGATTGTCGAGCTCGGTTGACGGTCAGCAAGCCCGCTCCTGTAGGGGCGGGCTAACCGCGCAGGCGCTCCAGCCCGATCAGCCAGGCCAGCCCCGGAACCAGCGCCACCACCCACCAGTGCAGGTTGAAGACGAGCAAACCGACGATTTCTGCGCTACTCCAGGTATTGCCAAAGGCGTCGGCAAATATCAGGCACTGCAGCCAGGCAGTCAGCGCGGCCAACAGTACAAAGGCCCAGGCAAGCAGGCGCTGTTTGTGAATGAAGCAGCCGGCCAGCAGCAATAACAGTTGCCCGGGCAGTGAGAACAGCAACAGGTCGACGGCACTGTTGCCATCAGGTTGGGAGATGTCAGGCAGTTTCAGGCTAAAGGGTTCCCCGCTCATGCCGGCGGTCAGCAGGCACACGAACAGATAAGCCACCAGCACCAGCCCCAGGCTTTGCAGCAAGCGGACGCAAAATAACCGAATCATCAGTGGCGCAACCCCGGCAGCAGCTTCAGCAAGCCTTGCGGCAATCGCGCCTGCAAACGGCTGCTCAAAGCCTCGCGGTGCTTCTGATAGAAAAGCCCCAGGCCGATCACGCCCAACCCGATCAGGGTCAGCACCACCGGGAACAGCAGCGACTCGGCAAACACCTCGTAAGACAGGTAACCCAGGTACATCGCCACGCCCATGCCACCAAAGACCATGAACAGCGGACGGCGCAGCAACAGTGCTATGCCCATCAGGCCAAGGTTGATCAGACCATAAAGCGCTTTGTCCCATTCACTGTCGGTATCCAGCAGCGGCAAGCCGAGCCAGAAGGCCAGTAATCCGGCCAGATAACCCCAGAAGGCATAGTCCTGGCGGGTGCGGCCGTCGATCACCAGGAACACCAGCAATGTCGCCAGGCCAAACCACAGTGACACCGTGCGCCGCTGATTCCAGTCGAAGGCCTCGCCATAGAACCATTCGCTCAGGTCCATGGACATGAACCACAAGGCTACGGCAATCGGCATGACGATGAACGGAAACGGGATCAGGCGCAGCATCAGCAAACCGGCCAGTATCGTCGCCGCCTCCATCAGCAGCCAACCGTCCTGCACGTAGGTGTAGTAGTTGTGGTAGTTGCCCTGGGCGTTGTCCAGTAGCCAGAAACCGCTGAGTCGCTGCGCGGCAAACACCGCCAGCGGCACAATACTCACCGCCACCGCAGCAAGTACGCCAGCAGGGATAAGCTGGCCGCGGCGTTGCAGCAGCAAAGCACCCAGGGTCAGCACGCCGATATACACCAGTGAGACCAGCAGCAGGGCGCTGTCACCAACGCGCATCCAGGCTTCGCTGAGCAGCCAGCCCATGGCGGCCATGATCAGCAGGGCGCCGAAGTAGAAAGCCACATGGGCCAGCTGAAAACTGGCCTGGGTTTGCGGCTGGCGCTTGAGAAATTCAAGCAGGGCCTGGTCCTGGCCCGGGTTCAGAACGCCGGCGCTGACTGCGCGGGCCAGGTCCTTGGCATCGAAGCGTTCCGTCATCGGCAGTCCTAGATACGATATGTGCTTTTGGTCATGACCTTGGCCATCAGGCTCATGCCGAACTTGACCGGCGCCGGGAAGCGGAAGCCGCCAGCATCCAGGGCCGATTCGGCATGTTGCTCTTCGTCGACGCGCATCTGCTCGAGAATCGCCCGGGATTTTTCATCCTCGGCCGGGATTTGCTCAAGGTGCTCGTCCAGGTGCTTGCACACCTGATGCTCGGTGGCGGCGACAAAACCCAGGCTGACCTTGTCGCTGACCAGGCCCGCGAGGGCACCGATGCCGAAGGACATACCGTAGAACAGCGGATTGAGCACGCTGGGGTGGCTGCCGAGCTGGCGAATTCGCTGCTCGCACCAGGCCAGGTGGTCGATTTCTTCTTCGGCGGCGTGCTCCATGGCCTTGCGAACCTGGGGCAGCTTGGCGGTCAGGGCCTGGCCCTGGTACAGCGCCTGGGCACAGACTTCACCGGTATGGTTGATGCGCATGAGCCCGGCGACATGGCGGGTCTGCGTTTCGTCGAGGGTGACATCCGGCTGGATGATCGCCGGTGACGGCCGGGAAGGCTGGCCGCTGAAGGGCAGCAAGGTGCGCATGGCGGTGTCGGCCTGCAGCAACAAGCGGTCGAGCGGGGAATAGTGACGTTCGGTAGCCATCGGGCACCTCCGCAAGAATGTGCCCGACAGTTTACCCCAATCGCGATGCCGGGGCTTGCCCTGGATCAGCCCGGTGGCCAGTGCATCTGACGCTGGCCAAGCACGTGCATATGGATGTGGTAGACGGTCTGCCCACCCAGCTCATTGCAGTTCATGACCACGCGAAAGCCGTCTTCGCAGCCCAGTTCCTTGGCCAGCCGCTGGGCAGTGAGCAGGATGTGCCCGGCCAGGCCCTTGTCTTCTTCGGTCAGATCGTTGAGGGTGCGGATCGGTTTTTTCGGGATGACCAGAAAATGTACCGGTGCCTGCGGGGCGATATCGTGGAAGGCCAGAACCTGGTCGTCCTCGTAGATGATCTTGGCCGGGATTTCCCGGTTGATGATCTTGGTAAACAGAGTATCCACTACGGCTGCTCCATGAGGGTGATCGAACTTGAGTGTACGCAGGCCAGACGCTTGCGCCCAGCCCTGTGCAATTAGCGCGGGCAATAGGCCTGGTTGATGGCGCCGGCCAGCTTGCGGGTCAGCCAGCGTGAAAGCAGGCGCGGGCTGAAGGCCAGCCAGCGGTTGCGTCGGCCGGGGATGATCAGCGCACGGTTCTTGTCCAGAGCGCGTACGGTGTACAGCGCGACTTCTTCCGGGCTCAGGCAGCGCTGACCTTTTTCCAGCCTCGGAATGCGTCGTAACGGTGAACGCACGGGGCCTGGGCAGAGCACCGAAACCTTTATGCCGGTGCGCTTGAGCTCTTCGCGCAAGCCTTCGGAAAAGTGCAGCACATAGGCTTTGCTCGCCGCATAGCTGCTCATCCATGGGCCAGGGGCAAAGGCGGCGAGAGACGCCACATTGAGAATCTGCCCACCACCCTGAACCGCCATGGCATTACCCAGCGCATGGCAAAGACGGGTCAGGGCGAGGATGTTCACTTCGATCAGGTCCTGCTCATCGCTCCACTCCTGGGCCAGAAAGTGCCCGTAGGAGCGAATACCGGCGCAGTTGACCAGCAGATCGATGTGCCGCTCGCTTTCTTCCAGCTCCAGCAGGAACCCCGACAACCGCAACGGCTCGCCCAGGTCGCAGGCGCGAAACAGCACTTCGACGCCAAAACGCTGGGTCAGCTCGATGGCGATGCTTTCCAGCGGGTCGCGCTGTCGGGCCACCAGGATCAGATTGCGTCCCCGACGTGCCAGCGCCTCGGCCAGTGCCAGGCCCAAGCCGCTGGAGGCACCGGTGATCATGGCGTAACGGGTCATGCAGTTCTCCAGTCGGGAAGGGTGGCCAAAGTGCGCAGTTTACAGGTGCCGGGCCCGGAGTGCTGCTACCAGTGGCGTGTCTAGATGCCGGGGCGGGTGACGGTGACGTATGCAAGCCCGGCAACCAGGACCAGCCACAACCAGGCCAGGATCACCACGGCGTTGTTGTTGGGAACTGGCGGCGCACCGAAGCGGTTGCTGCCACGCGTGCCGGGCATCAGCACCAGCACCAGGATGAAGAAGTTGCCGACCCAGGGCAGGATCGACAGCCAGCAGAACCAGCCACTCCAGTTCAGGTCGTGCAGGCGCTGGACGATGAACAGCATGCTCAGGATACGTGCCGACAACAGGCCGATCATCACCAGCCCACCGAGGTCCAGCGACATTGAGCTGGAGAGCAAGGCCACCAGGAAAATGCCGCCGATGGTCGCGGCAAACAAAACCAGGCTCCAGGCCAGCAGGCGCACGCGACCAATTCGTCCTTCCAGGCTCATGACCTTGGGTTTGCTCGAATTGGCGAGAGTCAGGGTGTCATACATGCGGGCTTCCTTTGCCGTGTTAAAGCGTGAGTCAGCCCGGCCAGCGATGGCTCAGGGCTGTGGCCGAGGCGTGCGCCTGGCGGTATTCGGCATCCAGGCGTGCAATCAGTTGCTCGACCGAGCACAACTGGTCGATGGCACCGACACCTTGTCCGGCAGACCAGACGGTCTTCCAGGCCTTGGCCTCGTCGTCGATGGGTTTGAGCTTGGTCTCGGTATGGCTGCGCAGGGCGGCCATGTCGAAACCGGCGTTTTCCAGGCTCTGGCGCATGAAGCTTGCAGGCACCCCGGAAACCGCAGCGGTGTGGATGATATCGGCTGCCTTGGCTTCAAGCATCATTTCTTTGTAAGGCCCCGGCGCCTGGCTCTCGTGAGTAGCGATAAAACGCGTACCCAGGTAGGCGAGGTCAGCGCCCAGCAACTGCGCCGCGAGGATTTCCTGGCCACGGTTGATGCAACCGGCCAGCAGCACGGTCTTGTCGAAGAACTGGCGAATCTCGGCGACCAGGGCGAACGGGCTCCAGGTGCCAGCGTGGCCGCCGGCGCCCGCAGCCACGGCAATCAGGCCGTCGACACCGGCTTCGGCGGCTTTCTCGGCATGCCGGCGGGTGGTCACGTCATGGAACACCAGGCCGCCATAGCTGTGCACGGCATCGACCAGTTCCTTCACCGCCCCGAGGCTGGTGATGACGATTGGCACCTTGTGCTCGACGCACAGCGCCAGGTCCGCCTGCAGGCGCGGGTTGCTCTGGTGCACGATCAGGTTGACGGCATAGGGCGCGGGCTTGTCGAGGGCCGCGAGGCCCGTTTCGATTTCGTCCAGCCAGGCCTTGAAGCCGGCGCTGTCGCGCTGGTTAAGAGCCGGGAAACTGCCGACCACCCCGTTGGCACAACAGGCCAGTACCAGTTGCGGATTGGAGATCAGAAACATCGGCGCCGCTACCACCGGCAGACGCAAGCGTTGTTCGAGCAGGGCAGGCAATGACATGGCAGGTTTCCCGAGGCTGAGTATGGGTTTAGGTTAGAACGGTTTGACCACCACCAGAATTACCACGGCCAGCAGGACCAGCACCGGCACTTCATTGAACCAGCGGTAGAACACATGGCTGCGGGTGTTTTCGCCGCGCGCGAAGCGCTTGAGCTGGGCGCCGCACATATGGTGGTAACCGATCAGCAGCACCACCAGGGTGAGCTTGGCGTGCATCCAGCCCTGGCTCATGAAGCCCGGGGTCAGGCTCAGCAGCCAGATGCCGAAGACCAGGCTGGCGATCATCGCCGGCAGCATGATGCCGCGGTAGAGCTTGCGCTCCATGATCACGAAGCGTTCCTGGCTGATGCTGTCCTGGCTTTGCGCGTGATAGACGAACAGGCGCGGCAGGTAGAACAGGCCGGCGAACCAGCAGACCACGCTGACGATATGCAGCGCTTTGATCCAGAGAAAAAGCATGGGGTTGAGTTCCTTCAGGGTTCACGGTGGTCAGATAGTAGAGGCAAGGGGCCCCGCGAGCCATCGCAACAGTTGTGGGCGTGTTTCAGCGCCCCTATTATCGTGAGCTTTCCAGTTGGTTCGTTGATAAGGGGCACGCGTTATGGTCAAGGTCGGTATTGTTGGCGGCACGGGTTACACCGGGGTCGAGCTGCTGCGTCTGTTGGCACAGCATCCACAGGCCGAGGTGGCGGTGATCACCTCGCGCTCCGAAGCTGGCCTGGCGGTTGCCGATATGTACCCGAATCTGCGTGGCCACTACGATGGCCTGGCCTTCAGTGTGCCGGACGTGAAGACCCTGGCCGCCTGCGACGTGGTGTTCTTCGCCACCCCGCACGGCGTCGCCCACGCCCTGGCCGGCGAGCTGCTGGCCGCCGGCACCAAGGTCATCGACCTGTCCGCCGATTTCCGCCTGCAGGACGCCGATGAATGGGCCAAGTGGTACGGCCAGCCGCACGGCGCGCCCGAGCTGCTCAAGGATGCGGTCTACGGCCTGCCTGAAGTCAATCGCGAGCAAATCCGCCAGGCACGCCTGATCGCCGTGCCGGGTTGCTACCCTACCGCCACCCAGCTTGGCTTCCTGCCGCTGCTCGAAGCCGGTATCGCCGACGCCTCTCGCCTGATCGCCGACTGCAAGTCCGGCGTCAGTGGAGCCGGTCGTGGCGCTGCGGTGGGTTCGCTGTTCTGTGAGGCGGGCGAAAGCATGAAGGCTTATGCGGTCAAAGGGCACCGTCACCTGCCGGAAATCACCCAGGGCCTGCGTCGGGCGGCGGGTGCTGATGTCGGTCTGACCTTCGTGCCGCACCTTACCCCGATGATCCGCGGTATCCATTCGACCCTTTACGCCACTGTCACCGATACCTCGGTCGATCTGCAGGCGCTGTTCGAAAAACGCTATGCCGATGAACCGTTCGTCGACGTAATGCCGGCCGGCAGCCATCCGGAAACCCGCAGCGTTCGCGGTGCCAACGTCTGCCGAATTGCCGTGCACCGTCCGCAAGGCGGCGATCTGGTGGTGGTGCTGTCGGTGATCGACAACCTGGTCAAGGGCGCGTCGGGGCAGGCGGTACAGAACCTCAACATCCTCTTTGGCCTGGACGAGCGCATGGGCCTTTCCCACGCTGGTCTGCTTCCGTAAACGCCAGCTTTCAAGCTGCAAGTAAAAGGCGCACGCGATCCGCTTATAGCTTGCAGCTCACCTCTTGCAGCTTTTGTATTGTTGACCGCTTTTCTCGGAGAAGCGGATAATGCGCGTCATCACGCATTATGGCGGCATAGCGCCGGGAGATAGTCAGCATGAGCGTCGAATCCTTCACCCCTGTGGCATTGCAGTTCACTGAGGGTGCAGCGCACAAGGTGAAGACCCTGGTCGATGAAGAAGGCAATGATCGCCTGAAGTTGCGAGTTTTCGTGACCGGCGGCGGTTGCTCGGGTTTTCAGTACGGTTTCACTTTCGATGAAGACGTTGCCGAAGACGACACCATCGTCGAGCGCGAAGGCGTGGCTCTGGTTGTCGATCCGATGAGTTTCCAGTATCTGGCAGGAGCCGAGGTGGATTACCAGGAAGGCCTGGAAGGCTCGCGTTTCGTTATCAAGAACCCGAACGCCACCACGACCTGTGGTTGCGGTTCTTCGTTCTCGATCTGATCGCAAGGGCAGTACCGCAAACGCCGCGCCGATGCGCGGCGTTTTGCTGCCTGCGGTTCAGGCCGGGTAGATCGCGCCCAATACTCGCAAGCCACGGGCAGCGGTAACGCTGGGGCGGTTGGCGGGGATGTGTTCCAGGCAGCAGTGGGCGAGCCAGGCGAAGGCCATGGCCTCAACCCAGTCAGGATCGACGCCACAAGCGGCAGTGCTGCTGACCCGGGCGTAGGGCAGCAGGGCTGTCAGGCGCTGCATCAGCACGCTGTTGTGGGCGCCGCCACCGCAGACCAGCAGCGCCTGGGTATCGTTTTGCGCGGCCTGCAACGAGTTGACGATGCTGCGGGCGGTCAATTCCAGCAGCGTGGCCTGTACGTCTTCATCCCGAAGGCCTGGCCGAGAGGCCAGATGCCGATTGAGCCAAGGCAGGTTGAACACTTCACGGCCGGTGCTTTTCGGCCCGCTGCCAGCGAAGAACGAATCGCTTAGCAGCGAGGCGAGCAGGTCGGGAATGACCTGTCCGCTGCCAGCCCAGGCGCCATTGGCGTCATAGCTGTGCCCGTGTTTCTGCTGAATCCAGGCATCGAGCAGCACGTTCCCCGGCCCGCAATCGAAGCCGCTAACCGGTTTGTTCTGTTCGATCAGGCTCAGATTGCTGAAGCCACCGACGTTGAGCACCGCCAGGCGTTGGCCCTGATGGGCGAACAGCGCTTCGTGGAAGGCCGGTACCAGTGGCGCACCCTGGCCGCCGGCGGCAACGTCGCGGCGACGGAAATCGCTGACCACGCTGATATTGGTGAGCTCGGCCAGCAGCGCCGGGTTGCCGATCTGCACGGTGAAGCCGCGCGCCGGTTCGTGGCGGATGGTCTGGCCATGGCTGCCGATGGCGCGAATGGCCTCAGGCTTGAGGTTGCGGGCGGCTAGCAGGTGCTGGATGCCTTCGGCGGCAAGCTGCACCCACCGGTTTTCGGCCAGGGCGGCGCGGGCGATCTCGTCAGGCCCGCTGGCGCACAGGTCCAGCAGGTCCTTGCGCAGGTCGGCGGGCATGGGGATGTAATGGGTGGCGAGCAGCGTGAGTTGCTGCTCCTGTTCGATCAAGGCGATGTCCAGGCCATCGAGGCTGGTTCCGGACATCACACCCAGATAGAGCGGCATTGCTTAACGCTTGCTCGAAGCAAGCAGGGTGGCCTTTTCCTGGTCCATGCGTGCGACCAGTGGCTGGCTTTGCTGCAGGAAACGCTGGCGCTCGGCCTTGGCGATCGGGTCGGCCATTGGCAGCTTCTGCCCGAGCGGGTCGACGTGGACGCCGTTGACCTGGAACTCGTAGTGCAGGTGCGGGCCAGTGGACAGGCCGGTGGTACCGATGTAGCCGATGATCTGGCCTTGCTTGACGGTACCGCCGGTCTTCACGCCTTTGGCGAAGCCCTGCATGTGCCCGTACAGGGTCTGGTAACGGTTGCCGTGCTGGATGATCACGGTGTTGCCGTAGCCACCGCGGCGGCCTGCCAGCAGCACTTTGCCGTCACCGGCGGCCTTGATCGGCGTACCGCGTGGTGCTGCGTAGTCGACACCTTTGTGCGCGCGGATCTTGTTCAGGATCGGGTGCTTGCGGCCAGCCGAGAAGCGCGAGCTGATGCGGGCGAAGTCAACCGGAGTACGGATGAACGCCTTGCGCATGCTGTTGCCGTCAGCCGTGTAGTAGTTGGTGTTGCCCTGCTTGTTGGTGTAGCGCACCGCGGTAAAGCTCTTGCCGCGGTTGGTGAAGCGGGCAGAGAGGATGTTGCCGGTACCGACGACCTTGCCGTTCATGACCTTCTGTTCGTAGATCACGTCGAACTCGTCGCCTTGGCGGATATCCTGGGCGAAGTCGATGTCGTAACCAAAGATACGCGCCATGTCCATGGTCAGGTTGTGATTCAGGCCGGCACGCTGGGCCGAGGCCGACAGTGAGCTTTTGATCACGCCATGTACATAAGCCGAGCGCACCACTGGCTTGCTGATTTCACGGTTGAACGCGTAACCGTTTGCGCTCTTGCTCAGGCGAATGGTCTCGAGGTCGCTGAGCTTGCTGTGCAGGCTGGCCAGCTGGCCGTCCTTGTCCAGTTCGATCTGCAGCACCTGGCCGTGCTTGAGCTGGCTGAACTGCTTGGCCTGCTTGTTACTGGCCAGCACCTCATGCACGGCAGTAGCCGGCAGGCCGACCTTGGCGAACAGGGTCGACAGGGTGTCGCCGCGGCTCACAGTTACTTCGCGGTGGCTTGGGTCCTTGGCTGGCGCTGCTTCGGCAGCGGCGGGCGCTGGCTCGGCCTTGGCGGTTTCCTCGGTTGCGCTGGCGCTGTTGTCGATCTGCGCAAACGGCGAAGGGGCGGCGTCGGTGTTCTGGGTAAGTGGAGCGTTCTGTTCCTGCTTGAGTTGCTCTGCCGGGCTTTCCAGCTCCAGGTTCAGGGTGGTTTTCTTGGCTTCGACCTCGCTGGATGGGAACACCAGCAAGGCCAGGCTGAGTAAGGCGGCGATGCCGCTGGCGGCCAACAGGTGGCTCTTCGGATAAAGCGGGGGCGCTTTAGGCGGTTCGTTGGTCATAGATGAATTGACTTTGAAATAGATGAAGTGGAAAAGATGAATGACATGATGAAGATGAAATAACTGTATAAAATATAACCAAATCCCCTTCAGCGCAAGCGCGCAGACGTCATCAGTCGGCTTCGAGGTCACACCCGGGGCAAAAACTTGTATTTGATGGCTGATCTTGTATGGTTGGGTCCCTTTGAATCTGAGCCTTACGGGTCTGTTATGAAGTCGGTTGAAGAGCAGCTAGCGCTGATCAAGCGTGGAGCGGAAGAGGTACTGGTCGAGTCCGAGTTGGTCGAGAAGCTCAAGCGCGGGCAACCGCTGCGGATCAAGGCGGGTTTTGACCCGACTGCGCCTGACCTGCACCTGGGGCATACCGTCCTGATCAACAAGCTGCGCCAGTTCCAGGACCTGGGTCACCAGGTGATCTTCCTGATCGGCGACTTCACCGGCATGATCGGTGACCCGAGCGGCAAGAGTGCCACCCGTCCGCCGCTGACCCGCGAGCAGGTGCTCGATAACGCCGAGACCTATAAACAGCAGGTGTTCAAGATTCTCGACCCGGCCAAGACTGAAGTCGCGTTCAACTCTACCTGGATGGACAAGCTCACCCCGGCCGACTTCATTCGCCTGGCGTCGCAATACACCGTGGCGCGCATGCTCGAGCGCGACGACTTCGACAAGCGCTACACCACCAATCAGCCGATCGCGATCCATGAGTTCCTCTACCCGCTGGTCCAGGGTTATGACTCGGTGGCACTCAAGTGCGACGTCGAGCTTGGCGGTACCGACCAGAAGTTCAACTTGCTGATGGGGCGCGAGCTGCAACGCGCCTACGGTCAGGAAGCGCAGAACATCGTGACCATGCCGCTGCTCGAAGGGCTCGATGGCGTGAAGAAGATGTCCAAGTCCCTGGGCAATTATGTCGGCATCCAGGAAGCCCCCGGGGTGATGTACAGCAAGCTCGTGTCGATTCCCGACACCTTGATGTGGCGTTACTTCGAGCTGCTGAGCTTCCGCTCCATGGAAGAGATCGAGCAGTTGCGTGCCGATGTCGCCAATGGCGCGAACCCGCGTGACATCAAGATCAAGCTGGCGGAAGAGATCGTTGCCCGTTTCCATGGTGAGGAGGCTGCCGCCAATGCTCACCGTGCGGCAGGCAACCGTATGAAAGAGGGCGAATTGCCCGAGGATCTGCCTGAGGTCGAGGTCTCTGCGGCTGAAAGCTTGCCGATCGCTGCTGTGTTGAACCGGGCGGGCCTGGTGAAGAACTCGGCGATGGCGCGGGATCTGCTCAATGGCGGCGCCGTAAAGGTCGACGGTGCAGTGGTTGATCGCGACTTCATGTTCGCACTTGGCGCGACCCATGTGTGTCAGGCGGGTAAGAAGGCATTTGCCCGGGTTACCCTCAAGGCTGAGTAGGCGGTAGTGGCAAGCTATAAGCTATAAGCTGCAAGTTGGGCGCGGTGCCTCTGCTTTTACTTGCAGCTTGAAGCTTGCTACTTATAGCCAAAACGCCCCCGCCGAAACAAAGTTGAAATAAGTCCTTGACGCCCCTTCAGATGTGTCTATAATTCGCCCCACTTCCGGCGCAGTCGGAACTGAAAACTCCTTGAGTTTCAAAGAGTTAGCGGTTCCAGGGTTATCCGGAAGGGCTTCGATCGAAAGATCGGCAGCGGTGAAAAAGGCAGTTGACAGCGGTTTGAAACGCTGTAGAATTCGCCTCCCGCTACGAGAGATCGCAGCGAGTCAAGTGATTGAAGTTGAACGAAAAACTTCAAAATAAACGCTTGACAGACTCTGAGGAAAGCGTAGAATGCGCGCCTCGGTTGAGACGAAAAGCTCTTAACCA